>DOZZ01000164.1 GCA_003517725.1 Bryobacterales bacterium | reverse complement strand
GCCCTGCTCGCGTTCGGCGCGCAGGCCGTCGGTGAGTAGCGCGAAATCCACGGCGCCCGCGACGCCGTTGACGGTGCGGTTGCTGACCGCGGCCACCTGGTCTTCATATACGGCGCGCGAATCATACAGCAGGCGGCCGATGAGAGTGGACTTGCCGTCGTCGACGCTGCCGGCGGTCGAGAGGCGCAGCAGATCGCGCGTCTGCTCCTGCTGCGTTTCGGCGAAGGTATAAGGCGCGGCCGTAGCCGCCGTGGTGCTGGCGTCCATTAGAAGTAACCTTCTCTCTTCTTCATCTCCATCGACCCTTCCTGATCGTGGTCGATGGCGCGGTTCTCGCGCTCCGAACGGCGGAACGTCAGCAGTTCGTCGATGATTTTCGGAATGGTGTCGGCTTCCGAGCGAATGGCGCCGGTGCAATAACTGCACCCCAGCGAGCGCATCCGGCACATCACTTTTTGCGGCCGCTCGCCCGGCAGCAGCGGGAAATTGTGTTCGAGCGGGATCAGCGAATTGCCGCGCACCAGCACCTCGCGCTCCTTGGCGTAATAGAGCGGCACGATGGGAATGTTTTCGACGTGGATGTACTGCCACACGTCCAACTCGGTCCAGTTCGAGAGCGGAAAGACGCGGATGCTCTCGCCCTTATTGACCTTGGAGTTGAAGACGTTCCACAGCTCGGGCCGCTGGTTCTTGGGGTCCCATTGCCCGAAGCTGTCGCGGAACGAGTAGATGCGCTCTTTAGCGCGCGATTTCTCCTCATCGCGGCGCGCGCCTCCGAAGGCCGCGTCGAAGCCGCCTTCGCGCAACGCGTCCAACAGCGACTTGGTCTTCAAGAGCCCGCAGCACTTTTGAGTGCCCAGCTTAAAGGGGCTGGCGCCATCGTCGATGGCTTCCTGATTGATGTGGACGATCAGGTTAACGCCCAGTTGGGCGCAGAGCTGGTCGCGGAAGTCGATCATCTCGCGAAATTTATACGTCGTATCGACGTGCAGGAAGGAGAACGGAATTTTACCGGGGTAGAAGGCCTTTTCGGCCAGCCGCAGCATCACCGATGAATCTTTGCCGATGGAATACAGCATCACCGGCTTCTGAAATTCGGCGGCCACCTCGCGCATGATGAAAATGCTCTCGGCTTCCAGCGCCTGCAGGTGGGTCAGGTTCAAAGTGTCTTGCATGGTGTGCTTTCTTTATGGATGGCGGCGGGCACGCGCGCGATGCGCCGCATGTTTTCAAGAACGGTGAGGGGCAGCGCCAGGGGGCCGCGGCCGGTTCCCAATTGCACGCCGGGCTTGTTGTCGCCGTGGAAATCGGAGCCTCCGGTTTCGACCAGCCCGAACTCGTGCGCCAGGGCGGCGTAGCTCTGCGTCTGCTGCGGCGTGTGATCGCTGTGGTAAACCTCCAGGCCTTGCAGCCCGGCATCGACCAGCGCCGGCAGGAACTTTTGCAGAAATGCCGCATCGCAGGCTTCGAGGCGCACCGGATGCGCCAGGGACGCCAGCCCGCCGCCATCCACAATGCGGCGGATGCCTTCGAGCAGCCCCGGCTCGGCGCGCTCGACGCCGGCCTGTGCGTCATCGGCCAGGTACACGTCAAAAGCTTCCTGGCGCGATTGCACGTAGCCCTTTTGCTGCAGGATGCGCGCGAAATGGGGCCGGCCGGTCAAGCTGCCGCCGATCGCTTCCACTTCGTCCAGCTTGATGGCTACGCCTAAATCCTGCAGGCGCGCGATCAACGTAAGGTTGCGCGCGCGGCGGCTCTCCTGATGCGAGCAGAGCCAGTGGCGAAAGGCGGCGCTGGGCTCGGCGTCCAGAAAATAGCCCAGCAGATGCACTGACGGCGGGCGTTCGGTGCGCGCGGTCAGGTGCGGCCGCGTGCTCAACTCCACGCCGCAGATCAGGTCGAGCCCGGCGCGCCGGGCGTGCGGCGCGGCCTCGTCATAACCGGCCAGCGTGTCGTGGTCGGTGATGGCCAGGGCGTCGAGGCCCAACTCAGCCGCGAGCGCCACGATGCCGCTGGGTGAAGCGGTGCCGTCCGACGCGGTGGTGTGGCAATGCAAGTCGATCAAGAGAGAAACCTCAGATCAGACGATACCCCGTGGCGAACAGCAGCGCACTTAATCCGAAGCGCAGACCTCGCGCCGGAATGCGCGCGGCCAGAGCGCTGCCGATCAGCACCCCCGGCACGGAGCCGGCCAATAAACGGGGCATCAGGTTCCATTGCACCTGCCCGGCGTTGATATACAGGAACGCCGTGGCGGTCACCAAAATGGCGGCGTGAAAAACATCGGTGCCGATCACGCGCGCCGATTTATTCGGGAAGACCAGCACCAGAAAGGGGGTCAGCAGGCTGCCGCTGCCCACCGAAGTCATGCCCACGACGAAGCCTACCAGCGCGCCCACTCCGATGGTCAGCACCGGAATGCGCGCGGCCGGCAGCTCGCGCGGCGCGGGGTCCAGGAATATTGTCCGGTACAGAATAATAAGTGCCACTAGCACCAGCACCACGCCCAGCGCATGGCGCACCCACGCGTCGCCGTCAATCCCGAAGCGGTGCAGGCTATGCACGAAAAAAAAGCCCAGGAAGCTGCCCGGGATGCTGCCGATCGCCAGCAGCTTGACGATGCGCAAATCGACCGTGCCCTGGCGAAAGTGGGCCGTGGCGCCAACTATCTTCGTGATGGCGCTGTAGACCAAGTCGGTTCCCACGGCCAGCACCGCGGGCACGCCGGCAAAAACCACCAGGAACGGCGTCATCAGCGCCGCGCCGCCCATGCTGGTCAGCCCGATCAGGATTCCGACAATAAAACTTGCGATGACAATGTACATGCTGCTG
>DOZZ01000082.1:1959-3907 GCA_003517725.1 Bryobacterales bacterium | reverse complement strand
GAGAAGATCACCGAGTTGAAAAACATGGTGATCAACGGCGTGATCACCTGGATCATGGAGAACGTGGTGGGCGCCATCATGGCGCAGTTGCTGACGACTGCCGACCCCACCGGCATCAGCGAAACCATCATGCTGCTGATCGACATCTACCGCACCATCAAGACGGTGGTGCAGTACATGCGGCAGATTCTGCAGATGGTCGAGAAGATGCTCGACAGCATTCTTAACATCGCCCGCGGGGTGCTGCAGCCCGCGGCGGACCTGATTGAAGATGCCATGGACCGCGGCATGCCGGTGGTGATCGGCTTCCTCGCCAACCTGGCCGGCTTCGGCAACGTGGGTGAAGAGATCAAGGACGTGGTCAAGACCATTCGCGACAAAGTAGACACCGCCATTTTGTGGCTCATTGACAAAGGCAAGGCCGCACTGGATGCCGTGGTGGACGTGGTCGGCAAAGCGGTGAGCGCCGTCACCAACTGGTGGCGCGAGCGCCGCCGGACCAAAATCGGCGCGGAGGAACACACCCTCACCTTCCACGGCGAGGGCCCGGACGCCGAGTTGTTTATTGAGTCGGCGCCGACGCGCCTCTACGTGTTCCTGGACGATCTTGAAGCTAATCCCAAGGCCGATAAAGCCAAGGTTGCGCAGATTCGAAAAAAGCTGGGCAAGATCGACACCATCAAAGCCGGGACCTTCGGCGTGCAGGCGGGCCGCGACATCGCCGATCTGATGGGCGAGATCGCCGAGTTGTTGCGCACCGTGCTGCCCGACGAAACTGTCATCCCCGAGACCGTGATCAAGGACGACACGGTGGACACGGTCTTCAGTTCCACGGTGGGCAAACATGTTAAGGCCGAGCCGCTCACCTACCGTCCCCCGGGCCGTTCCGAATGGCGCGGCAGCGAGCCCGGCGCCGGCAATCGCTTCTGGAATGAAGTCAACCGCCGCACCAACACCTATGTGCAGGGCCATCTTCTGAATCACCACCTGTATGGGGCGGGCCGCGACTTCAACCTGATCCCCATTTCGCGCACCATGAACGCGCGCATGTCGAGCCGCTGCGAGGAAAAGGTGAAGGAGCGCGTGCTCGACCACACCAAAGTGGTGTCGTACGAGGTGACGGTAAACTTCGCCGGGTGGAGCCAGCAATACACCAACATCCCGGCCGAGAACCTGCTGCCCAGCAGCTTCACGCTGTCGGCCTACGACATGAAGAAAAAGACCGCCGCTGCCAAGGGCGACCAGCCGGACGATTGGCAACCCGACGCGCCCATTTACAGCGGCACCATCGATAACGAACGCGGCCCCGACGTGCCGCCGACGGGGAACACGCCGCGCCTGAAACGAGTCAATCTTAACTCCACTGATCCGCAGGACGAGAAAGCGCTCGCGCAGGTCTATGGCATCGGTCCGGACAAGGCGAGCCGTCTGCTCGCCGACAATTTGTCGGGCAAGAACAAGACCAGGCAGCAGATCGTTGACCTGTTGAGTCTGCCATCCGACGCCCCCAGCCAGTGGACTCAACGCCAGCCTCCAGCCGTTATGGTGAGCGGCACTACGGAGTGGGAATAGAGTTCGGTTTTTGACTGATAATATTAACAGTTTTGACTCCTTCCCACGCCACCGTGCCGCGATCTCCCACGCTGCTGCGGGAGTTGGGTTTTCTGAGCGCCACCGCGCTGGTGGTCTCGAACATGGTTGGCACCGGCATCTTCGCCACCACCGGTTTTATGGCCGGGGACTTAGGTGATGCGCGGCTGATCCTGCTGATCTGGCTGGCCGGCGCGCTGTTCTCGTTTTGCGGCGCGCTGACTTATTCCGAGCTCGGCATCAATTTCCCCAGCTCCGGGGGCGATTACGTCTACCTGACGGAAGCCTACGGTCCGGTTTGGGGCTTCATGACCGGTTGGATCTCGTTTTTCGCCGGCTTTTCCGCTCCCATCGCGGC
>DOZZ01000082.1:842-1803 GCA_003517725.1 Bryobacterales bacterium | reverse complement strand
TGTCGCTGCGCCTGGGTCCGGCACAGATCGCGGGCTCCGCCGTCATCTGTCTATTCACCGTGTGGAACTGCTTCGGCCTGGCCCGCGTGGCGCGCCTGCAGAATATTCTGACCGGCACCAAACTGGCGGTCCTCGCCGCCTTCATACTGTTAGCGCTGCTTGCCAGCACCGGCGACTGGAGTCACTTCTCCACGCATGCGGTGCGCACGTCCACCAACTCGCTCGCGGTGCAAAGCGTCATCAGCCTGGTTTGGATCATGGTCGCGTACAGCGGCTGGAATGCCGCCACCTACATTGCCGAAGAGCTGCGCAGCCCGCGCCGAACGTTGCCGCTGGCGCTGGCGGCCGGCACTGGTATCGTGGCCGCGCTGTACCTGGCGCTCAACGTGGTCTACATCTATGCCACGCCGCTCGAAACCATGAAAGGCGTGATTCCGGTGGCCTCGCAGGCAGCCTCGCGCCTCTTCGGACCGGGTATCGCCGGCGGTTTCACGGCGCTGCTGACCATCTCGATTACCGCCACCATCAACGCCATGATCACCATCGGCCCGCGCGTCTATTACGCGATGGCCCGTAACGGCGCCTTCTTCCGCGTAGCGGCACGGGTTCACCCTCGCTGGCGCACGCCGGTGCCGGCGATTCTGGCGCAAGGCGCGCTGGCGGCGCTGCTGACGCTGACGCCGTTCCCGCAGCTGGTGCTGTATATCGGGTTCAGCCTGACGTTCTTCAGCGCGCTGGCGGTGGCGTCAGTGTTCCGCTTCCGGCGGCGCCCGCACTGGCAACGGCTGCATGCGCTCGATCTGGCCTTCCCGCTGGCGCCGGGCGCCTACCTGCTGATGGCGGGATGCATGACGATCTACGGCTTCGTCTGGCAGCCCGTCGCATCCTTCAGCGCGGCCGTAACAGTAGCGGTGGGCGCGCTGGCCTACCGCTGGCACTTCCGGCACACCGCGCGCTAAAA
>DOZZ01000082.1:0-783 GCA_003517725.1 Bryobacterales bacterium | reverse complement strand
CCCACTCAAAAATGCCTGGCGTTGGTCCGACCGGCAAAGCCAATTTCCGGAGGGGCGAAACGCCGGTTTTCCTTTTGTTTTGTTCAGCAGTTAGCTGCGAGGGACACCGAAAACAAGTGCGATTTTGCCGTCCAAAGCCAATTTCCCGGCGGACGGGCGAGGCAACGCGCGAGGGCTCAGACATGGCCGGGAGACTCCGCATCGGAGGGGCGTTGCTTCAGTTCCTGGAGCGCCCGGTAGTAGGAGCGCTCGAGCGAGGTCTGGTAGCGGGCGAGTTTGGTGATGGTGTTGCCGCGCTCGCTATCCCGAATGTAGGCGTGGGCGACGGGATCGTGTTCGATGACGGCAGGGGCGGGGCCGGGTTGCTGTTCGGGTTCGGCTTCGGGCTGATTCGGGAGGAGCGCGCCACGAAGGGCATCGGCGATGCTGTGAGCGAAATCCTTGTTGTTGAGGGCGGCGTCGTGGTGGGCGGAGACGATGCGGGCCTCGAGCGAGGCGAGGCGGTTGAGACGCCAGGCGGCGAGCACCATGCGGACGACGAGGAACGACTGAATTTGATTGGCGGGCCGGCATAGTGCGAAGTAGGTTTCGCGCAGGGCCAGGAAGTCGGCCTTGCTTTCGTCCGGCAGGAGTGAAACGGAGAGAACGCCGTGTTTGAGGCCGTTGCGGGCGACGCGAGCCTTGCCCGCAGCGGTGCGGGGCCCGGTGCTGTGGGCGGCATTGGCGCGGTTCGCGATGATTTGAGCTTCGGAGGCCATGTGGGCTAGACGGGGCGGCGCGAGC
>DOZZ01000194.1:487-5767 GCA_003517725.1 Bryobacterales bacterium | reverse complement strand
ACTTCATGCAGATCGATCGAGGCAACTTCCAACCGAACCACGTTTCCTTCTTGTAAAAACGGCACGTCTTTGCCGGCCACCAACAAATGCGCTTTTGCAATACGCGTGCCAGCCGGAACCGCGATCCGCAACTGCTGCCGGGAGAGCGGCAGAATTTCGCGCAACGGCCCCTTCATCGCCATCGGGTTGGTCAGGTTGACGAGGTGGACCGTGATGGAGTCCTTTTGGCTCCAAAGAGAAACGTCCAGCAAGCCGGGTCCCTTAACGCTGAGAGGCTGCGCTTCGCCCGATGCCCAGAGCACCGCGTTGCGCAAGAGCTTGCCGTGATCGACATTGAGCACTTCCCAAAACGTGCGGTCGAGATCGAAGGGGAAATAAACCACTCGCCCGCGGCCCACCTGCCGCAGGTAAACGCCCGGATCTTTGGTTTGTAACGGACGTGGAAAGACCTCTTCCATCGGCAGATCCGGATACGTGGGCACCACCGTCAAAGGCGCGGCCACGCCGGGTGCGGTCTGGCGTACACGCACGCGGTTGACGCCATTGATGATGCGCGTGGCGTCTTCCAAGCCCGCCAGCAAGGGATGGAACTGGCCGGTGGCCGGGTCCTTTTCGAGCGTCAGATACGAATTCAGCATGGGCCCTTCCAGGCTGCCCTCGAAGGCAACGCCGAACAGCCGCGCCAGGCCGAAATCCTTTCTGCGGACACCCCATTCGTCGTAAAGAGAAGTCTCGTGCGTCGCAATAATGCCGCCGCCGCGCATCACAAAGCCTTCGAGTTGCGCGCATTGCTCTGTCGAAAGCGCCGCGATGTTGGGAAGGATCAGGGTGCGGAAGGCATCCAGGTGCGCCGCATCGAGCAGGCGGTCGTGCACCATCTCAAACGGGATGCGCGCTTCGACCAGCGCCTGATAGTAGCCCAGCGCCGGGTCCTCCACTTTGGCACGCGCTTGCGGGCCGCCGTAAAAGCTGGCGGTTTGCTGCGAGTAGACCATCGCGACGGTGGCCAGCGGCTGCTCGTTGCGCAGATAGCGTTCATTTTGGTGATGCCAGGCGTAGATCTGTTCCACCACCGGAAGCCAGCGGCGATCGATGGGTTTCGCATTGAATTTGGTGAACCACGGGCGCAGACCATGGGCGATGCCGTCCGCCATCCACAGCCGAATCTCAGGGCCGTTTTGAACCGAGTCTTTCCAGCGATATTCTTCTTCGAGGCCCACGCTACAAATGCCGGCGATGGCTTTGCGCCCCAGCGTGGCGCGATACTCCTTGCCATTTTTTCCGTTGGCCCAGGGCAGCATCAAGCCGCGGCGGGCCTGACGGTCGGCGAACAGCGTGGGCGCCAGCTCGCCCACGGTCTTCATATCGAGATCGCTCAGGGCTCCGCCTCCGGCATTCGCCAGGTACGCGGCATTGGGATTGATGGCCTTGATCCGGGCGTCCCACAGACGCCAAAGGTCGAAGAGCCGCTTTTGATGCCACAGAATATACTGCTTGCGGGCCGGCACTTGCGGATCGAGAGTGCGCGGCAGGTCCAGACCGGAGTAGTTGCGGAAGTTGGCCTGGCAGTGTTCGCAGTAACACATGCCCGAGCCGGCCCAGCGATTGGTGAAGATACCGTCGACCTGATACAAGCTCACGATCTCGTCATGGATGCGGGGCATGTATTCGAAGTTGTAAGGTCCGAGGGCGCAGGTGACCCACAACTCGCGGTCGGACCAGTGCCGCCGTTTGGCGCCGCCGGCGTCGACCGCGATCCAGTCCGGATGCGCATCGTAGACATCCTGATGGACGGCATGCGGGTCGGTGCGGGCGATGACGTTCATGCCCAACGCGCGGCATCCTTTGAGCAGGTCGCCAAAGGCATCGCGACGACCCAGCCACGGGCTGCGGTAGTGCAAGGGGACCTGGGTGGGATAAAACGCGACGCAGCCGCCGGCGCTAAGGCAAGCGGCGTCGGCGTGGATGCGGCGGAAGTAGTCGAGCCAGAAGGCGGGATCGTAGTTCCCCGGATCGTCTTCGACAAAGGCCAGCTGAGCCCAGCGCATGGGCCGGTCATACCAGCCGGTTTGAGCCGGGGGCGTCTGGGCCGGCAGCAGCGTGGTGGTGGCGGCGGCCGATGCCTGCATAAATTTGCGGCGATTCATGGGCGGTAGCCTCGGGATGCGCCGCGGCCACCCGCTGCGTGGCAACCAGCGCATTTCCGCTGGTACAACTGCTTGCCGCTGGCCAGATCCTCCGGCGCGTGGGCATGCGCCTCATGCGCCAAAAGCGCCACCGCCGCCAAACCCATCAGCAACACAGTCTTCATGCCGTCCATTCTATGGCCACGAAACGCTTCGGGGGCAAGTTGCGAAGCGGCGGTTCAGCGCGCTCAATAGTGGAATCTATATTTCACCTGCGCATAGATCTGTCTGGGGTCCGCATAGTGCGTGCCGCCGAATGTCTGGCTGTTATCCAGCAAGAACCGCCGGTTCGTCACATTAAGCGCCGTTACCGAGAACGTTACCCTGTCGGCAAGAGTCTTCCCGAGCGAAAGATCGAAAGTAGTGTGCGGCTGCAAATGCGCCGGAAAATCGCTCGACGCGTCGGTGAAGCCGGAGCCGTGATAGAGATTGCCGCCGGCATAGGCTTGCCACGGCAGACTGAAATTGAATCCGGCGTGAAGCGTGTACCTTTGATCGTGATCCAGCAGGAAATATCCGCCGGCGGGAGGAGAGAAATTCGTCAGGCCCCCGCTGATCGCGCCTTCCGCTTCGGCATGGGCATCAGCATACGTAAGGTAAACTTCACCGCGCCGCGCGATCTTGGGCGAATGCACGGTGAGTTCCCAGCCATACAATCGTGCGCCGTCAATCGTTAACGGAAAGAAGACGTCCGAGTGTCCGATGGCGTTGTGATCGAAGTAGTTCCGCGCGCGCTGGCGATAGTTGTTCACGTCAACCGACCAACCGCGCAGTGGAATCGTCAACCCAAACTGGTGCTCCTGATCGCGCTCTCCACGCAGCGGGATAAAACCCAGGCCTTGGGAGACCGCAAAAGCCAGCAGCGGCCCGCTTGCCGTCGAGAGCGGCGGCACCTGGTAATACGTGCCCCAGAACCCCCGGAGCACCCAATGCACGCGCGGGATGCGAATGGCGCCACCGAGCCGCGGGCTCGCGGCATTCTCGGAGAGCGCGCCATTGAAGTGCGTAAGCCGCACGCCCGCCGTGAGCGTCAGCCACGGCAGCGCTTTGTACTGATCCTCCAGAAATAATGTTTCCACATGGCCGCTGGCCGTCTTGTTCTGCGCAAGCGAAACTCCGGAGCCGTCATTTGCGATGAGATCGACCGCCTCATCGTCATGCTGCCCGAAGCCGTACACTCCAAAGGTCGCATTGTGCTTCGCAGTCACTTGGCTCACCGCGATTTGCGCGCCCACGTACGTCGAACCACGGTGCTGGGCCGTGCTGACCGGCACATCCTTCGGGTCGCCGTCGTAATGGGCTCGATTGTAGTGATAGAACGGCGAGACGGTCAGCAATAGTCCGGGTTGCAACGTATGCACCCACGAGAAACTCGCCAGCCTGTCGCGCTCCCGCTCCGCGTCGCGGATGCCCGCCCTTTGAGCGTCTGGATCGTTGGGGATTTGATAATCGTCACCGCGCATTGACGTGACGAACCGGAACTGGTTATCCGGGCCGGGATTGTAGATGAGCGTGGCCATGCCGCCAAGCCCCCACACGCGATCATGCAAAACGTTCGGCCCGGGCGTTTCCAGACCATAATCGCTGCGGTTGCCGTTGAGACTGGCGAAGTACGCAAACTTTTCCGTGTGGCTGCCGAAATTCACCTGATCGTTGGTCTGGTGGAATGTTCCAAAGGTCGTGAACACTTCGCCCTCGTTATTCCGCTCGAAGCCGGTTCTCGGCACGACGTTGAAGACGCCATAGGTTCGATCACCATAGGCCGCGGAATAGCCTCCCCGCTGTACTTCCAGATAGTCGATATCCTTAGGGTCGATCTGTGGCCCGATATTGCTCGCGATGTTGGTATTAGGAATCGGGACACCATCGATCGCCCACGTCACCTGGTGTCCCCCGCGCACGTGAAGCTGGTCGTGGGTCATCCACGCTCCCGGAACGTAGTCGATAATCGCGGCCATGCTGTTGCTCAAATCCGCTCCGGGGGTAGTCGCGATTTGGCCGCGGCTGACGATCGTGGTGGGCGTGGTTTGCTCGGGGTTCACGTCGAGCGCGCCCTCCGAGACTGTGACCTGTTCACTGCGTGTTCCGATCGCGAGCTGGAAATGGAGAATCGGAGCGCTTCCCGACCCGATCACGATCTCCTGGACAGAAGGAGCGAAGGTATCCTTGCTCACGGTCACCGAATACGCCCCCGGAGGAAGAGGGCTGGCTTCAAAAGCTCCATCAGCGTTAGTTGTGAGCTTCCGCCGATAATCGGAACTACTGGCCTTCACGACGACTTCCGCCCCTTGCACTGGACGATGATCCGGGTCATGAACGATGCCTCGGGCCGTCCCGAAAACCGCGGAGAAGAGCGCCGTCTGAAACAGAACGGTAAGTACAAAGATGATTTTCAAAAGCGATTTCAATTCGATACCCTACTGTTCTCTATCGCTTCCGCGGCGTTACGAAATCCAGCGGTTTGGACCGGATTACTGAACTCGAGGACTGGATTGTCTAATTAAAAGGGGCGCAACAACGCAGAGTGGACCGCGGGTTTGTTACGCGGCGACAGAGAAAGAAGGAGGTCCGCGCTTATGGTGGGAACGGACGCGGGGCCCGCGAAAGCCGGGCTGAACCAGACGTGTCCGCACTGCGCAAGCGTCATCCGGAGCCAGTAGCGAAGCACCTAAAACTTTTATTGCGAAGGGTCCGCGGGAAGCCAGCACGAGTCGCGGATACATCGGGCATTTGCCGCTCGCTCTGGCGATGGCGCCCGATTCCGAAGATCCTCCGCCCACGGACGTTGCGCAGTGGTGCTTGCCGTGGCGGCGACAGCAGGCCGGAAGATTGGCGGCGGAATTCGAGCCGAAAGCTGGGCTCAACAGCGAGAAGCTGAAGAGGACCAGCAACAGAATGGCAGAACAGCGCCGCAAGGGCTCATGTTAGCTCATTTGGCATGAAAGCGCCGGTTCCCTGGGCAGGCCTGAGTTTCCGCGCGGGAGCGAGGTTTCCACAGTCCGGCTTGAGGCTGAGCCGTGCGCAAGGCAGAATCAGAAGCTATGGATACATCACGAGCACTCCAGGTTTTGGCTCCGCTGCTGTGCCTGGCATT
>DOZZ01000194.1:0-154 GCA_003517725.1 Bryobacterales bacterium | reverse complement strand
CAAGGGGGGCAAGCCCTCGGCCTTCGAGACTACGCCGCTGTATGTGGATGGCACGCTGTACCTGACCACCGCGTTCGGGCGGCTGATTGCGCTCGATCCAGTCAGCGGCAAGGAGAAGTGGAACTATGCTCCGCGCGTCAACACGACTGCGGGC
>DOZZ01000051.1:19667-20297 GCA_003517725.1 Bryobacterales bacterium | reverse complement strand
AAATTGGCTTCGTCCGTAATCGCCGATCTTCAAATCCGTCGCCTCGCCAGGACCCTCCCGCTGTCCCGCGCCACGACCTTCAGTCCGGGCGACTTGCGCTTCCCCGGCGGCGCCAGATCCCCTACAATGGCCCAGTACCCCGGCCGGCGGCCATGTTCCAGGTGACCCCAAACAAGTCCCGCGGCAGGTTCCTCGGCATCCTGCGCAGCGCGGCCCTGATCGTCGCGCTGGCCGGCGCCGTGGGCTCGCTCGGTTTGACGCTGCATGCGGGCCGTCACAACAGTTCCCGAATCCTGGTGGCACTTTTCGCAGTCTGGGTGCTCTCCCCATTCGTGGCTCTCGTTTGGGCCAACGTGGTTTCAGCGCGCTGGGCGGTTCTGACCCGGGCGACGCTCTACACCGTGACGCTGCTTCTCACGCTGGGCGCGTTGGCCATCTACGGAGAGGTTGCCCTGGGGCCGCCCAGGCCGAAGCCCGCTTCCTTTTTCCTGGTTGTGCCTCTGGCGTCATGGCTGCTGATTGCCGCCGTTATCCCGCTGGTTACGTTGCTACTGGGCCGGCTGTCACGCCGAGCAGGCCGCGCGTAATCCGGATTTGATGAATGGAATTGGTCAGCGGCGAACTCTTCTA
>DOZZ01000051.1:16552-19571 GCA_003517725.1 Bryobacterales bacterium | reverse complement strand
TAGAATAAAAGGATGCTCCAGCTACTTTTGCTCGTCACACTTGCGGCCCAACAGCCTGCCTGGCAACCCGCGCCCGGCCACCTCAGCATTCCGGTCTGGCCGCACGAAGCCCCCGGCGCGCCCGCCAATGCGCCACCCGAGATCGACACCACTACCGCCAAGGACAATCTGGTGGCTGGCAAGCCGCTGGTGCGCCTGGGCCACGTTTCGACTCCGACGCTCACGGTCTACGCGCCCACGGGCAACAATACGGGGACCGCGGTGGTAGTCTTTCCCGGCGGCGGCTACAGCATACTGGCGATCGACCTGGAGGGCAGTGAGGTTTGCGACTGGCTCAACTCGAACGGCGTCACGTGCGTCCTGCTGAAATACCGCGTGCCCGGGAGCGGCCCGTATCCGAAGTCGAGCGCTGCGCTGCAGGATGCACAACGCGCCGTGGGCCTGGTTCGCTTGCACGCGGCCGAGTGGCATATCGACCCGCACCGCATCGGCGTGCTGGGCTTCTCGGCCGGAGGACATCTGGCTGCCGCGGTCAGCACTAATTTCGAGACGCGGCTCTACCCGGCGGTCGATGCGGCCGACCAACTTAGCTGCCGCCCGGACTTCACGGTGTTGGTCTACCCGGCTTATCTGGTCGCGCCGGAACCGCCGCTGGCGCTGCGGCCGGATATCCATGTGACAGCGCGGACGCCGCCCGCGTTGCTGGTGCAAGCCGAAGACGACGAGGCCGCGCCCGTTGAGAATTCAATTGCGTATTACCTGGCGTTGAAGCAAGTCAAGATTCCGGCCGAGATGCATTTATACGCGGAGGGTGGGCATGGGTACGGGCTGCGGCGCACTAAGTTGCCGGTGACGGGGTGGCCGGGCGAGGTGGAGCGGTGGCTGCGGACGGTGGGGGTGGTGGGGGCTGACGCGCTACCGCCCGGAAAGTAACCTGATTTTTTTGTTTTTGTGCCACCACATTTTGCACGAAAAATGTTTTGGAGGGATTATAATCGGGCATGGACGAAAAAGAGCGCGCGCGAGCTTTAGAGATCACTCTCGGCCAGATCGAGAAGCAGTTCGGCAAGGGCTCGATTCTGCGCCTGGGGTCGCGCGATTCGGTGGTCCCGGTCTCCGTGATTTCAACCGGTTCCATCGCGCTTGATGCCGCGCTCGGCACTGGCGGTTTCCCGCGCGGCCGCATCAATGAAATCTATGGCCCGGAGTCGTCCGGTAAAACCACCATCGCGCTGCAGGTGATCGCGGAGGCCCAGAAGCTGGGCGGCATGGCCGCTTTCATCGACGTGGAGCACGCGCTCGACCCGATCTATGCGCGCAAGCTGGGCGTGGACGTCGACAACCTGCTGGTGTCGCAGCCTGACTATGGCGAGCAGGCGCTCGAGATCACCGGCGCGCTGATCGCCTCGGGCTCGATCGACGTGCTGGTGGTGGATTCGGTGGCGGCGCTGGTGCCCAAGGCCGAGATCGACGGCGAGATGGGCGACAGCCACATGGGCTTGCAGGCGCGCCTGATGTCGCAGGCTTTGCGCAAACTTACCGGCGTGGTGTCGAAGTCCAAGACCTGCCTGATCTTCATCAACCAGATCCGCGAAAAAATCGGCGTGATGTTCGGCAGCCCCGAGACCACCACCGGCGGCCGCGCGCTGAAGTTTTACGCGTCGGTGCGCATTGACATCCGCCGCATTGCCGCCATCAAGGACGGCGACAGCGTGGTGGGCAACCGCACCAAGGTCAAGGTGGTCAAAAATAAGCTGGCCTCGCCCTTCCGCGAAGCCGAGTTCGACATCATCTACGGCGAGGGCGTCTCGAAGGAAGGCGACCTGATCGATTTGGGCGTCGCCAACAACGTGATCGAGAAGAGCGGTTCGTGGTTCAGCTACAAGACCGATCGCATCGGGCAGGGGCGCGAGAACGCGCGCCAGTTCCTCAAAGACAACCTGGACATACGCACGGCTATCGATCTGGAACTGCGGCGGCAGCTGGGGTTGATTCCGGCCGCGCCAGTCAATGGTCAGGTGCTGCCGGATGTTGCGCCGCCGCCGGTGACGCGGGCTGCCCCGGCGGGCGCCCGCGCGCGGTAGCTTTTCAAAAAAGCCGAACACGCCGGCTTTGCTACAAGGCTTCATCACCAGCACCATTTCGACGTTGTCCAAAGTACAATCGGAAAACGAACTTTGGGTGCGCCCGCCCGAAGGTTGGCAATCCTCGTGCGGTTGCGATTGGGTATGGCAAAGTGGAAGGAGAGGTTGATATGGTGATGTGCCCCGAATGTGATAGCGAGATCGACATCGAAGAAGAAGATATGGATGAAGGCGATGTCCTGAGCTGTGACGAATGTGGCGCCAGCCTGACCGTGCTGGGGAAGAATCCTCTGGAGCTCGAAGCGGCTGACGACTACGAAGAAACCACTGACGAGGACGAAGACGAAGACGAGGATGACGACGAGGATTTCGAGGAAGAAGCCGAGAAAGAAGAAGCGGAAGATGACTGGCACTAGCGGCCGCCGAAACCCCGGGGCTCCCGCAGGCATCTGTATACCAGCGGAGAGTGTTGCGATGAAACGGTTTTTTAGTAGCGCGGGTTTGCTGGCGACGGTGGTCCTGATGGCCCTGCTGGCGCTGACACCGGCGGCTAACGCACAGACCCGGAAGGGTGAACCAACGGTGCGGTCGGTGACCGGCACGGTGACGGACGCCTCGGGCGGCGCGGTTTCCGGTGCCGTAGTACAGCTGAAGAACACCAAAACGCTGCAGATCCGCTCCTTTATCACCAAAGACGAGGGCCAATATTATTTCCAGGGCCTGAGCCCCGACGTCGATTTCGAACTTCACGCGGAATCGAAGACCGGCAACAGCACCACCCACACCCTAAGTTCGTTCAATACCGACAAGCAGGCTCTGATTAATCTGAAGCTGAAGTAAGACGCCTAGCGGAACTCGACCGGGCGCGTATAGCCGGTCATTTCGAGGTAGCCGACGCCGGTTTGCGTCCCGGTGTAGTCGACTGCGCCTTCCCA
>DOZZ01000051.1:15774-16364 GCA_003517725.1 Bryobacterales bacterium | reverse complement strand
TGGTGTGATGGCACCGCGATGTTCCATTCGATGGGGTACTTTTGCCACCATGCCGTGGGCTGCAGCGTGAAGTCGCCGTGGGTCAGGTGCGTCGTCGTGCCGTCCCTGGCGATGAAGCTGCCCGAGGAGTGGGAATCGATGGCGCCGTCTTTGCGGCGGAGTTCGAACAGCATTAGCTCCGTGCCGTCATCGAGTTGCACGCTGAACCAGTCCCAGCCGGTCTGTTCCGGGGCTAATTGCCGGGTGAACCACTCGTGATCCATCCAGGCCGTGCCCGCTACCTGGAACGTTTTGCCGCTCAGCGTTAATTGGCCCGTGGTGCGGAGGCGCGGCAGGCTGACGTAATAGGAGGCGCGGCCGGGTCCTTCCGCCTTACGGCTGAGTCCATTTTCCCCATGCAGGACCGGAGGGGTCACCGAGACCGTGGTCAATTCGAAACGGAACTCTGGGGCGATGGCTCGCAGAGTTTGCGTCGTGCCCTTCCACTCCGAGGACCAGTTGCCGTTCCAGATGCGCCCCGGCTCGACACCCGCGATTCCGGGACCCTGACGGTTGAGCCGCTGCTGGTAGCGGAAGCGGCGGCCGGCGGC
>DOZZ01000051.1:0-15684 GCA_003517725.1 Bryobacterales bacterium | reverse complement strand
CGGAAAAAGACCAGTTCGAAGCCGAAACGATGGCCGGCGGTGTCGTGCAGATTGCCCGTGTAATACCACCATTCGGTGCGGAAGTCCGGGTGGTTGAAGTGATCCCGCGGGAAATCGAAGTGGTAGCCCGGCTCGGCCACGCGGTAAATCAGGAGCAGCATCGCCAACAGGTTCCAGATCATGCGTGTCCACCCCGGCTGTTACGATTGAAGTGTTCATGATAGTGGAAACGCGAAGCGTGCGCTTTGCGGGCATCTCGCTCGAAAGCGGCGCGCGGCTGGAGCCGGTAGAGGTCGCCTACCAGGCCTATGGCGAGTTGAATGCGGCCCGATCCAACGCCATTTTGATCACCCATGCTTTCAGCGGGGATGCGCACGCCGCCGGCCTTACCGACGGCAAGCCCGGCTGGTGGGACAACATGATCGGACCCGGTAAGGCGTTCGATACCGAGCGCTATTTCATCGTGTGCTCCAACGTGCTGGGCGGATGCCAGGGCACCACGGGACCGGCCAGCATCAACCCTTCTACCGGACATCCCTATGGCATGCTCTTTCCGGTGATCACTATTGCCGATATGGTGGAGCTGCAGAAGATGCTGCTCGATCATCTGGGTATTCCGCAACTGCTGGCGGTGTGCGGCGGATCGATGGGCGGGATGCAGGCGCTGCAGTGGAGCGTGTCGTATCCGGAGATGGGGCACTCGGCCATCATTATCGCTTCGACCGCGCGGCATAGCGCGCAGCAGATTGCCTTCAACGAAGTGGGGCGGCAGGCCATCATGGCCGATCCGGACTGGAACGGCGGCGCTTACTACGACGGCAAGCCGCCGGGGCGCGGGCTGGGGATTGCGCGGATGGTGGGCCACATCACTTATATGAGCGATGAGTCGATGCGCGAGAAGTTCGGGCGGCGTTTGCGCGAGAAAGACAAGCTGGGCTTCGACTTTTCGGTGGACTTCGAGGTCGAGAGTTATCTGCGCTACCGGGGCAGCCAGTTCGTGACGCGCTTCGACGCCAACTCGTATCTCTACATCACGAAGGCCGAGGACTATTTCGACCTGACGCGCGGCAGCGGCTCGCTGGGCTCCATTTTCGAAAACGTGCGGACGCGTTTTCTGGTGATCAGCTTTACGTCCGACTGGCTTTATCCGAGCTACCAGTCGCAGGAGATTGTGCGGGTGCTGCGGCGCAGGAATCAGGACGTGGCTTACTGCGATCTGCAGTCGAACTATGGTCACGATGCATTTCTGGTGGATATCGCGGAGCAGTCGGAGATTGTGCGCGGCTTTCTCGGCAGCACCGAACGTGAGGTCGCGGCGCGGTGACAGAAGCTTCGGCCGTGCTGCAGGAGCGCAGCGATTTCGCCGTGATCGCCGAGATCATCCAGCCCGGCAGCCGCGTGCTGGACTTGGGATGCGGCAGCGGCGAATTGCTGGAGTGGCTGATCCACAACAAGGGCGTGCTGGCGCGCGGCGTCGAGATTTCGCGGGCCAAGGCGCGCCAGGCGATCACGCGCGGCGTGTCGGTGTACCAGGGCGATATCGAGGAGAGCCTGGCGGATTATCCCGACCATGCCTTCGATTACGTGATCCTGAGCCAGACCTTGCAAGAGACCGCACGGCCGCTGCAGGTGCTGCGCGAAATGCTGCGCGTGGGCAAGCGGGCCATCGTGTCGTTCCCCAACTTTGGGCACTGGAGCATGCGGCTCTCGATGCTGTTTTCGGGGCAGGCGCCGCGCACGCGGTTGTTTCCCTATGAATGGTACGAATCGCCCAACATTCACTTCCTATCGGTACGGGATTTTGAGAGGCTGGCGGCGCGCTATGGTTTTCGAGTGGAGCGGCGCCTGTTTCTGGCGGGGCGGACTAGGTTGACTTTCTTACCTAATCTAAGGTCGCAAGTTGCCGTATTTTTACTTGGGTAAGCCTAAATCAATCCAAACGGTAATATAATTGCTCTAAAAAGTCGACCGGGTATGCTTTTCACCTGGACTCTGCGTTGAGGGCTAATTACATGCATCGTGGTTTTTTAAAGATACTGCTTCCGGTTTTACTCTCCACCGTCCCGGTGTTTACCGCGGCGGCCGACACGGCACGTGTCGTAAATGCGGCCTCTTTGGCTGGCACTTCGGTCGCTCCCGGAGCGATCGTCTCGATCTTTGGGACGGGCTTTACCCGTACCGTGGCGGCCGTTTCGGATCCGGCCAATCCGCCGACCACGCTGGGCGGCGTCAGCGTTACGATTGGCGGAGTTCCCGCGAAATTGTTCTACGTTTCCCCTACGCAAATCAATGCCGTGGTGAGCCCCTCGACGCCGGCCGGCGTCCAGCAGGTAGTAATTACCTCAGCCAGCGGGACCACAACCACCAGCGTCACGATTGATGTGAACGCGCCCCCCGGAATTTTCTCGCTTACGGCTACCGGTACTCGCGATGGCGCGATCATCGATGCGCTGACCTATCACATTGGGGCGTTCAGCACTCGGACCGGCACGGCTTCGACGTTCCTTTCGATCTTCACCACCGGCGGCAATTTCGCGACTCCGCCGATTGTGACCATTGGGGGCGTCAATGTGCCGGTGACGTATGCCGGGCCGGCGCCGTGTTGCACGGGTCTGCAACAGATTAATATTCAACTGCCGGATTCGCTGGCCGGCGCGGGCCGCGTGGCCGTGACGATACAGGCCGGCGGCCAGGTCAGCAACGTGGTGGAAGTGGTGCTGCTGCCGCAGCACGGCCAGGGCGAATCGGCTTCCGATCAGGATAATGAAACGCGCAGCCGCGAACTGGCTGAAATGGCCGCCGTTCCCGGCACCAGCCTGATTCTGGTAGCCGATGAAAACGACGATGTGGTGCGGGTGCTGGATGTCTCGAAGCGTTCCATTGTGAACGTGATCTCGCTGCCCAGCGGCTCGCAACCGATTTCAATTGCGGTGAATGCGGCCGGAACGATGGCCGTCGTGGCGGAACGCAATACCGGCAACGTCGCGCTAATCGATTTGAGCACCATGATGGTGACGGCCCAGATCTCGACCGGCGGCGGCCCCGTGGCAATTTCAATTGTCGGTACTAAAGCCATTGTGGTGAACGGCGATGCCGATACCGTCACAGTAGTGGATCTGGCGACCAAAGCCGCGATCATGACGGTTGCGGTGGGCAGCGGCCCGCGCGGCGTTGCGAGCGATGGCAGTGGACACCTTTTCATCACCAATGAGAACGCCGGCACGATCAGTGTCCTGGATCTGGGCAGCAATACCATCACCCGGACCATTACGCTGCCGAACGGCGCGCGGCCTGACTCGATTCAGATCCTGACGGGTGGCCTGTTCGCCGTGGTGACGGACCGCGCGACGTCGGGCGGTAATGTCTGGATCGTTAATCTGACTACCGGAACCACTACCAGCGTGCCGGTCAACGCAGACCATTCCGGCGGTACCAGCGATGTGGTGCTGGTGGGCAGCACGGCCTATATCGCCGACCAAACCGGCGGCCGCGTCTCCGTGGTGCCGATTCACGCGGATGGCACGGTGGGCGCGATCACGACCATTAAGGTGGACATCGGCGCACGCGCGATTGCCGTCGACACCAAAGACAACATCCTGGCCGTTACTAATGAGGGCAGCGGCGTGATTGTGCTGATCGATCTCTCGACGGGGCAGATCATCACTCGCGTCAATGCCATCAAGAGCCAGGGATCGGGAGACGATGGCGAGGATGACCATAGCGACCACGACGGCGCCTTCAATCAGCCGCAGATCGCGTCGATCACTCCGCTGACCGGGCATGCGAACACCACCTTTACTATCACGGTGAATGGCTCTAACCTGACCGGCGCCACGGGCCTCATCTTCGTCGACCCGGCGTTGCTCCCCGGCAAAGGCCACGGCAAAGGACAGGGCAACCCGGCGTTCCTGGTGGCTGATCCGGCCTACACGGTGACAAATATCGCGGTGAACTCGGGCGGCACGCAGTTGACGGCCACGGTGGCGATTTCGGCTTCGGCGGCGGCGGGCACGCGGCTGGTGCGCGTCATTACTCCGAACGGCGATTCACCCGCCGCGCTGGTCCCGGCGGACACGTTTACGCTGACGTTGTAATGGGGTGGGGCATATCGATGCGATATGCCCCGTCTCAGTAAAGACGTATAGATCGTGCGCCGCCATTCGACTAGAGTGGCGGCCATGAGACTTCTCTGTGTTGGGTTACTGAGCGCCATGCTGCTGGCGCAGACTGCGCCGCGCGTCAGCGATGCGGCTATCGAAAAAGCCTTCCAAGCCAAAGCCGCGGAATCTTCCATAGCGGACGAACATTTCACCATTCATGTGCGTGGGGGCGTCGCCACGATCGAGGGCAAAACCGACGTGATCCAGCGCAAGGGCGTGGCTACCCGTTTTGCCAAAAAAGCCGGGGCCATGGCGGTGGTGAACAACGTGGTGATCTCCGCGGCGGCTCGTGAGAAGGCCATGGCTAATCTAGCCAAGGGGCGACAGGCGAAGTTGAGGAAAGCTTCGGTGCAGTAGAACCGGCAGCTTATCTTAAGCTGTTTTCCCTTGTTTTACGTCCTCAAGACGTTCGGCTTAAGCCGACGGCAGCTTGAAAGCTGCGCTACGCAGTTAGAAACCCCTTCCTACAGCCCCTCGATCTTATACCTCTGTTTCGCCCTGTTTTCGCCATAAAAACTACTAATAGCGTTTGATAGACATCCGTGTAGCTTTGGTTGTATACCCTTATGTCATTAAAAACACGTAATTAAGCGTTAATACCTGTTGCAACCCGCGTAAATTCCATGACACAATCTGTTGTGGCCAGAAGTGGACCTGAAGTGGCGTAAAAGTGGAAAATCAGCTCAATCCCGGCGTTCCGCAGCACGAAGCACCGCGCGGAATGTACCCTTGCCGTCTCGACGACAAGGGACGGTTGAAGCTGCCCGCCCCCTTCCAGCAATATTTTGGTTCGCTGCCGGAAAAGAAATTGTTTGTAACCAGTTTGGATCGCCGCACAGCTCAAATTTACCCCATTGCGGTGTGGCGCGAGAACGAAAAGTTCTTCGAAGCCTTTCGGGACAATCCGCAGGCCTTGGGGACCGTCACCTTTAACGCCGCCGATTTGGGGGCCGACGCAGAGCCCGATGCGCAGGGGCGGGTGCTGTTCAATCCAGAATTACGGCGTGAGCTGGATCTGGAATCGCAGGAGTTGCACATGTACACCCATCGCGGGCGGGTGCAGATTCTGACCGAGGCGATGTATCAGGAGCGCCGCCAGAGCGCCTCGAAAGCGGCGACCGAGAGTGTGGACGTACTCGAAAGGGCCGGACTCAAGTGATCTATGCACACGCATTATCCGGTCATGCTGGCGGAGGCGCTGGAGCATTTGGCGCTACGGCCCGAGGGTATCTATCTGGATGCGACGGCTGGCCTGGGCGGGCACACCGGCGCGATCGCGCGGCTGCTGACGACCGGGCTGGTGATTGCCAACGACCGGGATGCGGCGTCGCTCGAGTTGGCGCGGCAGAACACCGCCGATGTGGCCGGCCGGATCTTTTTTCATCACGGGGATTTTGCCTCTCTGCCGGAAGCCATGGCGCAGGCCGGCCGCGGCCTGGTGGACGGGCTGCTGGCCGACCTGGGCGTGAGCCGTTATCAGTTGACGGCCGCCGAGAGGGGCTTTTCATTTCAAGCCGACGGACCGCTGGACATGCGAATGGATCGTTCGCAGGGGATCACGGCGGAAGAGTTGGTGAACCGGAGTGCCGAAAAGGCGCTGGCCGACTGGATCTACCAGTACGGCGAAGAAAGGAGGGCGCGGAAGATAGCCAGAGCAATCGTTCGGGCACGGC
Source organism: Bryobacterales bacterium (assembly GCA_003517725.1). Classification (GTDB taxonomy): domain Bacteria; phylum Acidobacteriota; class Terriglobia; order Bryobacterales; family Bryobacteraceae; genus DOZZ01. The sequence continues at coordinate 9,851 of DOZZ01000051.1, read as the reverse complement.
CCATTCGGAGCACACTACATCTGGCCGATGTAGTGGAGCGGGCCGTGCCGCGAACGAACCGTCTGCATCCCGCGACTCTAACTTTCATGGCGCTGCGCATGGTTGTGAACGACGAGCAGGGCGAGATCGATCGACTGCTGGAGTCGGCGCCGCAAGTGGTGCGGCAGGGCGGGCGGATCGTGATCATCTCCTTCATGTCGCTCGAGGACCGCAAGATCAAGGAAAAGTTTCGCGAGTGGAAGCAGCGGGGCGAGGGCGTCATTTTGACCAAGCGCCCGCTGGTTCCGAGCGAGCAGGAAGTGTGGCAGAACGCGGCGTCGCGGAGCGCGAAGTTGCGCGCTTTCGAGCTGGCGCCGGCGGGGCCACGGCAAGTGTAGTTGGCGGGCGGTAAGCGGGGGTAAATTATGGCGACAATGGCAACTTTCTTTCGGCGCTCGGAGATGGCACCGGCGCACGGAAAACCACAGGCACAAACTCAACCTCAAACTCAAACCCGGACGCTGCGCTTGGAGGCCAATCCCTACAAGCTGCGGGCGCTCCCGAACGACGATATCTATTTCTTCACCAAGCGCGTGGATAACGCCGGACTGGTGCGGCAGGCGGACCCGAAGACGCGCGGCGAATGCTGGAAAGCCATCGGTGCGGCGTGTATTCTGGCGGGTTTGCTGGGCGGCGTGATGACACCGCATATCAACGGCACGCTGAATGGCTACAAGCTGCAGTCGCTCAAGGCCGAACATCAGACGCTGGTGAACCAGCGCCGGGTGCTGGAGACCGAAGAGGCCGAGTTGCTGAGCCCGACGCATCTGAACAGCCTGGCGGCCAAGGGGCAACTGGCCAGCCCCACGGCGAGCCAGGTGATCCATCTGGAGCCGCGCGCCGAAAACTCGATGGCCATGAACCTGGCCCCGAACCTGACTTCCAGCGCCCGGTAGGCCCCTCGTGGAACATCTGGACGACGCACGGCGCAAGGCAGTCCAGCGTTTGGCCTGGCTGGCGCTGGGCGTCGTACTGTGGGGCGTGGCGATCCTTGCCAAGCTGGTCTCGCTGCAAGTAATTCACCACAACGTTTATCTGGCGCGCGAGCGCAGGCAGCAGGAGCAGCAGATCGAAATTCCGGCGCCGCGCGGGACGATCGTGGACCGCAACGGCGAAAAGCTCGCGATGAGCATTCCGGTGGATTCGGTGTTTGTCGATCCGCTGCGGCTGCCCGATGTGCGCACCGCCTCGGAGCTGCTGAGCCAGTTCCTGTCGCTGCCGTACGATGAACTTTACAAGCGGCTCGATACGGCCCGCAGCCAGAACCGCGGATTCCTGTGGGTTAAGCGCAAGATCACGCGCGCGGAGAGCGAAAGGCTGCACGCGCTGCGCCTGGACTGGATCCAGTTCCAGCAGGAGAGCCGGCGCCTGTATCCGGATGGCACGGTGGCGTCGCACGTGGTGGGCTCGGTGTTTGGGGACGAGCAGGGCTCCGACGGAATTGAAAAAGGCCTGGACAAAGAACTGGAAGGCCACGCCGGAACCGCGCGGCTGCTGACGGATGTGAAGCGCCGCGGCATTGACCTGGTGGTGGACACGGCGCCGCAGGCCGGCAAGCCGCTCAAGCTGACGATCGACGGGCGCATCCAATTCGTGGTGGAGCGGGAATTGAACACGGCGGCCGAAGCGCACCACGCGCGAACCGGCGCGGCGATCGTCATCAATCCTTATAACGGCGAGATTCTGGCGATGGCGAACTGGCCGTCGTTCGACCCGAACCAGGCGCCGGTGACCAGGGAGCAGAAGCTGGCGCACCGTGACCTGGGGCTTTCGGTGCCGTTCGAGCCAGGCTCGATTTTCAAGATGGTCACGCTGTCGGCGGCGCTCGAAACCACCACGCTGAGGCCCGATTCCCTGATCAATTGCCACAACGGATTTCTGCCGCTGCCGGGGCGTGTGGTGCATGAAGCGCACCGCGGCTTCGGGATGCTGACGGTGGCCGAAGTGCTCGAGAAGTCGAGCAACATCGGCGCCATCGAGATCGGTGCGCAGGTTGGCCCGGAGCGCATGTACGAGTATGTGCAGCGCTTCGGGTTCGGATCGCGCACGGGTCTGCCGCTGCCGGCGGAGTCGCCGGGATTGCTGCGCAAGCTGAACCGCTGGGGCACCACCTCGCTGGCCTCCATCTCGATGGGGCAGGAAATCAGCACTACTTCAGTGCAACTGGCGCGGGCCTGCTCGGTGGTGGCGAACGGCGGATTTCTGGTGCAGCCGAAACTGGTGCTGGAAGAGGGCGGCGTGAAGACGCCCGACGTAGCGCCGCGCCGCGTGATCCAAGCCAGTACGGCCATTACGATGCGGCACCTGATGGAAGGCGTGGTGCTGCGAGGGACGGGAAAGGCGGCGCACCTGAGCGGCTATACGTCGGGCGGCAAGACCGGCACCGCGCAGATTTTTGATGTGGCCAACCACCATTACACCAAGACCTATAACGCGTCGTTCATGGGCTTCGCCCCGGTGAATAACCCGGCGCTGGTGATTGTGGTGACGCTGAACGGCACGTCGGGGAATTCGGGCATGGGCGGCTCGGCATCGGCGCCCGCGTTTCACGCCATCGCCACCGAGGCGCTGCGGCTGCTGGATGTTCCCAAAGATCTGCCGGACGATGTTCCGCTGCTGCAGGCCAAGAAGGCCAAGGTCTCGAATGACGACGTGAGCGATCTGGCGATCACGGAAGTGGCGGATGGATCGAGCAATATTCTGGAAGAAGACGAATCGGCCAAGCCGGCCGCGGATCCGGCGGAGAGCGGCGTGAACCTGATCCATGCTTCATTGCCGCAAGGTCCGGCGATGCCCGATCTGCGCGGCAAGACGCTGCGCGCGGCGCTCGAAACAGCTTCGATCGAAGGTTTCACATTAGCGGCGGAAGGCAGCGGGGTGGTGCGGGCCCAGTCTCCGGCGCCCGGCGAGCCTTGGCGGCCGGGGCAAAATGTGAGCGTCCGGCTGGGCCGATGAACCTGGCTGAATTGCTCGCCGGAGCACCGCTGACGCAACCGCTGGGGCCGGAGTTGGCAAGCCTCGCGGTGACCGGGTGCGCCTACGATTCCCGCAAAGTAGAGCCGGGCGAGGTGTTCTTCGCTTTCCCTGGGGCGCGCGCGGACGGCCGTGAATTCGCGCGGGAAGCGGTGGAGAAGGGCGCGGCGGCGGTGGTCAGCGAGTCACCGGCCCCCGAGGGTTTTGAAGCTCCGTGGATCCAGGTAACGCACGGCCGACAGGCGCTGGCTTTGGCCGCGCGGAGGTTATTCGGACGGCCGGACGAACACATCGGATTGACCGGAATCACCGGGACGAACGGCAAAACCACCACGTCGTATCTGGTCGACTCGATCCTGCGCGCGGCGGGCAAAACCACGGCGCTGATCGGGACTATTGAATATCGTCTGGCCGGCGAGGTGCTGCCGGCGCCCAACACCACGCCCGAATCGCTCGAGCTATTGCGGCTGCTGGACCAGTTGCGCGCAGCCGGCGGCAGTCACGCGACCATGGAAGTCTCGTCGCACGCGCTGGCGCTGGGCCGTGTCTACGGCTTGCAGTTTCACACCGCCGTGTTCACCAACCTGACGCGCGACCATCTGGACTTCCATCTGACCATGGAGAGCTACTTCGGGGCCAAGCGGCACTTGTTCGAAGGCGCTGGCTCGCCTCCGCCCCGCTTCGCCGTGATCAATGCCGACGATCCGTATGGACGGCGGCTGAAGCTGGCGAAGGAGACCGAGGTGTTCTGGTACGGGCTGGGGCCGGAGTCGATCTATAAAGCCAAACACATTCAGTCGACATTCGATGGGCTGCGGTTCGATGTGCGCGTCGGCAAGAAGCTGAAGATGCCGATTGAGAGCCCGCTGATCGGGCGCATCAACGTCTACAACATTCTGGCCGCGTGTTGCGTGGGCCTGAGTTACGGCATCGCGACGGAAACTATTGCCGAGGGCGTGCGCAACTGCGCGGGCGTGCCGGGCCGCTATGAGCGCGTCGACGAGGGCCAGCCGTTCGCCGTGGTGGTGGATTATTCGCATACGGATGACGCGCTGCAGAACGTGATTCAGGTTTCCCGCGCGCTGTCGCCGAGGCGCATCATTACGGTATTCGGATGCGGCGGCGACCGCGACCGCACCAAGCGCCCGCTGATGGGGCAGGCGGCGGCGGAGGGCAGCGACATGGTGATTCTGACCAGCGACAATCCGCGCTCGGAAGATCCGCTGCAGATCATGAATGACGTGATGGTGGGCTTGCGGCGCTTCGACGTCCCGTTGGTGGTGGAGCCCGACCGGGCCGCCGCTATTCGGCGCGCCATTGAAGCCGCGGCGCCGGGCGACATTGTGATTCTGGCCGGCAAGGGTCATGAAACGTATCAGATTTTGAAGGACCGTACCATCCACTTTGACGATCGGGAGATGGCGCGGGAGGTGCTCCGTGGTTTCGGTTATCGCAAGTAGGAGCGGACGCGGATGACCGTGCAGGTGGCCGGGATCGGAGCGGTCTTGGGCTGGAGCATCGACACGCGCACGCTGGCGCCGGGCGATCTGTTTTTCGCTTTGCGCGGGCCCGTGCACGACGGGCACGACCACGTCGCGGCGGCGTTTGAGAAGGGCGCGATCGGGGCCGTGGTGGATCACGCGGTGCCGGCGACGGGGCCGCTGCGCGTGGTGAGCGACACGCTGGCCGAGTTGCAGCGCATCGCGAGTGCCGCGCGGGAGCAGTGGGGCGGACGGGTGATCGGCGTGACGGGAAGCGCGGGCAAGACCACCACCAAAGACGCGATCGCACAGCTGTTATCGGTGGCGCTGCCGGTGGGCAAGACCGTGGGCAATTTTAATAACCAGTTCGGATTGCCGCTGTCGATTCTGAGGCTGCCGGATGCGTGCCGGGCGGCGGTGCTGGAGTTGGGGATGAACCACGCGGGCGAGATCGCGGCGCTGGCGCGGCTGGCGCGGCCGGAGATTGGCGTCGTGACTAACGTGGGCTATGCGCACGTGGAGTTCTTCGACTCGATTGATGCCGTGGCCGCGGCGAAGCGCGAGCTGATCGAGGCTTTGCCGGACAGCGGCGTGGCGGTGTTGAATGCCGATGACCCGCGCGTGGCCGCGATGAGCAAAGTTCACAAGGGCGCAATGGTTACGTACGGGGTGGCCGATGGCGCGACGGTGCGGGCCGAAAATATTGCGGCAACGGCGACGGGTTCGACTTTCGACTGCCAGGGAATTCACTTTGAGACGCCGCTGGCGGGGCTCCACGGCGTTCGCAATACGCTGGCCGCCATCGCGGTGGCGCACGTGTTCGGCATCCCGTCCGCCCGCTTGGTGGACGCGGTGCGCGGCATTCCGCAAGGCAAGATGCGCGGTGAGCGCCTGGTGCGTAACGGCGTGACCATTTTGAACGATTCGTACAACTCCAATCCGGAGGCCGCTTGCTCCATGCTGGATGTGCTGGCGGCCACGCCGGCGGAGCGCCGCATCGCGGTGATGGGCTCCATGCTGGAGCTGGGCGCGGCTTCGGCGCGGCTGCATGGCGAGGTCGGTCAGCATGCGGCGGCCATCAAAATCGACGTGGTGGTGGGCATCGGAGAGGATGCGCGCGTCATAATCGAAGAGGCCTCGCGGTCGGGTGTTCCGGAGACGTTTTTCTTTTCCAAGTCCGAAGACGCCGGCGCCGTGCTGGCCGGCTTTGTACGCAGCGGTGACGCCATTCTTTTCAAAGGATCGCGCGGCGTGCAGGTGGAACGCGCGCTCGAACCCTTGCTGGAGAACCGCTGATGCTTTACTACCTTCTTTACGAGAAACTGTTTCCCTACGTGAGCCCGTTCCGGGTGTTCCGGTTCGTCACGTTCCGCGCGGCGTTCGCCAGCCTTACGGCACTGTTTTTGTGCATCGCACTGGGCCCCTGGCTGATTAACAGGCTGCGCGAATTTCAGATTGGGCAACAGATTCGCGAAGAGGGACCGAAGTCGCACCAGAAAAAAGCCGGCACGCCGACCATGGGCGGGGTGCTGATCGTCATCTCGATCATCGTGCCGACGCTGTTGTGGGCAGATCTGCGGTATGTGTACGTGTGGGTGGCGCTGTTCGGCCTGGTGAGCTTCGCGGCGATCGGCTTCATCGACGATCGCGCGAAGGTGCTGCGCAAACGCAATCTGGGCCTGACCAGCGGCCAGAAGTTCCGGCTGCAGCTGTGGGTCGCGCTGATTATCACGGCGGTGCTGGTGGTGCTGAGCCGCTATGACAACTACTCCACCAGCATGAACGTGCCGTTCTTTAAGACCTTTCAGCCGGACCTGCTGATCCACTCGCTGATGCACTCGTCGTACACGTATCCGTTTGCGTTTCTGTTCTTCTTCCTGTTCGTGGTGTTCGTGGTGGTGGGCGCGTCGAACGCGGTGAATCTGACGGACGGGCTGGATGGCCTGGCTATCGGGCTGATGGTGATCGCGTCGGCGGCGCTGACGGTGCTGGCGTACATGGGCGGGCATCGCGAGTTCGCGCAGTATCTGCAACTGGCGCGCAATCCGCGCACGGCCGAGCTGACGATCTTCTGCGGCTCGATGGTCGGGTCGAGCCTGGGATTTCTTTGGTACAACGCGCATCCGGCGGACATTTTCATGGGCGACGTGGGATCGCTTTCGCTGGGCGGCGCGATGGGCGTGGTCGCGATTCTGATTAAGCAAGAGGTGCTGCTGCTGTTTATCGGCGGCGTGTTCGTGCTGGAGTTGCTGTCGGTGGTGCTGCAGGTCGGCAGCTTCAAGCTGCGGGGCAAGCGCATCTTTAAGATGGCGCCCATTCACCATCATTTTGAAGCGCTGGGGTGGACCGAGTCGAAGATCATCGTGCGCTTTTGGATTGCCGGGCTGGTGCTGGCGCTGCTGGCGCTGAGCACGTTGAAGTTGCGTTGATATGAACGTCAGCGGCCGCAAAATTTTGGTGATCGGGATGGAGCGCACCGGCGTCGCGACGGTGGAGTTTCTGGCGTTGCACGGCGCGCGGGTGACGGCGGCCGATACGCGGCAACTGGCGCATCTACCGTTCGCCGCGCCGGTGCTGCATCGCCTGAATATTCCATTTCGTCCGCAGAACGACGGCGGCTTCCAGCATTTCGACATGATTGTGCTCTCGCCCGGCGTGCCGGCGGATTTGCCGGCTTTGAACGACGCCCGCGAGCACGGCGTCGCCGTGATCGGCGAAGTGGAGCTGGCGGCGAGCTACCTGCAGGGGCCGGTGATCGGGATCACAGGCAGCAACGGCAAGACCACCACTACGGCGTTGACCGGCCATATTCTCGAAAGCTGCGGCATTCCGGTGCAAGTGGGCGGCAATATCGGGACGCCGGTCACGGCCATGATCGGAAGTTCGCTTCCTGAACAGTGGAACGTGCTGGAGCTGTCGAGTTTTCAGCTGGAGACCACGCGGAGCTTGCGCGCCGATGTGGCGGTGGGGCTGAACGTGACGCAGAATCATCTGGACCGGCACTACACGCTGGCGAATTACGCCAAGGCCAAGGGCAACCTGTTTGCGTCGCAGAAGCCGGAGCAGACGGCCGTGCTGAACGCGGATGACGCGCACTGCGTCGCGTTTGGCGAGATCACGCCGGCTCGCAAGATCTGGTTCAGCAGCACGCGGCGCGTCGACGGGCTGTGGATTGACGGCGAAACGATTCGCTATGATTCCGAGCCGGTGCTGCCGACCGCCGAGGTGCCGATCCGCGGACGCCACAATTTTGAGAACGCCATGGCTGCAACGGCGGCGGCTTTGACGGCTGGCGCGGGGATTGACGCGATCGCCGCGGCTATTCGAACTTTCCGCGCCGTGGAGCATCGGCTGGAATTTGTGCGCACGGTGGCGGGCGTCGATTACTACAACGATTCGAAGGCCACCAGCGTGGACGCGACGTTGAAGGCGCTGGATTCGTTTGCGGGCAACCTGTGGGTGATTCTGGGCGGCAAGGACAAGGGCAGCGACTACACGCTGTTGCGCGAGCCGCTGCAACTTAAGGCGCGGGCGGCGCTGCTGATCGGGGCGGCGGCTCCTAAGATTCAGTCGCAGATCGAAGGCGCGGCGCCGGTGATTGCCGCCGGCACGATCGAGCAAGCGGTGGCCGAGGCATCGTCGCGGGCGGTGGCGGGCGACACGGTGCTGCTGGCGCCGGCCTGCGCCAGCTTCGATCAGTTTCAGAACTACGAGGTTCGCGGCCGGGCGTTCAAGAGTTTAGTGCAGGCATTGGAGTCAAAGTAAATGGCACAGAAGCTGAAGACCGATCACATACTGTTCGCCACCGTCGTCATGATGGTCTTTTTCGGGCTCGTGATGGTGTACAGCGCATCGAGCGTGATGGCTGATCTGAAGATGGGCCACAGCTATTACTTCGTGGCGCGCCAGTTGTTCTGGGTGGTGATTGCGGTGGGCGTCATGATGACGCTGAAGATGACGCATTACCGCAAGCTGCAGCATCCGGCCGTGGCGTTTCCGGCCATGAGCATCGTGCTGATGATGCTGATCGCGGTGTATGTGCTGGACGCTAAGCAGCATCGCTGGATCCGCTTCGGGTTCATCGGCATACAGCCTTCGGAGCTGGCGAAACCGGCGCTGGCCTTGTTTCTGGCGTATTTCATCGCTCTGCGCGCGCGGGCCATTAATAACCGCTATACGCTGCTGCCGGCGCTGCTGGCTGTGGGGTTGGTGACGGTCAGCGTGGTGGTCGCCGATTTGGGGACGGCCGTGGTGCTGATGCTGTCGGCCGCGACCGTATTCTTCGTGGCGGGGCTCGATTGGCGCTACGTCATGATTGCGATCGGCATCGGGCTGGTGGGGTGCGTGGCGGCGGTCGCGGCCAAGCCCTACCGGCTGACGCGCATCATCGGCTATATCGATCCGGAATACAAGATCGTGTACCGGGTCGACTCGAAATTGCATACGCACGTTAGCGAATACCTGAAGCGCTCGCTTACCACCAAGGACACCAGTTACCAATCGGAGCAGTCGAAGATCGCGGTGGGCGCCGGCGGTCCGATGGGGCAGGGGCTTTCGATGGGTAAACAGAAGCTGCTGTACCTGCCGGAGGCGCACACCGATTTCATCTACGCGGTGGTGGGCGAGGAGTTGGGCTTGTTCGGCACGGTCGGCGTGCTGCTGGCGTTCGGCGTCATTCTTTGGCGCGGCATTCGGGCGACGGTCCTGATCCCGGATGAGTTCGGGCGCTACCTGGCGCTGGGCGTGACGACCATGCTTGTGGTGCAGGGGCTCATGAATATCAGCGTGGTGCTGGGGATGATGCCGACCAAGGGCATTCCGCTGCCGATGATCAGTTTCGGCGGCAGCTCGCTACTGAGCACGCTGGCGTCGCTGGGCATTCTGATGAACGTCTCGGAACATGCGGGCTAGGTTTGTGATTGATGCGAATTAGATGCGGTTTCTGATGGCAGGCGGAGGCACTGGCGGGCACGTGATTCCATCCATTGCGGTGGCGCGAGAGCTGCGCGCGCGCGGGCACCAGGTCTGGTTTGTGGGGACGGCGCGCGGCGCCGAGGCGCGCCTGGCACCGGCCGCGGGGTTTGAGCTGGAGCGCATTGTCGCGGGCGGCATGCAGGGACTCGGTTTGGTGCGCAAGCTGACCAGCGCGGGACAGTTGGTGTTCGCCACCTTGGGGCAGTACCGCCGTTTTCGGAAGCGCCGTCCGGATGCGGTCTTCAGTATGGGCGGTTATGTGGCGGCGCCGCCGGTGCTGGCTGCGCTGATGCGGCGCGTGCCGGTGGTGGTGATGGAGCCGAACGCCATGCCGGGCCTGACCAATCGGTGGATCGGGCGGCGGGCGGCGCGCGCGCTGCTGAG
>DOZZ01000005.1:7271-9777 GCA_003517725.1 Bryobacterales bacterium | reverse complement strand
GTTATTCTCGCTCAGCGGCTGTGCGGAGTCGCGCACCTTCAGAGTGTCGGGAGTCATGGGACCACGCGAGCAAATCTTACCAAAAACAGGCGCGGCTCAGCCCGGCGATTCTTAAATGCCGCCTAAAGAGTGCCGCCGGTTTGGCCCATGCTTCCTCGCACCGCTCGTATAAGTTCAGCCCTCGGCGGTCCCGGCCTTGGCGGCGGCCCCTCCGCGAACTTTCGCGCCAGCAACTCTTCCACGCGCTGTTGCAGCACGATGTCATCGTCGAAGGTTGAGAGCCGATCCAGAACACCCATGCGGCGCAGGGTCTTGCGGCAAACCTCGCCGTCGTCCAGCGCGACCGCTGCCGCGCCCGCAAACAGGAACAAGGGATGGCAACCGTCGCGGCGAGTGAAATCGAGCCGCTGCCCTTGCCACATCCGGGTGCGAGCCGCGTCGAGCGCGCATCCAAGCCAGTAACGTTCGTTCATTTCGGGCGTGATGCGGGCGAAATACTCCATCGCCTGTGACCGAGGGTCATCGGCCGGAACCTTCCGCAGCGCCTCGCACAGTTCAAGCGCGTGGATCAGCGAGAAAGTCAAACCGAGCGCGTACGCCGGGTTGGTGTGGCACAAGGAATCTCCAATCGGCAGGAAACCGAATGCGACCGGGCCTTCGTCGCCAATGTAGTGGCAAAGCGTGTTCAGCAGGCCGCCCATGGGCAATACCCGGCTGATCGGCTCCGCAAAGGCGGGATCGGCCAGACCGGCAGTAACGGGTATTTGCCGGCAGGCAGCCATGAAGGCAGGCTCATGCTGCAGGATTTTGAGGTCTGCGTCCGAAGTCGGGATGGAAAGCACGATGGCGAACGTCCGGTTATCGCCGAGGAAGGTGATGAAGCCGCCGTAGCCCAGGTCACCGCGCGGGCTGATCAGGTAATCCTGCATCGGCATCGCGGCCCCAGGCTTCAATTGGAAGTAACGGCTGTAATAGACCAGCCCGCAGGGGCTGGATTCGGTCCGCGGCGCTGTGGCGCCCAGCGCCTGCAGCCACGAAGAAGCCGGGCTGGTGCGGCCAAGTGCGTCGATAACCAGATCGGCCTGGACGTCGCCCTCACTGGTGCGCAGCCCCGTCACCACCGGCACGGCGCCCTGGCGCCCCAGCGTCCCCATAACGCGCACGCCGCCGCGAACCGCGATGCGCGGCTCGCGCAACACAGCCCGCAGCAACGCCCACTCAATCAGCGGGCGCCGCACGCCCAGGTAAATCAAGTCCTCGTCGCCCGGCTGCGCCTCGCCGCGGATTTTTCGGTTCAGATGCAACTCGCAGGCGCCCGCATCGAGCAATGCCTGATAGACATCCGGGAAAGCGTTTTTGAGGAGCAGACGGCCTCGCGGCCAAAACGCGTGCGGTTGGAAAAAATGCGCAATGCCTTCGCGCGGGCCACGCAGGCATTCCTCCCAGGTGCTCTCGCGAAAGATGCAATTACGTTCCAAAAGCGTGACGTCATGCCCGGAACGCCCCAGCGCCAGTGCCGTGCTTAGTCCGGCCATCCCGGCGCCCGCAATGACAATGCGCATTAAGAACTCCTTGTAACATTGGCTTGCTGACAGACGCAAGTATGGTGCAACATCGCTAGAATAATTAGGACCGCTCATGCTCCAACTTCTAAACACCGCATTCCTCATCAGCCTGCTGGCTGCCTTCGATCCGGCCCCGGCCCAGACGCCTCCGCCCCCGGCCGCACGGCCAACCCGCCCGATTCCCCCGACCCGCGATCCTCACACGCCCGGCTACGTCACGGCGAAAGAACTGCCGGACGGCGCCAACGCTCCGGCGGACGCCGACGGCAACTTCATCCTGGGCCCCACGCACAACCCCGCGCCCGAGATGACCGCCAAGGAAGGCGTGCCCCAGGGCGCGGTCTTCACGTTTACGATGGAATCGGCGAACAGCAAAATTTACCCCGGCATCGCGCGCGAACCCAACACCTTCGGCGCCACCGACCCGGCCAACCCCGCCAAGCTGACCGTTACCAACAGCCACCCCGCGCCCTACACGCGGCACGTCTCCGTGTATGTCCCGAAACAATACGTCCCAGGCACGGCCGCGCCCTTCATCGTTGGGGCGGACGGACCTGACCGCGCCTTGTTCACGGCCCTCGATAGTTTAATCGCCGGGCATCGTGTGCCGGTAATGGTGGCGATCTCGATCAGCAACGGCAGCGGCGACGCGCAGGGCAGCGAGCGAGGCCTGGAATACGACACGATGTCGGGCCTGTACGCCGAGTTCGTCGAGAAAGAAGTGCTGCCTCTGGTGGAGAAGCAAGCCAACGTGAAACTAACCAAAGATCCCGAGGGCCGCGCGACCATGGGCGGCAGCTCCGGCGGCTCGTGCGCCTTGATCATGGCGTGGTATCACCCGGAGTTATACCATCGCGTGCTGACTTACTCGGGCACTTACGTAAACCAGCAGTGGCCGTGGAATCCCGAGACGCCCCACGGCGCATGGGAGTTCCACGAGC
>DOZZ01000005.1:5270-7069 GCA_003517725.1 Bryobacterales bacterium | reverse complement strand
CGCGCAACGCCGGCCACACGGACCGCACGGTGAAACAACAAACATTACCAGAGGCGCTGGAGTATTTATGGCAGGGCTATCGACCCGGGCATTGAGCTGGCAGGATAATAGTAATATTGCCGACCCTCTTCATGCCGAGCCTTCCCATGGCGAGCAACGTATAGCGCTTACTTTTGTCGAAATCAGCCATCAGATCGACATCCGATTGCGGCGTCTGGGCGCCCCGCGCGACCGAACCGAACAGGGACAGCCGCACGATTCCCGCGGCCTTAAGTTCGGGTTCATGCTCCCGCAGTTTCATGATGATCGTGGACCTGTCCATAGCCCTGTCCTCCCTTCGATTATGCCGCACGTCAGGTGGACCGGCGATCAGCGACCAATCCAAAAACCATGCCCCAGGTTCCGCCCCAAACCGAACACCGCCACCGCCGCATAAGCCACCGCCACCCAACCGGGCCCCACACGCACTTCTCGCCAGCGATTCCACCGCAACACGGAATAGCTCTGCATCAAAGCGAAACCAACAACCGCCGGCATCAACGCGACCGCCAACGCATTATGCCCCGCCGCTTCCCGCATGCGGCCGGCCATCAGATCCGCCAATGCCCGCGTGAGCCCGCATCCCGGACATTGCAGGCCCAGCAGTTCATGCAACGGGCAACTTGGATAAAACGTGTAGCGTTCGGGCGGAAAACATGCCAGCAGGGCTACCGCGGCCGTAAAGGCCGCCGCCATAATGGCCAGCTGGACGCGAGGGGAACGACTCACGACAGTACGCCGGTGCTTCTCCATCTGTTGATCCGGTTGAAATGATATTGGAAGTAGAGCACGTTGAAAAAGAAAGTCATCACGCCGCTCAAACGAAGATGGACCGGCTCAACACGCGTGAAGTGATCTTCGAGCGATGCTCTCATCTTGAAGTGCCCGACGATCATGAGTACGAGGCCGCCGAGATGAATCACGAAGGCTAGCGATGCGGCGCCGCTCAGCGGTTCCAGCCGATGGAAAAAGCCGAAAATCAGGAAACAGGACAAGCCAATCGCATAAAGCATCGTTGATTTGTTTTCGCGATCGATTCTACTGACGTAACTGGACTCGATGAACATCCAGACCCACATAAACACGCCACAGGTCACAATGCCAAACAGCAACACAAGTCCCCAGTGAAGATTCGGCGGCGCCGGATACGCCGATGCCGGGATGGTTCCCGAACCCTGCGGAACCGGGCTGCCGGCGCCCGCGCCACTGAGGATCTGAGACACCGGGACCCAATTCGGCATTCCCTCACCCCGCGCCAGGTCGCCCGGACTTATCTCCCCGCTGGCTACATAACGCTGCAGATCGATGAGCGAGTAAGGCCCGGATGTTTCTCCGTTACGTGAAATGTAGTAAGTCATGCTCAGCCTGCTCCTTCAAGCCGACTTCAGTAATGTCCAAATCCAACCCGCGAACGTGAGCACCAGGAAAGGGTAGGCGAAGAAAGGCAGCGGCGAAGCAGTTGGCAACACCGGTTCACCCCAAAAAATTCGCCCCGCCGTAATCGCGAAGAGTGCGGCGCCGGCCATGCTCACCAGGCGAATCCAAGGGGCGAATTCCTTAGGAATACCCGTGAGCAAAAGGGCCGCGGACCATAGCGCCGTGCCCGCGGCAAACGACGGCACGCTTGCCGCCAGAGTCGCGGCCGTCCCGGAGAGCATCACGCCCTCGCCAATGGCGAACACCAGAAACCCGGCGGCCACGCAATCATTGCCCTTTCGGAAGAACCGCAAGGCGAGCAGGGACGTGGCTACCACCAGAGC
>DOZZ01000005.1:0-5025 GCA_003517725.1 Bryobacterales bacterium | reverse complement strand
CCAAACACACCACCCAGAGCGAGGCCAATCGCAATTACGGCGGTCATCGGATTTTTCATATCGCCGGCCTATCATACAAGACACATAAGTAAGATAGGCAAGCCCTGCCCGAATAAATGTTACGATCTGCCAGTGATACCTCGCTCCAAGCGCGCCTGGGTCCTGGCCGCGGTGTTCGCCGTGGCTCTCGCCACGGCCTTTTTGTGGGTTCCCAAAATCGCCCCCCACAACCTGGGCGACCGCGATTTCATCGTCTACTACGCTTCCGGCCGCCTGGCCCTCCAGCAACATAACCCTTATGATCCGGTGGAGCTCTTCGCCATCGAAAAATCGCTGGGGTATGCGGCGGATCACGTGACCTATCCGCGCGAGCCGCCCTGGTTGCTCTGGACGCTGATTCCGTTTGGATTGCTCTCCCCCATGTGGGGCTGGGCCCTATGGCTGGCGGCCAGCATCGCCGCGCTGTTGCTGGCCTCGCGGCTCTGCTGGCGCATGCAGCAGTGGCCCATAACCGCGCGGCGTCCGTTCGTGTATGCCACCTATCTGTTTGCCCCGGTGCTGGCGTGCCTGGTTACTTCTCAGATGGGCTTCTTTATGATGCTAGCGCTGGTGCTGGTCCTGGCGTGCGAACCGAAGCGCGATTTCTGGGCCGGCGCCGCGCTGGTGCTGCCGGCCATCAAGCCCCAGTTGCTGGCCATCTTCTGGATTGTGCAACTGGTCTGGATCATCCACCGTAAGCGCTGGCGCCTGGCGCTGGGCGCGGCCTCGGCCTTCGCGGCCGCGTCGCTGCTAGCCGTCGCCATGGATCCCGCGGTGTTCTCGCATTGGTATGAGGCCAGCGTGCATAGCGCCGAGCCCATAGCCCCGCTGCTGGTACCTTCGCTTTCCGGAATCTTTCGCGCCGTGTTCTTTCGCCGGGCCTTCTGGGTGCAGTTTGTGCCGGCCGGGCTCGGCATGGTCTGGGGCGTCTGGTATTACTGGCACCGTCGCCGGGAGTGGAATTGGCGCACGCACGGCCTGGCGCTGGCGTTGGCCTCATTCGTGGTGACTCCCTATGAGTGGTTCACCGATGAAGTGCTGGTGCTGCCCGCCATTCTGCAAGCCACGCTGTGGATCTATCGGGCCCGGGCATCCAGCGCGCGGCGCATCGTCGCCGCGGGAGTTCTCGTCGCCCTCAACGCGCTTTTGCTGATGATGGTGCTGTCGAAGGTGCCTTTCCCGCTGGGCGTCTATTTCTGGAGTCCGCTGGTTTGGCTCGGGTGGTGGCGGCTCGGATGGCGCGGCCATAAGAAGGTCACGCAGGCCCCGGAACTCGCCAGTTCTACCAGCCGCGCCACCAGCGGTTAGAATACGCAGATGCCCGACTCTCAGCTTCGCGTTCTGCTGGGCGAAGAATTGATCCAGCGGCGCATCCGCGAGATGGGCAGCCAGATCGCCGCCGACTATCCCGACGGAAGGCTGCGGCTGATCTGCATCCTGAAGGGCGCGTGTTTTTTTCTGGCCGACCTGGCCCGCGCTATCCCGCGCGACGTCGGCCTCGACTTCATGGGCATCGCCAGCTATGGCAAGAACCAGAACTCCTCGGGGCAAGTGCGCGTCACCAAAGACCTGGATGCCTCGATCGAAGGCGCCGACGTGCTGATCGTCGAGGATATCGTCGACAGCGGCGTCACCCTGCAGTACCTCACCAATATGCTGGAGCAACGCCACCCCCGCTCCCTGCGCATCGCCGCGCTGCTCGACAAGCCGGAGCGCCGTCTGCGTAAGGTCGACGTGGCCTATGTCGGCTTCGAAATTCCCGACGAGTTCGTGGTCGGCTACGGGCTCGATTTCGACGAGCGCTACCGTAACCTGCGCGACATCTGCGTGCTGTCGGCCTGATCGATTACAATAGAGGCGGAGAATGCAATGGGTCCCGTAGGATTTCCGGAGATGGTCGCGATCTTCATCGTGGCGCTCCTTCTGTTCGGTCCGAAAAAACTGCCCGAACTGGGCCGCATGGTCGGCAAGGGTATGCGCGAGTTCCGTCGTGCCTCCGAAGAATTGAAATCCACCTTCGACCGCGAAATGCGCAATCTGGAGCAGGAAGTCGCTCCGGTCAAGAAAGAGCTCTCCACCGGCTTCTATCATGACGAGAGCTACAACTACGACTACTCGTCCTACACTTCCGACGCCTACGCCGCGGAACCTGCCCTCCTTGAATCCAGCGCATCCGCACCCCAGGGCGCTGACTCCACCTCTGCCGCCGCGCCGCCGGAAGCTCCGGCCGGCGCCATCGCCAATGAAACGCTCTCCGCTTCGGGAGGCCCGGTACGGGACTACTCCGCGGTGGCGTCTCCCGAAGCGGCGGAGCACCATAGCTAACCTATAATGGATTCAACGGAAGACCCGCAGGGAGCCCCTCCTCCCGAAGGCGAGGCACTGCCCGCCGAACCCCACCCGCATTCGCCCTCGCCAGCCGTGGCCGGCGGTTCGGGCGATGCCTATATTTCGTACGAACAGCGCAACGACCAGTCCTGGTATCACGACGAGTCGTACACCTATGATGACGCGCCCGCCAGCGCCAACCAGCCAGGTGTACCAGCCACGGCAGTCGTGGTACAGTCCGGGGGCCCGAAAGCCCCACCGCCGCCACCTCCACCGCCTCCCCCCGACGAACCCGACGAGGAGGACGAAGGCATGGTCCGGATGTCGTTCCTGGGACATCTGGAGGAGCTGCGCCGCCGCATTATCTATATTCTGGTGGGCTTCGGCGTGTGTTTTCTAGCCTGCCTGGTCTACTGCAAGGAGCTGTGGAACATCATCAGCGAGCCGGCCGTTGGCGCGCTCATGGAACTTGGTGTTAAACCACCTACTTTGAGCCAGTTGACGCCCATGGAAGGCTTCAACGTAATTTGGGTTAAAGTGCCGGTTTTGTGCTCCATTTTTCTTTCGTCGCCCTGGTTGATTTACCAGGTTTGGGCGTTTATCGCGCCGGGCCTTTATAAGCGCGAACGCCGCTGGGCCGTGCCTTTCGTGCTCTGCACGGCGGGCCTGTTCATCACCGGGGGCCTGTTCGCCTATTACGTCGCGTTTCGCTACGGGTTGGTCTTTTTGCTGGGCGTGGGGCGCGATGTGCACGTCACGCCGCTGGTTTCTATCAATGAATACTTCGACCTGTTCGTCAACGTAACGTTGGGGATCGGGCTGGTATTTGAGCTCCCCATTCTCATTTTCTTTCTGGCCCTTTTGCGAATTGTCACGGCCGGGTTCTTACTGAAGCACAGCCGCTATGCCATCCTGGCAATCTTTATCATCGCGGCCGTCGTGACCCCCACGCCGGACGTCTTTAACCTGATGCTGTTCGCCACGCCCATGTGTTTGCTGTTCTATGTGGGCATTCTGGCGGCGTATCTGCTGCAGATGAGCCGCGAGGGCCGCAAGCTGCCTTGGCCGCGCATTCTTATGTGGATCGGACTGGGTCTGGTGGTGCTGGCCGGGGTGGCAAGCTTGGCAATTCTTAAATTTGGTTATAAATTAATTAGCAATTGGCCTTTTTTAGCGAGATAATTCGCTGGTACGCTAGAAAGCGCTAGCCGCCGCTAAAGAGGAGTGACGAGAATCGGTATGGATCTGACCAGGGCAATTCGCGAACTTTACGCCGAAAAGGCCAGATTGGAGAAGATCATCTCTTCACTCGAGCAGCTGTTGCAGGGCGACGTGGACCCGGCGGCCGCCACCGGCAAGCGTCGCGGCCGTAAATTTATGAATGCGCAGGCGCGTAAAGAGGTTTCCGAGCGCATGAAGAAGTATTGGGCCGAGCGCCGCCAGCAAGAGGGTGCGGCGGTGCCCGCAGCCGCGCAGGCCGAGCCTCCAAGCACCGTGGAGAATCTCGAGCACATGGCCCGGAGCATCGGCCTGGATTAGGTATATAACTGAGAGTCTTATGCCTTGGCGCAAGACTCTCACCCTGGCCGGCAGCCTGTGCCTGGCCTCCGCCCTCTTAGGGCAAACCTCGACATTTCGCCCGCCGGCCACGCCCTTGGTGGCCTGCGACCCCTATTTCAGCGTCTGGTCGATGGCCGACCAGTTGACCGCCGCACCCACCAAGCACTGGACCGGCACGGTCCAGCCGCTGACCAGCCTGATCCGCATCGACGGCGCGGCTTACCGCCTGATGGGCGCCGAACCCCGGGCTTTGGCGGCCTTGCCGCAAATTTCGGAGCAGGTGTTCCCGACCCGGACCGAGTACCAGTTCGCGGGCCAGGGCGTGGCCGTGCAACTAACCTTTATGACGCCAGCGCTGGCGGACGATCTGGATCTGCTCTCGCGGCCCGTCACCTATTTGACGTGGCAGGTGCGATCGACCGACGGGCGGAATCACGCGGCCGCCATCTATTTCGATGCCGGCGGGGCGCTCGCCGTGAACACGCCGGACCAGGATGTCACGGGTTCGCGCTACCAGGTGGACGGCGCGACGGTGCTGCGCATCGGATCGCGGGAACAGCCGGTGCTCAAGAAATTCGGCGACAACCTGCGCATCGACTGGGGCTATCTCTATCTAGCGGCTCCGCCGGAAGAGCAGGGGACGGCTGCGGTCGGCAGCGCGCGCCAGACCACTGCCGCGTTTTCGCAATCGGGAAACCTGCCGGCCTCGGATGACTTGGGCATGCCGCGGGAAGCCCAGAAGGAGCGGCCGGTACTGGCGTGGGCGTTCAATCTGGGCTCGGTGGCGTCGGCGCCGGTGTCGCGGCACGTGCTGCTGTGCTATGACGATCTATTCTCGATCGAGTATTTCTACCGGCGCCTGCGGCCGTACTGGCGGCGCAATGGCGCCGAGGCCGAAGACCTGCTCCGCGACGGCCTGCGGGACTATGACAAGCTGACGGCCCGCGCGCGCGCCTTCGACGACAAGATGCTGGCCGACGCCACGCGGGCGGGAGGTCCGGCATATGCGACGCTGGCCGCTCTGGCCTATCGCCAGGGCTTCGCGGCGCAAAAGCTGGTAGCCGATCTGGACGGCACGCCCATGCTGTTCCCCAAGGA
>DOZZ01000326.1:5371-8323 GCA_003517725.1 Bryobacterales bacterium | reverse complement strand
CACGTAGCCGCCAAATTTCCAGCGTTCGCGCAGAATGTCGCCGAGGAGCCGCGGGCTGGCGCACGCCGGCAATCCATCGACGCGGTTGTAGGAGCACATCACGGAATCCGCGCCGCCATCGCGCACGGCAGCCTCGAACTGCGGCAGGTACGTGCCGAACAGGTCAGTGCCGTCGACGCGCGCGTCAAACACGTGGCGCTCGCTTTCCGGACCGCTGTGCACCGCGAAATGCTTGGCGGTGGCCACTACCTTCAGATATTTCGGGTCATCCCCCTGCAGCCCGCGAATAAACTCCACCGCCATGCGTCCCGTAAGATACGGATCCTCGCCATACGTCTCCATGCCGCGGCCCCAGCGCGGATCGCGAAAGATGTTGATGTTGGGGCTCCAGAACGTGAGCCCCTGGTAGATGTGGTGCTTGCCGCGGCGCAGAAATTCGTGGTGCTTGGCGCGCGCTTCATCCGAGATGGCGTTCGCCATGGTGCCCACCAGGCGCGCGTCCCAGGTGGCGGCCAGGCCGATGGGCTCCGGGAAAACCGTGGCCTTGCCGGCGCGCGCCACGCCATGCAGGCATTCATTCCACCAGTTATACGCGGGGATGCCCAGGCGCTCAATAGCGGGCGCATCGTTCATCATCTGCGAAATTTTCTCTTCGAGCGTCATGCGCGATACCAGATCGTTAACTCGCTGATCGAGAGGCGCGGCGGAGTTCTGATAGAGGGGCGGGTTCTGCGCGGAAAGTGTAAGGGCCAGAAAGCAGGCGGCGAGCAATAGACGGTGGGCGGTCATGGGCGTCTTGCTTGATCTTAATGCGGAAAGGGCAATGGGCACCAAAATGCAGATTCAGTCGTGATCGATTTGTTCGTCTCGGCATGCAACGCAAATTCTTTTACCCGCCCGCGGACGCTGAATTTTACAGAGGAATAGAGCGAACGAACGTAAACCAGGGCCTCACGCCCTGGGGCGTCAAATATTCTGCGTTCAGACGCCGCGCGACCGAAACCGAGGGTCCGGCAATCCTGCCCGCACCGCACCTTTGCTACCGGCTCGATATCGATCGCGTGGCCCGAGTGCATGTGGGCCAGATCAACGAGATCAGAAATCCTGAGAACTGCCAGCCCTTGACGGTGGTTCAGCCTGAACCGGATCGCGCCTTCATTGCCAACATGCCGGCGTTCTTGTCCGAAGCGAAGGCCGTGGAAGACTGCGCCACCGAGATCGCCGCGCGTGCCGAACTTCTACCCGTTTTGGAATGCGAAAAGGCTAAGAGGCAATGGGATTCCCTTGCGCCAGCCAGGCCACCTGATCCGCCAGTGCGGAAATTTCCACGGGGCTAACCTGGCTGCTCCTAACCCGGCGGTTTTCGGTGATCGCCGTATAAATGTAGTCGGCTTGTGCGCTCCCTCGCGAAAAGAACACTCGCAGATGCCGCTCACCGACGCGCCAGACTAACTCGGCGCCTTCGTCGATCACAACCACATCGCCGATCGGCATCTGTTCCACGCGGCGGGCCAGCTCTCGCATCAGGTTTTCGGCCCGGACAAAAGCCTCGCGCAGATCAGGGCGGGCCTCGCGCGCCGCTACAATGCTGGCGATCGCGGCGCGAATCCCCTCCACCGAAAAAAACCGGTTCGTCCCCGACATTGCTCCGGTCCAAATTATACGACGAGGCGCCCCGCTACCCGCCTCCCTGCCCCTGTGCTATATATAGATTTCCAGCAATATTCCCATGGCATACGTAATCGCGGAACCCTGTATCGGCACCAAGGACACGGCATGTGTGGACGCCTGTCCCGTGGACTGCATCCACCCCAAAAAAGACAACGGCAAATTTGAGGAAGCCGAGATGCTCTACATCGACCCGGTCGAATGCATCGACTGCGGCGCGTGCGTTCCGGTGTGCCCCGTTTCCGCCATCTTCACGGTCGACGACCTGCCCGAAAAGTGGAACGACTTCACCCAGAAGAACGCCGACTACTTCGCCCGCTAGCGCGCCATCACATCCTCCAGCCTTTTTTTTCGGTATTGTTTGTAGCGCCTTAGACCACGCTGCCCCAGCCATGCCGCGCCGCCCCTTCTAGATTGCGGGTGAGGAGACCGCATGACATTAACCTGCCTGGGCAAAGTAACGGTGCCCACGCCCGGCACCCCCGTGCCGATTAACCCCAGCATCGTCGCCACCGCGTCCATTCTGGCGGTGCAGACCATCCCGGGGCTCACCAGCAAGATCTACATCGGCCAGCAGAGCATGAACAAAGCCACGTTGGCCGGAGTTTTCCGTATCCTGTGGCCCAACCCCAGCGGCGGCATCTGCGACCAGTTTGTCTTAACCGATGAATCCGGCGTAGACGGCATCCGCCTGGCCGAGTACTACATCGACGTCGACGTCGCCGGCGAAGGCGCGCTGGTCGGCTACTGGACCGAGTAGCGGGCTAACCCTCGTGGGGCCGGTATGCCGCGTACTGGATATCGGTCTCCCACACCTTCACCTCGCGCAGCAGCTTGCCGCGCTCGGCCGCCATGCCCGCCCGCATCTGCTCGAAGACGTAGCGCGCGATGTTTTCGGCCGAGGGATTGATCACGTCGAACGGCGCCGTTTCGTTCAGGTTGATGTGGTCCAGCCGTTCCGTCACGGCCCGCATGTGCCGCTTGACCTCGACAAAATCCACCAGCATGCCCGCGCCATCCAGTTCCGCGCCGCGAAACGTGGCTTGCACGCGATAGTTGTGGCCGTGCAGATTCTCGCACTTGCCATGATAGTTGCGCAGCGCGTGGGCCGCCGCGAAGGTCTGTTCCACGGAAACTTCAAACATCGAAAAACTTCTCCACATCCCGAAGCTGCGTTGTAAATCCGTAATCGGGAAGGCTGTCGAAAAATATCTGCCCGTAGCGCTGCTTCGTAATTCGATTATCCAGCAGAACCAGCACGCCGCGGTCGGTGGCCGACCGTAT
>DOZZ01000326.1:4994-5223 GCA_003517725.1 Bryobacterales bacterium | reverse complement strand
ACCGGATCGGTCGGCACGGCGAACGGTAACCTATCGATGATAACGCAGCTCAACTGTTCGCCCGGCACGTCCACGCCCTGCCAGAAGGAGCTGGTCGCGAACAGCACGCAATTGGGCGTGCGCCGGAACTCGTCGAGCAGCGCGCGCCGCGGCCCGGTCCCCTGCAACAGGGTTGGGTAGTCGATGGCCAGCGACACGCGGTCGTGGATCAGCCGCATCTGCTGGTAGC
>DOZZ01000326.1:3225-4811 GCA_003517725.1 Bryobacterales bacterium | reverse complement strand
TCGGACGCCAGCTTCACAAAGGCCGGGTCGCGCGGGTCGGGCAAGTGCTGCGCCACATACAGCAGCGCCTGCTTCTGATAGTCGAAATGCCCCGGCACCACTAAATCACGCGCGTTCTCGAGCCCCAGCCGCTTGCGCACGAAATCGAAGTTACCGCTCACCGCCAGTGTCGCCGACGTCAGGATCACAGTCTCGACGGCGTCGAACAGGCGGTTCTTCAGAATGGCCGCGACCTCGATCGGCGTGGCCTGCAGAAACACGCCGCGGTTGCGCCGCTCAATCCAGTAGACGTACTTGTCCTCATCGCTCTCGAGCAGAAAGCGGAGGGCATCGCTTAGCGCCACCACGCGGCGGTGCAGCAGGATAGCCTCTTCCGGCGGCTCATCAACGGCTTTCAGATACGACGCCGTCAGCTCCAGCGAAATGCTCAGGTCGCCATACAGTTCCAGGTGCTGATCGAGAAACGCCGCGCGCCCCGAGAATGCCACGCGCCCGTCCTTGCCGCCCAGGGCCTCGAAAAACCGTCCGGAAAATTGTTCCACGCGGTGCAGCGCCTGGTCCAGCTCGGGCGAGCCAAACTTCTTCAAGCGCGACAGCACCGCAATGTCCCGCCGCAGTTCCTGCACCTGATAGCTGCTCAGCGAGACTCCGAAATACTGGCCCGCCGTGTCCTCCAACTCATGCGCCTCATCGAACACCACCGCGTGGTATTCCGGCAGAATCCCGGCGAAGTCCTCGCGGCGCAGCGCCAAATCCGCGAAAAACAGGTGGTGGTTGACGATGATGATGTCGCTTTCGGCCGCGCGCTGGTGCATCTGGGTTATGAAGCAGCGCTCAAACTGAGCGCATTTCTGCCCCGTGCAAAGCTCGCGCCGCGCGTCGATCTTGGCCCACGCCGTGCTGTGCTCCGGCAGCGTGGCGATCTCGGCGCGATCGCCCATCTCGGTGGTCTTTTCCCACTCCTGGATGATCTGGAAATCCGCTATCTCTTCAAGCCCGGACAGCACCGGCTCACTGGCGGCGTCATAGATCTTCTGGCGGCAGGCATAGTTCGAGCGGCCCTTCATGTAGCAGACCTGCAGCGGCCGCGGAAAGTGCCGCTGCAGGAACGGGACGTCCTGAAAAAACAGCTGCTCCTGCAGATTCTTGGTGCCGGTCGAGACGATCACGCGGCGCTCCGACAGGATCGCCGGCACCAGGTACGCCAGCGTCTTTCCCGTGCCGGTGCCGGCCTCCACCACTAAATGCCGACGGTCGCGCAGCGCCGCCTCCACCGCCTCGGCCATCTCGATTTGTCCGGGCCGGTACTCATACGCCGGATGCCACTTCGAAAGCGCGCCATTGCGCCCAAAGAACTGCCGGGCGCCGCTCGTTCGCGTGGGAGTGGTGGACACCATTCCGATGTTACTGTGAATCAGTATGTCCGAAGCAATCCCCACGGTCGTGATCATCGGGCGTCCTAACGTTGGCAAGTCGACGTTGTTCAACCGCATCACCGGCGAGCGCCGCTCCATCGTGGGCGATGAACCCGGGATCACCCGCGACCGCATCCACGGCACGGCCGAGTACAACGGCAAGCGCTTCGA
>DOZZ01000326.1:1971-3127 GCA_003517725.1 Bryobacterales bacterium | reverse complement strand
GGCCGCGCCGAGATCACTGGCGCCGATCGCGATCTCGCGCAGATGCTGCAGCGCCTGGGCAAGCCGGTAGCCCTGGCCGTCAACAAGGCCGACACCGATGCCCGCGAAGACGTCGCCCACGGCTTCTATGAACTCGGGATCGCCGACATCTTCCCTGTTTCCGCCGAGCACAACCGCGGCATGGACGATCTGTTAGATCACGTCACGCGCGACTTTGCCGTGGGTGAAGCGCCCGAAGAGATTCCGTCGATCAAGGTCGCGATCATCGGCCGTCCCAACGTCGGCAAATCGACGCTATTGAACGCCCTCACCGGTTCGGAGCGCTCGATCGTCTCCCCAATAGCCGGCACTACGCGCGATTCGGTGGACGAGACGGTGCTGCTGAACGGCGTCGAATATGTCTTCATCGACACGGCGGGCATCCGCCGCAAGGGCAAGACGCGCGAGATGGCCGAGAAGCTGAGCGTGGTGATGGCGCGCCGCAACATCCGCATGGCCCACGTGGTGCTGCTGGTGCTCGACGCCACCGAAGGCATCGTAGGCCTCGACGCCACCATCGCCGGCTACGCGCACGAAGGCGGGCGCGGGCTGATCATCTGCGTCAACAAATGGGACCTGATGCCGGAAGGCGGCAAGCGCAAATTCGAGCAGGACCTCCGCGACGAACTAAAATTCCTGGAATACGCGCACG
This sequence comes from Bryobacterales bacterium, assembly GCA_003517725.1. Lineage (GTDB taxonomy): Bacteria > Acidobacteriota > Terriglobia > Bryobacterales > Bryobacteraceae > DOZZ01. The sequence continues at coordinate 2,436 of DOZZ01000326.1, read as the reverse complement.
TGGTGTTTCTCTCGGCGCAAATCGGCACCGGCGTGAAGCCGCTGTTCAAGATGATCCGCCAGGTGTATGAAGCGTCTTCGCTGCGAGTGACCACGGGCGAACTCAACCGCTTCGTCGAGGCGCTGCACTATGAAGAGCGCAAAATTCTGTATATCACGCAGGCCTCGATCCGGCCGCCGACTTTCGTGCTCTTCACTAACAAGGCGGTGCCACTGCACTTCTCCAACCAGCGCTACATCGCCAACCAGATCCGCAAGCAATTCGGCTTCGAAGGCACGCCCATCGTGGTAAAAACGCGCGCGCGGGGCGCCGACAAACAAAAGCGGTAGTTCCTGCGTGGTCAAGCCGCATCGGCATGTGGCGCGGCCCATCGGGGTATGTGGCGGCCCTCGCAAGCAGATAAAACTTTCTAGAGCACGCTGAGCCTGTGGCGCAGGTCATCGTATTTTGTGGCCTGTGTCTTTT
>DOZZ01000326.1:0-1674 GCA_003517725.1 Bryobacterales bacterium | reverse complement strand
TTAGTGAATCTTCCTGGCCTTGTAGCCGCCGCGCGACCGGTCGTATAACCAAATCGCGCCGAACACAAACAGCAGAATCGCCGGCAGCAGCGCAACGTCGCGGAATGAAGTCTGCGAGGCGATTCCCAGCACCCGGTTCAGCTCACTGCCCTTCAGCGCGTTAAACGCCGCTTCGCCACCCGCCGCCTGAATCTTAGTGGTGTCAAAGATGCGGCCCATAGCCGGCAGCACGAAGTAGATCGACAGCGTGCCGGCCGTGCCCATCAATCCCATCAGCAGCGCTCCGCCGCGTGGAAAGCGCTCCGACGTAGTGGCCAGCATGGTGGGCCACATGTAGCACACGCCGGTGCCCCACACCGTCGCGGCCAGGATGCTGGTCACCGGCGAATTGGCGATGCTCAACAGCAGCAGGCCGGCCGAGGCCAGCAGGCACGAGAACCACAGCAGGCCCACCGGCGAAAGCTTGTGGGCCAGAGTGCCGGCGAAATGGCGCATCACGAACATCAGCCCGCTGACGTAGATCAGCAGCCAGATGCCGCGCATGCCGACCGTGCGCGTGAGCGCCAGGTCCACCCACTGGCCCGGCGCCAGTTCGGAGGCGGCGGTTAAGAACATCGACAGGAACCACACCACGAACATCGGCGCCAGCAGTTCCCGGAACATGCCGCCGAAGCTGACGCCCGCGGCCACGCGCTCGGTGGGCGGGAACTTGACGCCCATGCACAGAACAAATGTGATGACGGCGGGAAGCAGCGTCAGGCACAGCTTGATCTGCCAGCCCATTTGAAATTGATCGAGCAGCAGCCCGGCCAGACCGCCCATGATCAAACCGCCCGGCCACCATGCGTGGAGGACATTAAGTTTGGCGGTCTTATCATCCGGATACAGTGTTGTGGTCAGCGGGTTGATCACCGTTTCGGTAAGTCCCCAGCCCACGCCGATCAGCACCATGCCGCCCCACACCACCCAGTAAATGTTATGGCCCTGGGCCATTTTTCCGGCGAACGTGACGATCAATGTGCCGCCCATAAAACACAGACTTGAAAGCGGCAGCAACCGGTGCATTCCGAGCGCATCGAGCAGCGGGCTGCCGATCGCGATGGTCAGCGCAAATCCCAGAAACGCGACTCCCAAAACCGAGCCCACCATGGTCGCGGAATTCAGTTTGTCGATGGGATCGAAGAAGACGCGCTGCAAATCGGAAGCGATGCTGGAGCGCAGCGATGCGCTGATACCGGCGGTCACCAAGGCGAGAACGCTGACCAAAAAGATTCTCGATTTGTTATACGCGGCGTGGCGATCGTTGACGGCAGGGACGACAGGGGCACTCATGAGCGATCAGTCTACCAGATCATTACACTGGTACAAATGGAGCTGCGTCCGGCCACCGCCGCCGACATAGATACGATCCTGCGCCACCGCCGCCAGATGTTCAGCGAGATGGGCGGCGACTATCGGCGGCAACTGGACGACTTCGAGCCTGCCTCGCGGCTTTACTTCGAGAGCGCGCTACGCGACGGCTCCTACTACGGCGTGGTCGGCGAGGTTGAGGGCAGCACGGTAGCGGGCGGTGGCGTGGTGATCGCGGCATGGCCCGGGAGCCCGCTGAACTTCGACCCGCGCCGCGCCTGGATCCTGAATGTCTATGTCGAACCCGAGCACCGCGGCCGGGGC
>DOZZ01000238.1:5543-13752 GCA_003517725.1 Bryobacterales bacterium | reverse complement strand
GCTTCGTTGGCGGCGTGGCGCAAGCCGGCGCGGGAAGAGACGCCGGCTAAGAAGCCGAAGGCGGGATAGGGATTGGCGCGATGCCAGTGGCTTTAGCGCTCCGGTAGCGGATTTTGGATCGGCGTCACTGCTGTCGGGCTCGGTGCGGGAGGGGTTTGACATCACGCCAAAGCGATAAAGGCTCGTTCGATTACGTCTCGCGTGCCGGCAGTGATTTCGTAGCGCTCCAGATCTGCCCGCGATACCCACGCGCAGTTACTCACGTCGTCGCCCGCGCAAGAGTCCCCCGGTGCCACCCCGCACACATAGTCGACTAACACATAGTGGTATTCCGGCTCACCGGTGGGGTCGCGGATGATGCGCTCGAACAGTTCGAAGAAGCGTGCCTCCGTTACCACCAGGCCGGTCTCTTCGAGCACTTCGCGGCTTAACGCTTCGAGCAGCGTCTCGCCGGTCTCGACTACGCCGCCAGGCAGTGACCACTGGCCTTGCATCGGCGGCCCGGCCCGCTCGGCGAGTAGCAGCTTTTCGCCGCGAAAAATCAGCGCGCCAACGCCCAGAATGGGACGCGGCGGATAGCGCCGGCTGTCTTTACTCATCAGTAGCCCGATCCCTTGACGTTCAGCTGCATGCGGTACAGGCCGCCGTGCGACGTGATGAACAGCGTCTCGAGCCCAGGGCCTCCGAAGGCGCAGTTGGAGGGTTTGTCGGTAAACTGGACACGCGCCAGCGGCTTGCCCGCCGGGTCGAAGATCAGAAGATGCCGCGCCGCCACGTACAGGTTGCCGTTGGCGTCGGTGCGGATGCCGTCCGGCACGCCCTCAATGCCCGTAATCGCGACGCGCTCGCCCGAGGCTTCTCCGTTGTGATCGAGCGCGTAAGCCAGAATGCGATGGTTGTCGGAATCGGCCACGTAGAGCGTCTTACCATCGGGTGCGAGGGTGAGGCCGTTGGGGCGGCCCGTTGGTTTCGAGACCACGCTCAGCTCACCTTTTGGAGTGATGTGGAACACGCCGTAAAAATCGAGCTCGCGCGTATCCGCCTCGCGTCCAAACGCCGGGTCGGTGAAGTAGACGTGCCCATCGTGCCGCACCACAATGTCGTTGGGAGCATTCAGTTTCTTGCCTTGCCATTGCTCGGCCAGGACCTCGACTTTGCCTTTAGTGTCGGTGCGCGTGACGCGGCGGTTGCGGCCCTCGCAGGTGTAGAGATTGCCTTTGGCGTCGATGGCGTTGCCGTTGGCGCCCCCGGAATCGGCGCGGAAGACGGCCGGTAGAGCGGGCCGCTTCGCGTCCCCGGCGGCCGGATTGAAGCGATAGATGTGGTTCTTGGGGATGTCGCTGAAGTACAGCGCGGCTTCTCTGACAGACCACGCCGGGCCTTCCAGGAACTGGAAACCCCCGGCCACGTTTTCGATCTGAACGTGACTAAAATCCTGGGCCGCGGCCAGCGCGCTGAAGGCCAGCAGCGCCACTGCCGCGCGCATCAGCGCGGGCCGACCTGCAGCTGGTTGTCGACGCTCTTGACGCCGTTGACCTTGCGGGCGATGCGCTCGGCCTTGTCCTTCTGCTTCTGGGCCGTGACTTTGCCTTTCAACACGACCACGCCGTCTTTGGCGTCCACATCCAGCGCGCCGCCTTTGACGGTAGCGTCGGTCGCCAGTTTGCGCTTCACGCTATCTACAATCGCGTCGTCCGTGACCGGCTTTTTGGCGGCCCGCAGCGGGACGCCCTGAACCGTCAGAAGAACCGCGACAGCCAGGCTGAAGATGGATCGTTTAATGGTCATCCCCGGTCATTGTACGCCAATCCATGGTATTGAGAAATGCCGGTTTCTCGCGCCAGTTGGCCTCCACCTTGACGTGCAGATCCAGATAGATCTTAATTTCGAAGAGTTTTTCCATCTCTTCGCGGGCGCTGGTGCCGATGCGCTTGATCATGCTGCCGCGCGCGCCCAGGATGATGGCCTTCTGGCCGTCGCGCTCCACCAGGATCGTCGCGTAAATCTTGAGCAGCCCCTGCGACTCTTCCCACTTGTCGATCAGCACCGCCACCGAGTGCGGCACTTCCTGCTGGGTCAACCGGAGCACTTTCTCGCGCACCAGTTCGGCCGCCAGAAAACGCGCCGGCTGATCCGTAACGTGGTCCGCGGGAAAATAAGCCGGACCTTCGGGCAGCCGCGCCACGATAGCTTCGCGCAGCCGCAGGACCTGCCCCGTGTCGAGCGCCGAGATCGGCAGAAAATCGGCGAAATCGAACAGCGCGCGGTAGCGCTCAATCACCGGCAGCACGTCTTCCTTGCGCTCCAGCAGATCGGTTTTATTGAGCACCGCCAGCACCGGGGTCGAGGTGTGCCGCAGCATGTCGACGCCGTGCCGGTCGGCTTCGCTGGGGCCGGTAGTCGCATCGATCACGTACAGCAGCAGGTCGCGTTCCGAGAGCGCCGAGCGCACGCTCTCCATCATGCGCTTGTGAATCGCGGATTCGGCTTTGTGGATCCCCGGCGTGTCCAGAAAAATAATCTGCTCGTGTTCGCCGGTCCACACCGCCTGGATGGCGCTGCGCGTGGTCTGCGGCTTATCGGCGACAATCGCGACCTTACTTTCCACCAGCGCGTTCATCAACGTGGATTTGCCCGCGTTGGGACGGCCCAGGATACTGACGAAACCGGAACGAAAAATCATGCTTCCACTTTCTGGCCAACGGCCGGCGCGGGGCGGCTGACGCGCACCTGCTCCACGCGCATTTCATCGCTGGCCAACACCTCCACGCGGATGCCGTCGCGCTCGATCACCTGCCCCGGCTGCGGCACGTGGCCCAACCATTCGGTGACCAGCCCGCCGACGGTGGCCGACTCAATCTCTTCAGCCCGCTGAAAGCCCAGCATGTCCTCCAGGCGGCTGACGTCGAAGCTGCCCGACACGATGTAGCCGCCGGCGTCTTCCTGCACATCCGACTCCGGCTCATGCTCGTCGCGAATTTCGCCCAGGATCACTTCCACCAGGTCTTCCATGGTGGCCAAGCCCGCGGTGTTGCCGTACTCGTCCACCACCACCACCATGTGCGTGCCTTCCTGCTGCATCTCGCGCATCAGTTCGCTGGCCGGCTTGGTCTCGGGCACGAAGCGCAGCGGCCGCATGATGTCGCGCGTCTTGCGCTCGGCGCGCTGCTCTTCTTCGAGCTCGAACATATCGCGCACGTGCACGAAGCCGATGATCTGGTCCAGGCTGCCTTCATACACCGGGATGCGCGAGTATTGCTCGTTGATTACCAGCTGGCGCAGCTGTTCGAGCGAGGCATTGGCGCTGATGGCCACGATGCTGGGCCGCGGCGTCATCACCTCGCGCACGATTTTGTCGCCGAACTCCACCACCGACTGGATCAGCTTGCGGTCTTCCTCTTCCACCAGCCCTTCCTCGGCGCCGGCATTGATCAGCACATCGATATTTTCAGCCGGCGTGTTGGCGTCCTCCTGTTCGGCGGTCGCCTGCGCGATTTCAAGCACCGACTGGATAAAGTTGAGCACGCCCACCACGGGACGAAACGCAATCGCCGTCAGCCGCAGCACCGGCACCAGCGGCAGCAGCCAGGTGCAGCGCGAGCGGCGGTATAGCATCTGCGGAATGGCATAGGCCGTGGCCATCATCAGCAGCCACCCGGTCAGCGCGGCTTGAATCACCACCGCGAAGGTGAGCTCCGGCCCATCCATCAGCACCGCGAAGACGCACATGCCCATCCACAACAGCGCCGAATGCTTGACTACCGACCAGGTCAGCGAACCGGCTTCGATCTCCAGCTTGAGCAGCGGCGAGAGCTTCGCTTTAAAAAACTGCATGGAGGCCGAATCGCGTATGCGCAGCCGCTGGCTTTCCAGATAGAACATCTGCACCAGAGTGATGACGGTCACGACGGCGGCCAGCACCAGCGTGATCAGGATCAGGAAAACAGTCATGCGCGGGCTCTCTCGATCAGTCCGCCGGGCAGACCCAGTTGGCGCCGCCAGCGGGCTTCGGCGCGGGCCATGCGTCCGTCGTCAGTCTCGTGATCGAGGCCCGTCAGATGTAGCAGCCCGTGCAGCATCAGCACTTCGATCTCCTGGTGCACATCGTGGCCAAAGCGCCGGGCTTGTTCGGCGGCGCGCTGCCTGGAGATGGCCAGGTCGCCCAGAAAGTCATCGTCCTGGCAGGGGAAAGAGAGCACGTCGGTGGCGTAGTCGTGCCCCAGAAAAGCCTGGTTCAAGCGGCGCAACTCGGCATCGCCGGTGATGCGGCAGGCGAAGCCTTTGCCGCGCGCCACGCGCTGGCGCAGGGTGCGGGCAAATTGTTCGAGGCGGCCGCGGTCGATCTCAGCGGGAGTCCGGACAAATGTGACCAGCGGATCGGGAAACGCAAGCGGAGGGTCGGAGGCAGGCATGCAGGGCGCCGCTCAGGCGCTCAACTGCGTGCCGGTCGAAGCCATCATCCGGTCGGCGAGCAACGGGTCCGGCACGGTATCGAGCGTCAATGTCATTTGCCGGCTCAGACCTTCATTGTAGCGCTCATAGGCTTTGACAATGCGCTGCACCAGGTTGTGGCGCACCACATCGCCATCCGAGAACTGCACGAAGCCGATGCCTTCAATGCCGCTCAGCACCTCGCGCGCATCGGTCAGGCCGCCGCGGCGTCCGGCCGGAAGATCGGTTTGCGTGGGGTCGCCGTTAATTACCATTTTGGAGCCGAAGCCCAGCCGCGTCAGCACCATTTTGAGCTGTTCGAAGGTGCTGTTCTGCGCTTCGTCCAGAATCACGAAGCTGGTGTTCAGCGTGCGGCCGCGCATGAAGGCGATTGGCGCGACTTCTATTTTGCCCTCGCGCGTGAACTTCTCCACCTTCTCGGCGCCCAGCATGTCGAACAGCGCGTCATACAGCGGGCGCAGGTAGGGATCGATCTTTTCCTGCAGCGAGCCCGGCAGAAAGCCCAGGCGCTCGCCGGCTTCGACGGCGGGCCGCGTCAGGATGATGCGGCTGACCTTGCCGGCCAGCAGCGCCGAAACCGCCATCGCCACCGCCAGATAGGTCTTGCCGGTACCGGCCGGGCCGATGCCGAAGACCATGTCGTTGCGCTCGATGGCGTCGATATACAGCACCTGGTTGAGAGATTTCGGCACCAGGTCTTTATTGCCGCAGTTACGTTTCTTGGCGTTGGTTACCAGCGACCGCAGCGAAACGCGCGGATCCGCCACCACCACTTTCAAATAACTGTTCAGATCTCCGTTCTTGAAGACGACCCCTTCACTCACCAGATCGACGTAATCGCCCAGGATGTCTTCAGCGCGGTGAACCTGCTCGGGCTCACCCTCGATTTCGAGCGCGCTGTCGAAGATGCTGGTCTTGATCTGGAGTCCGGCTTCCAGCAGCCGGATATTCTCGTCGCGGGTGCCGTAAAGGCTCTCGATACCGCGGTTGACTTGCACGCTGGTCTTCATTGAGTTGAACGGATACCTCCGGGAAAATGACTGTCTCGATCGGGTCGTGCGGGGCGAGAAGCTGCGGAAGCGGGCAGTTGACCCGCGGTAGAGATCGGAAAGTGGACCGCACCGTCTGGCGGCGGTGAACTACCATCCGAACTCATTATACCCGTGAAGGCAGCCCGAAAGCCAGCCGCGCGACTCGGATGCGTTACAGTTGAATCGAGATGGCTGCCCACGCCTCGCCGGGTCCGGAGCTGCTGGAGCTGCGCGATCTGCGGGATCTGCGTCCGCTGGATCTGGCGCCGCTGCTGGCCGAGGAAACGCTCGCCTGGCGTGAGGCGCTGCACTGGGATTTCGGGCGGTCGGCCGACCTGGTACGCCGCTTCACCGAACTGCGCGTGCTGAACGGCGCGGCTCTGGTTTCCCGCCGCGGCGCCGTCGTCGGTTATTGCTATTACCTGCTCGAAGCGCCCAAAGGCCTGATCGGCAATCTTTTCGTCTCTGAGGACTTTCGCTCTCCCGAAAACGAAGACATGCTGCTGCGGGCCACGCTGAAATGCTTGCTGGCCGCCCCGGTGGAACGCATCGAGAGCCAGTTGATGCTGTTCGAAGCCGGCCCGCCGCTGGTGCGCCGCTTGCGCGCGCTGCCCGGCGGGCGGCAGCTGCAGGTGTTCGAACGCGACTTTATGATGTTCGACCTGGCCCGCGCCGACGCCCTGGAAGACGCGCGCGTGGGCCGCGACGTGGTGTTCGAACCATGGTCCTCCACCTGGCAAGAAGCCACGGCCGCGATGATCTCCGAGGTGTACGCGGGCCACATCGACGCACGCATTAACGACCAGTACCGCTCGGTGGCCGGCGCGCGCAAATTTCTCTACAACATCGTGCAGTATCCCGGCTGCGGCACGTTTCAGATCGGCGCCTCGCTGGTGGCCCTGGACCGCCAGACCCGCGCCCTGTGCGGCGTGTGTCTGGCCAGCCTGGTGGGCGAGCGCGCCGGCCATATCACGCAGCTCTGCGTGGCGCCGCGCATGCAGGGCCGCGGGCTGGGGCGCGCGCTGATGGTACGCTGCCTGCGCGCCATGCGCGAACAGGGCTGCCGCGGCGCCAGCCTTACGGTTACCTCTTCGAACGGCGAAGCGCTACGCTTGTATCTGCGCGCCGGTTTTGTTTCGGTTCGGCGTTTTCCGGCTTGTGTGTGGGAAGCGGCCCCGGGTCCGTCCCGGCTGGCGTAGACGCGGCGGGTTGCTTCCGTGAGCCATAGACGGCTAGAATCAGAGCTTTGCACACCCGGTTTCACAATCCCCAGGAGGCAGCATGGCGGCCGCAGTTGAGCAGAAGGTAAAGCAGATTATTGTCGAACAGCTGGGCGTGGACGAAGCCCAGGTGGAGAGCAATGCGTCGTTTGTGGACGACCTTGGAGCAGACTCCCTCGACATTGTCGAGCTGGTCATGGCATTTGAAGAGGCCTTCGAGCTGGAGATTCCAGACGAAGATGCCGAGAAGATTGCGACCGTGAAGAATGCGGTCGATTATATTGAGGCGAAAACCCAAAAGAAGTAGCCGGGACGCCAAAGGAGTCCGTTTATTCCGCGCAGAGTTGTAGTAACGGGCGTGGGGCTGGTGACGGCCCTGGGCATCGGATCGGACGAAACATGGCAGGGGATCCTGGCCGGCCGCAACGGCATCACCGGCATCGAATCCTTCGACGCCACTGAGTTTGCCTGCCGCATTGCCGGCGAGGTCAAGAATTTCGACCCGCAGCAGTTCGTCGACAAAAAAGATGTCAAGAAGATGGGCCGCTTCATCCAGTTCGGGATCGCGGCCGCCGCCGACGCCATGCAACACGCCGGGCTGCAGGTAACGCCTGAAAATGCGGAGCGCGTGGGCGTCTACATCGGCAGCGGCATCGGCGGCTTCGAGGTGATCGAACGCGAGCACAAGAATCTGCTGAAGTACGGACCGCGCCGCATCTCGCCCTTTTTCATTCCCGCCACCATCGTGAATCTGGCTTCAGGCCAGGTCTCGATCCGCACCGGCGCCAAGGGGCCCAACTCCGCGACCGCGACGGCCTGCACCACCAGCGCGCATTCGCTGGGCGATTCGTTCCGTTTGATCCAGCACGATGACGCCGATGCCATGATCTGCGGCGGCGCCGAGGCCTGCATCTCGCCCATGGGTATCGGCGGGTTCGCCGCCATGCGCGCGCTGTCCACCCGCAACGACGAGCCCGAAAAAGCCTCGCGGCCCTTCGACAAAGACCGCGACGGATTCGTGGTGGGCGAAGGCGCGGGCATTCTGATCCTCGAAGAACTGGAGTTCGCCAAGCGCCGCGGCGCCAACATTCTGGCCGAGATCGTGGGCTACGGCATGAGCGGCGACGCGTACCACGTGACGTCTCCCTCGGAAGATGGCGACGGCGCCTTCCGGGTGATGCGCAACGCGCTGCGCGACGCCAAGCTGGAGCCGCACCAGATCGACTACATCAACGCGCATGGAACCTCAACCCCGCTGGGGGATCGTCTGGAGACGCTCGCCATACGACGCTGTTTCGGAGACCACGCCTACAAGCTGGCCGTGAGTTCCACCAAGTCCATGACCGGCCATTTACTGGGCGGTGCCGGCGCGCTGGAGGGCGGCATCACGGTGCTGTCAATCCTCAACCAGATCGCCCCGCCCACCATGAATCTGGACGATCCGGATCCGGCCTGCGATCTGGATTACATTCCCAATCAGGCGCGGCCGATGAAGATCGAGTATGC
>DOZZ01000238.1:0-5407 GCA_003517725.1 Bryobacterales bacterium | reverse complement strand
CACGTGGATCGAAGCCGCCGACCTGAGCTACGAAATCAACGAGCCCGACGCTTACGCTCTGGAGGCCGGGCTGCAGTTGAAGGAAAAACACGGCGGCGAGTGCGTTGTGCTGAGCCTGGGTCCGCCGCGCGCGGCGCAAACCATTCGTGAGGCGCTGGCCAAAGGCGCCGACCGCGCCATCCACGTGGAACAGTCCGAGAGCGGCGAGACGAATCCGCTCGAGACCGCGAAACTACTGGCTGCCGCGCTCCAACAGGAGCAGCCCGACCTGGTGCTGACCGGCCTGCAATCGGACGATGCCGGCAGCGGGCAAACCGGCGTGATCGTGGCCGAACTGCTGGGCCTGCCGCACGCGACGATCATTATGGACGTGCAGATTGAGGCCGGCCGGCTGACCTTGAAGCGCGAGCTTGAGGATGGCTGGTTCCAGCACGTCGAGATGCCGCTGCCGGCGCTATTGACGATGCAGTCGGGCAGCAACAAACTGCGCTACGCGACGCTGATGGGCATCAAGAAAGCCAAGACCAAAGAGCTGAAAACGGTACAGGCGGCGGAACTCGGCGTGACGGCAGTGGACGGCGTGACGCTGGAGCGTGTGTATCTGCCGGAGCGCACCAAACGCTCGCAGATCTTCGACGGACCGCCCAAAGAAGCAGCCGCCCAGCTGGTCGAAAAATTGAAGTTCGAGGCGCGCGTGCTATGAGCATCCTGGCCGTACTGGAACAGCGCGGTGGCGCACTGCACCGCATGTCGCTCGAGACGCTGGCGGCTGCGCAGCAGATCGGCCGCGAGACCAATCAGCCGGTGCATGCCGCGCTGCTGGGTCACGGCCTCGACGCGGTGGCGGCCGAGGTAGCGGCGAATCAACTGGCCGGCGTGTATCGCGTGGAGCACGAGCTACTGCGGGAATACACGGCCGACGCCACATGTGTGGCGCTGGCGCAAGTGATCGCCAAAGCGAGCGCCACGCTGGTGCTCTTCCCCCACACCTATCAGGTACGCGACTACGCGCCCAAACTGGCCACCGCGCTGGGCCGTGTTTTGCTGAGCGACGCCGTTGGCCATCACAGCGAAAGCGGCCGGGTGACGTTCACGCGGCAACTGTTCCAGGGCAAGCTCAACGCCGATTTCAGTTTTGCCGGCGAGCCGCCCTTCCTGGCGTCGCTGCAAGCCGGAGCGTATCGAGGCGACGCGCGAGAGAGCGGCACGGCGCCCGTCGAACTGTTCGAGCCCGCGATCGACGCAGCCCAGGTGCGCGTCAAGCCCGGCGAGTTATTCCGCGAGTCGGCGCGCGCCGTGGATTTGACGGCGGCCGACATCATCGTGTCCGTCGGACGCGGCATCAAGGAGCCCGAAAATCTGCCGCTGATCGAGAAGCTGGCGCAGGCATTAGGCGCCGAAATGGCGGCGTCACGGCCCATCTGCGACAACGGCTGGATGCCCATGGAGCGCCAGGTCGGCAGTTCCGGGCAGACCGTCGCGCCCAAAATGTATGTGGCAGTGGGCATCTCCGGCGCCATCCAGCACCTGGTCGGCATGAAGGGCTCGAAGACCGTGGTCGCGATCAACAAAGACCCCGAAGCGCCCATCTTTGAAGTGGCCGACTACGGCATTGTGGGCGATCTGTTCCAGGTAGTGCCGGCTTTGATCGAAGCCCTCGAAAAGGTGAAATAGCCAATGTTTCTAGCACTCAACAGCGTGTTGCTGGGTGGCCGCGTGCCATGGCCCGAATTCCCCAAACTGGCCGCCAAGGTGGGCTATCCGGGCGTGGATGTGATGCTGAAGCCGGCCATGCAGGCAGGCGTCAAGGCGACCCGCGAGCTGCTGTCCGGGCTGCATCTGAAGCCCGCCGCGATCGACCTGCCGGTGGAATTTCGGAAAGACGACGCCGCGTTCAAGCAGACGCTGGCGGGCCTCGAAGACTCGGCCCCTTTTGCCGCGGCCATCGGTTGCCCGCGCATGGTCACTTACATCATGCCGTCGAGCGACAAGCCCAAAGACGAGCTGCGCCGCCTGTATAAACAACGCTTCACCGAAATCGCCAACATCCTGGCGCGCTCGCACGTGCGCCTGGGCCTGGAGTTCCTGGGTCCCTTACACCTGCGCCGGGCGTTCCCCAACGAATTCATCTGGCGCATGCCGGACATGCTCGAATTCGCCAAAGAGTGCGGCTCGAACGTCGGCCTGTTGCTCGACGCCTGGCATTGGCACCACGCCGGCGCCACGCCCGAGGACATCGTGCGCGCGGGCAAAGACCGCATCGTCCACGTGCACTTCGACGACGCCGCGCCGCTGCCGCCCGAGAAGGTGAAGGACAACGAGCGCCTGCTGCCGGGCGAAGGCGTGATCAACCTGCAGGGCTTGTTAGGCGCGTTGAAGAAGATCGGCTACGAAGACGCGTTAAGTGTCGAAGTCTTCGGCCGTCTCAAAGACAAAACACCCGAAGAGGCCGCGCGCATGGGCCTGGAGTACAGCCGCGCCGTGCTGCAAAAAGCCGGCATCGCAGCCTGAAGGCCAGCGCTCGCAACGAATCCACATCCGGGCGGTGATATCATCGCCAATCCATGTGGCAACACCATTATTTACCGCTCTCAGGTCTCGCCCTCTCGGCCCTCGCGGCGGCCGCCCCGGTCTTCGTTCTGGTTCTCCTGCTGGGAGTTTTGCGCAAGCCCGCGTGGCTGGCCGCGTCCATCGGCCTGGGCGCGGCCATTCTGACGGCTCTCCTGGTCTATCGCATGCCCGTCGTCCCGCTGCTGGCGGCCGTGACCTATGGCGCGGCCTTCGGGCTGTTCCCGATCGGCTGGATCGTCTTCAACGCCATCCTGCTCTACAACATCACGATCCACATGGGATATTTCTCCGTCCTCAAAGCCTCTCTGAGTACCCTGACGCAGGACCGCCGCCTGCAGGCCCTGCTGATCGCTTTCGCCTTCGGCGCTTTTCTCGAAGGCGCGGCGGGCTTCGGTACGCCGGTCGCGGTCGCCGCGGCCATGCTGACCGGCTTGGGCTTTACGCCGTTCTATGCCGCGGCCATCTGTCTGCTGGCCAACACCGCGCCGGTGGCGTTCGGCTCCATCGGCATTCCGCTCACCACGCTGGCCGCCATCACCTCCCTGCCGCTGGGGCGTTTGAGCGCCGGCGTGGGCCGCATCTGCGCGCCGGTTTCGCTCTTCATCCCCGGCTATCTAGTGATGGTGATGGGCGGCTGGCGCGCGCTGCGCGGTGTGTTGCCGGCCGCCGCGGTGTGCGGCGTTGCGTTTGCGGCAACCCAGTTTGCCGTGTCCAATTTCATCGGACCGGAACTGACCGACATTCTGGCATCCTTGGCGGCCATGGTCGGGTTAGTAGTGCTGTTTCGCGTCTGGAAGCCGAAGGACGCGTTTCGCATGGCCGGCGAAAGCACAGTCACGGTCGTGCATGAGCCTTTTACCAAGCGGCAGGCCCTGCTGGCGTGGGCGCCGTACGGGTTGCTGGTCCTTTTCGTTCTGCTGTGGGGCTACCAGCCGGTGCAGCGCCTGTTGCAGCAGGCCACCGTCATGATTCCATGGCCCGGCCTGCACAACCGCATCTTACGCGTGCCGCCGGTGACGGCTCGCCCCACACCTTACCCGGCAGTCTACGCGCTGAACTGGCTGGCCGCATCGGGCACATCCTGCCTCTTTGCGGCGCTGGCCTCGGCCGCCGTCTTGCGCATGAGCTTTCGGGCTTTTCTGAGTGTGGTGGCCGCCACCTTCCGCCAGTTGCGCAAGGCCGAACTGACGCTCGCCTGCGTGCTGGCGCTGGCGTTTCTGATGAACTACTGCGGCGCGACAGCCACGCTGGGTCTGGCGTTCGCCGCCACCGGCGCGGCCTTTCCCTTTTTCAGCGCGCTACTGGGCTGGCTGGGCGTGTTCCTCACCGGCAGCGACACCTCGGCCAACGCGCTATTCGGCTATTTACAGGTGGTGAGCGCGAATCGCCTGGGCATGAACCCGGTGTTGATGGCCGCCTCCAATTCGAGCGGCGGCGTGATGGGCAAGATGATCAGCCTGACCAGCGTGGCCGTAGCTTCCGCCGCCAGCGGCATGCAAGGCCGCGAAGAGAGCAAGCTGTTTCAGTTCACGCTTGGCCACAGCGTTCTCCTGGCCAGCGTCATCGGCGCGATCGTGACGGGCTACGTCTACCTGTGGCCGCGCTGGGCGCCCTAAGCGCCGTTCCCGCTCACGCCGGCCCAGCGCTCAAAATTACCGCGAAACAGGCGCTCCACATCGCGCTCGATAGTCTCGCGCGACACGGCCCGTCCATCCTCTATCAGCAATTGGTACACCTGTGCCAGAATGGGCGCGATCGTCCGGCGCGTGTTGCGCCACTTGTAGATCAGCTGCTCCAGAATGCGCGCGTCCGAGTGTTGCGGGATGAAGCTGGCCCCCAGCATCTCCAGCCGCTCGCGCGTGATCTCTTCCACCACCGACGGGTTATTCAAAAACCACCAACAGCCGAACGGCAGCAGGTTACTGAATTTGCGCGCCGCGATGCACAGCTCATGTTGATTTTCGCGGCTCAGCACGGTCGCCAGAAAGCGATTCTCCGGAAAGTCGCGGCATAACGCGTCGATCGCGCGCAGATCCGCCTGCCCCGAGCCATCGCCCGCCAAACGCAGCTTTGGATTCACTTGCCGCCGCACGCCGACCATAAGCGCCAGCGGAATCTTGCGCTCGCGGCACACCGGCAGAACCGCGCCTGTCAGAATTTTGTGCCGGACGTCGGAAGCCGGAAACGCGAACGTGTCGGGCAGCGACACGGCCATATAAACCGGCTTCGCGCGATCGCACCAGCGCACCAGAAAGCGCTGCAGCTCGGCCAAAGTGTTGCCGCCGGTATCGGCTTCCACGGCGAAGCCCTGCGCGGCGAGCGCGGGCGCATGCGCCTTCCAGTCGTTCAGGATCCGGTCCAGCCGCAGTGCGGCCTGGAAACGCGGATCGGGCGCGATGCCCTGCTCCCAAACCGCGGCCTCCGCGGGATCCAGCGGATCGTTCGTCATGACCACGCTGCGCACCCCCGCCAGTTCGAACACGCGCGACAGATGCGTCGAGAAATCCTGCGCCTGGAAAAACTGCCGTATGGATTTCAGGTCGGCCGCTCCAGTGTCAAGTCCCAACCCATGCAGCGCCGCCACTACGCCGCGAGTCGCCTCGGATAAAGGCGTATTCTCGACGAAGAGCGTGCGCCAGATCAGGTCCGCCCGCGCCGTTTTGGTCAGCTCCCAATACTGATCGGGCGGCACACCGGAAAAGCGAAAAAGCTCCGCTTCCAGGTAGTGATACGTCAGCAGGTCGTCGATGCCCCACAGCCCCAACGGTCCGAAGCCCGGGGCAAACAGGTGCGTGTGCATGTCGACGAACGTGGTGGACGCGAGCACCTCCTCGAC
>DOZZ01000258.1:2384-5408 GCA_003517725.1 Bryobacterales bacterium | reverse complement strand
CCGGCCTCGACAGATCGGCTCAACTGGAAGCGGCTGCGAGCGTCGCATCGATGCCCGCGTCGTAGTGCGCTGTGGAGAGAAACCACGCCTCGAATTGCGACGGGGGAAGCAGTACGCCCGCTGCGCGCATCCGATGGAAGAACTTCCCGAACGCCAGGGTGTCGCATTCCTTCGCTTCACGAAAGTTGACCGGAGCCATGTCACGAAAGAACACAGTGAGCAGAGATCCGACGCGGGCTACGCTCATCCCCGCCCGCCGCAACCCCTCCTGCAGGCGGTCCGCCCGCGCCTCGATGGCGGTGTAAACATCGGGGGTCAACTGCAGGAGGGTGGCTTCGCCGGCGGCCATCACGACAGGGTGGCCGGACAGGGTTCCCGCCTGGTAGACAGGGCCCGCCGGCGCCACCAGATCGATTAGTTCAGCTCGGCCGCCGTACGCGCCGACCGGGAGGCCGCCGCCGATGATCTTGCCCAGAACGGTCAGGTCGGGCGTCACGCCATAGAGCTCCTGCGCCCCGCCAGGTGCGACGCGGAAGCCGGTAATCACCTCGTCAAAGATCAGCACAGCGCCCGCGCGATCGGTCAGCTGACGCAGACCCGTCAGAAAACCGGGGGCTGGAGGAACGACCCCCATGTTGGCGGCGACCGGTTCGACGATGACAGCCGCGACCATACCTCTGTGGGTGTCGAGCTGTGCGGCCACGGAGCTGAGGTCGTTGTATGTCGCCACGAGGGTCTCAGCCGCCACCGACTTGGTAACGCCGGCGCTGCCGGGGATCGACAAAGTAACGGCCCCGGAACCCGCATCGACGAGCATTGAGTCGGCGTGGCCGTGGTAGCCGCCTTCGAACTTGATCACGAGGTCGCGACCTGTCGCGGCCCGCGCCACGCGGAGCGCGCTCATCGCGGCTTCCGTGCCGCTGTTGACGAACCTGAGGCGTTCGATTGATGGCATCCGTGAGCGGATCAACTCGGCAAGCCGGACCTCGGCAGGCGTTGTCGCCCCGAATGGGCCGCCGGCCTCGACGGCGGTCCGAATCGCTTCGACGACCGCAGGGTGGGCGTGGCCAATCATGAGTGGGCCGAAAGCGCCGACATAATCGATGTAGCGGTTTCCATCCGCGTCCCAAGCGAAGGCCGCCTGGCCTCGGACCATGATCGGCTGTTCGCCCCCGACTGCCCGATATGCGCGGACCGGACTGTTGACGCCGCCGGGGAAGAGCCGGGCGGCACGCTCACGCCAGGCGGCGACGGTGCCGATGCTCATGACTTCGTTTCGAAAACGGAGTCGATCACTCGTCGCCCAGCCACCGAAGGTACTCGCGCGTCTTCGTTGCCACGATTAGGGCCGCGTGATCGATGTAGCCGCCCGGAACAGGCGTCGCGCGGACGAACAGGTCGTCAACGCCAAGAAAGCCACCGTTGAGTCGGGCCCTGACCGCAGCTGGGATGGCGGACGGCGCTGAAATGTCCGCGATTGGAGGCAGGTCACCGGGCGGCGGCTGAAACTCGTGCCAAGGGCCGGCGAGCGCAACTGCCACCGCGGCGGTTTGCGGAGCGAGTTTGGCGCCGCCTGCGAGATCGATGCCGCTGCCGCCATACAACTGCGCCAGCCGGTGTGCCCTGGTTGCGTCGCGGCTTGCGATGGTGAGTTCTGCGCCGGCAAGCCTGGCAGCGTGTGCGAGGTTGGACGCCATCCGGCCGGCGCCCACCACAAGTAAAGGCCGGCCGGCCAGCGCCGATCGCTGGTCGAGCCAGGCGACCGCTCTCTGCGCCAGGTTGCCGCCGAAGGCTGTGCGCCCGGCGCGGGCTCGACGGCCGGCGGCGATAGCGGTTTCAAACAATCGCTGGAGCCGGTGATCCGGTGCTCTGGATTCGCGCGCCTGTCTCAACGCCTCGCGGACCTGGTGGAGGATCTCATCCTCGCCGACGATCGCACTGTCCAGTCCCGCGGCAACCCGGATCAGATGCCGCACCGCGTCTTCGCCCATTTCCACCTGGAAGCGCGTGTCCAGGTCTGGCATGGTGCCGAACCCGTATAGCTCTACCCGGTGGCACGTGCTGAGAAGGATCCATTCACCTTCCCCTCCGATCTTTTTCTCCACCGCGTGAGCGAGTTGCGCTCGCACATCTGCGCTCGCCGTGTTGGCGTGAACGGCCAAGACCCAGGGTTGGTGGGGAGACGTCAACTTGCAAATTATGCTCAAAACTGTCGAAACCTCACGGTGGTGTAGCCTCGGCGATCTTGCGACCCGAAGCTGGCGCGCAATCCATTGGACTCGCGAGTTGCTCTTACTCCCAACGGAATGTGACCGCTGCACAGATAATCGAGACCAAGGCCCACCCGAAAAGGATGACCGCCGCTGCCAATGGGAGCTGGTGCGACGGCCCGAAACTCTGGCGCAAGCCGTCAGACAAAGCGGCAGTCGGCAACAGGCTGAGCAGGGGCCTTGCCCCAGCCGGAAACTTCGCCAGCGGGACGAAGATTCCTCCCCCCGCCAACAGTAGTAGGAACAGAAGGTTGGCCACGGCGAGCGTCGCCTCTGCGCGCAAAGTGCCCGCCATGAGGAGTCCGAGCCCGGAGAATGCGGCCGTACCCAAGGCCAAGAGCACGATGGCGGAGCCAATGCCACCGGAGGGGGACCAACCCATCAAACGCCCAATCAACGAAATGAGAAGCAGCTGCATGACCTCGATGCAGGCCACAGCCAACGTCTTAGCCACGATCAAGCCTGATCGTGAAAGTGGGCTGGCGGATAGCCGCTTCAGCACCCCAGAACGCCGGTCGAACCCTGTCGCGATACCTTGCCCGGTGAATGCGGTTGACAGGACGGCGACGGTCATCACTCCAGGGACGAGGTAGTCGATCCCACCCGAACCCAGGTCTGGAACTCGGATCGATCCAAAAAGCACCAGAAGCAGGGCCGGTATCACGACCGTGAGGACGAGTTGCTCTCCGTTCCGCAGCGCCAAGCGGATCTCTAACCAGGTCTGAGCGAGGATCATTGACGCCATTGGCGCGGG
>DOZZ01000258.1:0-2221 GCA_003517725.1 Bryobacterales bacterium | reverse complement strand
AGGAAAACCTCTTCCAGCGTTCTGTGACCCACCCTGAGGCCATGCGGCATGACATCTCGAGCCGCGCACCATGCCGTCACCTTTGCGATTACCCAGGGATCCAGGTCGCCCACAATTGCATAGTGTCCGGGAGGCTGTTCTTGGACCAAGAAGTCGCTGGGTAGCAGTGAGCGCAGCGAGTCGATTGCAAGATTTGGCGCCGCATGGAATGTGATCGATCCGCTCGCTGGCCCGCCGGTAAGATCTTGGATGGTCCCCGCGGCAACCACCCGGCCGTGGTCGACTATGGCCAGCCGATCCGCCAGGCGCTCGGCCTCATCCATCGAGTGAGTGGTTAGGACCACAGTCACCCCGGCGTCGCGCAGCTCACAGATCAGATCCCAAACCGCGAGGCGTCCCTGCGGATCGAGGCCGGCCGTCGGTTCGTCGAGGAAAACCAGATCAGGTCGACCTACGATCGCCAACGCAAAGGCAAGTCGCTGCCGCTCGCCGCCTGATAGCTTTCGATATGCGGATTTCCCCGCGGAAGCCAGGGCCAGGCGAAGAATCAGCAGCGACGGGTCAATTGGATGCGCGTGCAGTTTCGCCACGTGCCGCAGCATCTCTTCGGCGCGAATAGCCGGATAGACGCCCCCGCTCTGGAGCATCACACCGATCCGGGGGCGTAGCCGGCGCCCATCTCGCGTGGGGTTCAAGCCGAGCACCCGCACTACCCCAAAGTCGGGTTTGCGGAATCCTTCGCAACACTCGACCGTGGTGGTCTTACCAGCTCCATTGGGCCCGAGAATGGCGAAAATCGATCCAGTTTCAACCTGCAGCGAGAAGCCATCGACCGCCAACTTCGAGCCATAGCGCTTGGTCAGGTTCTCGATCTGGACCGCTGGCGAAATCACCGTTCCAACCAACTCCCCATACCTATCATCTTGGCGGCGTAGAGGATGCCAGACCTCGCGGGAGGGCATACTCCCATCTAGCCGGAGGGAGGGATCCGGACCGGCCGACTTCGCAATTCCATGTACAAGTCGGTCGCGGCGACCCACCGATGAGCAACATCGCGCATGACCAGAGCGCAGTCGAAATGGAGCCTGAGACCCGAGGTAGGCGGCGCTTCGAGAAGGGCCTCATGTTGTAGTTCATTTAGTAATCGGGGCTGCTTCGGGACCTGAAATCGCGGCGAACCGGCTTTCCGGGAGCCCCAATCGAACTGAAAAGCGCCTTAACGCATCTCCATGGACTAAACCCCGTAGCTTTCGGGACCGTGAGACCCATTGAGGAAACCTGCAGTCGATAGGCGCGCGCGCGTCCTTAATATGTGGGAGACGCCGGGCGGCCGGTTGCTGCTGATAACTGCTCCTTGTATCCGGATCAATCGTTCAGCCGTGTTGGCGCAGCCATTGCTCAAGATCCTTGCGGTGGATGATGCCTAGGATCAGGACAACGCGAGCCGAGTCAACGACCTCGGACATGATCCGGTAGTCGCCGACACGCATTCGCAGGAAATCGTCCTTTGTGCCTTGGATAGCCTTGACCAGCTTGCCGGGCGGTCTTGGATTCACCGCCAGGGCGTCGATGGCTCGCTCTAGACGTTTGCGTTCCGGTCGGGGAGCTCGTTCGAAGGATCGCGCAGCGGAGCGGGCAAGCTCAACCCGAAAGGTCACCGATCTGCGTTGGACTTGTGAACCTTGGTCTTGAGCGATTGCCAGCCAACCGTCTTGCCTTTACGCAGCTCGGCTCGGCCCTCTTCGCGAAGCCGAATGAAGGGCGATGCGTGGCCTAGGATTAGATCCTCCGCCTCAATCGTGAAGGGAAGCACGACCGCCACGGGCTTGCCTCGCCGGGTGACCAGGAAGGCTTCTCCAGCCTCGGCCCTTTCCACGATGGCCGAGGCATGTGTCTTTAGATCCCGGATTCCAACTGATGCCATGCCGCCATTGTAGTCCCTTAAGTGACCACATGATCGGCGCCCTCGAATACAGGTCACCATTTCTGAACGGGGCGCACCGATCTGTTAACCGCAAGGTTCAGCGGGTCCAATCCCTGCTCCTGACGCATCGCTCGAGCCGGTCACGGTGGGCTCTGATAAGGTCGAGGACACCGACGCAGGGTTCGCCCGGTCGGTTCAAATAGTGTCCCCCCTCCCCGACTTTCTCGGACCAACGTTTCCTTATTTTGAACTGACCCTCGAGGGTCTTCAGTTGTGGCCAGCGTCTAGGTCCTGTCT
>DOZZ01000213.1:810-4564 GCA_003517725.1 Bryobacterales bacterium | reverse complement strand
CGGTGCGCGCTTCCACGGTCCACGAAATGTCCATCTCGATCAAAGGAGCGCGCAGGGCTTTCTCGGTGTCGGCGACTAACGCGCGCAGCGGCGTGATCCACAACACGCGCAGCGGCGGGTTCACCTCGCCATCGCCTTCCATCCACTCCATCACGGGCCCCAGCCATGCGGCATAGGTTTTGCCGGTGCCGGTGGCGGCGTGGATCAGCCCGCTCTCGCCGTTGCGGTAGGCCTGCCAGACCTCTTCCTGAAACGCGAACGGTTTCCAGCCACGCGATCGAAACCAGGCTTTGATGCGCGTAAGAGGTGGGGTTCGGCGCGGCATCCTAAATTGAAGTTCCGACAAATCCAGACGCTGCCATCAATGACGGCCCCCGCCGCCCATCCAGAGGGTCCACAATCGATTCCTGCTCGCCGTCCCTCGTAGCGATAGGCCCGGTCTCTCAATGAGCCAAGCAGTTCCCTTCGATGACCCCGCAAGCTGACACAAAAGTCCGCGCACCGTAGCGCCTCGAATATCGTAAGGGCCAACTTGGTCCTCCGCATCGCCCGGGGGAGAGTCTCCCGCAAAACCTTGCTGTCGCGGATTCAAGAGAGTCTCGACCAGCATCCATAAACCTGCGTTGGCCATGAATAGAGTGGTTTTAGGCGTGTGAAAACGTGGCACTCTGCGATTCAGCCAAGGCGGGCTGGCGACGCGGCTATCCTGCACGATCACCACACCGGTGGCGCACGAAACCCGGTACGCGGCGGGCATGCCAAGAATCTGCCGAATCTTCGATTCCGCAGTGCCCTTCGCAAGATTGGTAGTGAGCGGTTGCAAGAGATCATCGCTAAACGATTCGATGCCGAAAGAAATATGGTTCTCCAGCCCGAAACCTAAGAGCGCCGTTAGCCGCGTTTCGCCATGTGCGGAAAACGGCGGCGTGTTCCGCAGCAGCGGACAGATAGGCTCGGCTTCGCAGTAGCCGCCCGCGAAGATCGCAACCCAAGCAATAGTCCAAAATAGACAGCGCATCTCAATCACGCCCGCCCTCGAAACCGGTCGATCTCGCGCCGATCGCGTTTCGACGGCTTGCCTTCGTGCAGCCCGTCGGCATGCAGCGCCTTGCGCTCTTCCGCGGCCTTTTGCCGCAGTTCCCGGCTGGCCTCCGTCTCGCGATAGAGCGTCCGCGCCACGGCGGCCGCTCCGCGCATTTCACTCAGTTCCAGCACTTCTATTTGGAAGTCGCCGCCTTCCGTTCTAACTTGCAGCAGGTCACCGGCGTGCACCTCGCGCGAAGGCTTGGCCGGCTGCCCATTGGCTTCAATCCTGCCGAGATCGCAGGCGCGGGAAGCCTGCGCGCGTGTTTTGAAGAAGCGGGCGGCCCAGAGCCACTTGTCGATCCTCACTCGAGCCATCAGTTCATTTTCATACGCGGCGCCGGACCGCGCGGGGGCAGGGTACTAAACTGGTGATCGAAACCTATGATTGCCGGCCGCACACGACGCTCCACCGTTCTATTCACGGTCCTCGGCATCCTCTGCGTGGCCGTGGCGGTGGCGCTCAACGTCGGCTGGATTCTGCTCAACTGGCAGACCGGCGTGATGCTCTTCTTCGGCGTCCTGCTGTTCGCCGTCATCATCACGGGCATGGTTCTCAACACTATCTTTCTGGTTCGGGAAATCCGCCGCAGCGAACAGCACGATGCCTTCATCAACGCCGTCACGCACGAATTGAAGACCCCCATCGCCTCCATCCGCCTCTATCTGGAAACGCTGCAAACACGCCCCATGGACGAGGCTCGCCGCCAGGAGTTCTACGCGGTCATGCTGCGCGACAGCGATCGTCTGCTGTATACCGTCGAGCAGGTGCTGCGCGCCGGCAGAACGGCTCTGCGGCGGCGTCCCACCAACTGGACCCCCGTGGCGCTTCCGGACCTGGTGCGCGATGCCGTCGAAATGGCCCGCTCGCGGCACCACGTCGCGCCGCAGATCGTCGAGTTTCAGGACGACCTCAACCAGCCCGGCGCGCAGGTGATGGGCGACCCGGAAGAACTCAAATCGGCGCTCTCCAATTTAATTGACAACGCCATCAAGTACTCGCACGATCGCCTGCACGTGGTGGTCTCGGTGCGGCCCGGCGAGAAAGGCCGCTACGCCGTCACCGTCGAAGACCGCGGCATCGGTATCTCGCCGCCTGAGTTGAAGCGCATCTTCCGCCGCTTCTACCGCGTGCCCGGCTCCATCACCATCCGCGTCAAGGGCACGGGGCTCGGCCTGTTCATCGTGCGATCGATCGCCAAACGCCACGGCGGGCGCGTGTGGGCCGAGAGCCAAGGGGCGGGGCAGGGCAGCCGCTTCACGCTGGAACTGCCGCCCGCGCCGGCCGTGTGATTATGCCGCGCCGCATCCTGGTGGTGGAAGACGAGCAGTCGCTGGCCGACGGCCTCAAGTTCAACCTCGACGCCGAAGGCTACCAGACCGAGTTGGTCGACAACGGCGAAGCCGCGCTAGAACTGTTGGCCGGCCCCAGCGGCAACTTCGATCTGATGGTGCTCGACGTGATGCTGCCCGGCATCGACGGCTTCAAAGTAGTAGCCAGCCTGCGCCAAAGCGGCAAGCTGCTGCCGGTGCTGATGCTGACCGCGCGCAGCCATCCGCAGGACGTCGTGACAGGCCTCTCCGCCGGCGCCGACGATTATCTTTCGAAGCCCTTCGACCTCTCGGTGCTGCTGGCGCGGATTCAGGGCCTGCTGCGCCGGACCAGTTGGTTCACGCAAGCAGCGGAGCAAGCTCCGGCCGTCTTCACGTTCGGCGACATCGGCATCGACTTCACCACCATGCAACTGCGTCGCGGCGCGCACACCTGGCCGCTGACCGTGATGGAGGCCAGCCTGTTGCGCTACCTGATCGACCACGAGGGCCGCGCGGTATCCCGCAAAGCGCTGCTCGAAGAGGTTTGGGGCGTGCGCGAAGATACCGACACGCGCGCTATCGACAACTTCATCGTGCGTCTACGCCGCTATCTTGAAGAGGACCCGGCGCGGCCCACGCGCCTGCTCACCGTGCGGGGCGTCGGCTACCGCCTGGTGTTCCCGGCCTCAGTCCCGGCGCCGAAAAATTAGCAGGTGCTGCCGCGGCAAAGTCTCGATGGCCTGCTCGAAGTGAAAGCCCTCGGGCTCCAGTTCGCGGCGCACAGTGCTCACCGCCATCTTATGCTCCTCGCGGATTGGCACGTTGGGGTCTTCCTTGCGGTATTCGAGCAGCACCAGCCGGCCGCCTGGCCGCAATGCCAGCCGCAGCCGCCGCAGCATGTCGCGAGGATGCGCGAACTCATGGTACACATCGGCCAGCAGAATCAAATCCATCTGGCCTTCGGGCAGGCGCGGGTCCGTGTCGCTGCCCAACACGGCGCGGTAATTGACAATCCCCGCGGCCTGCATTTTGTCCCGCAGAATTTCGAGCATGCGCGGCTGGATGTCGGAACACCACACGGTTCCGGTTGGCCCCACCGCCGCGGCCAGCAAGCGCGACAGATAGCCCGAACCGGCGCCGACATCCGCCACGGTCGCGCCTTTCGCGATATGCATCGCGGCGATGGCCTCGCGCGGATGTTCCTCGGCCTCGCGCTCGGGCCGCTCCAGCCAATCGGCGCCCGATGCCGACATCACCTGGGCGATCTCGCGGCCGGTCACTGGATGCGTCTGCTGCGCGAGGCATGCCGCGACGCACAGCAAAAGCAGCGCAGAGCGCTTCATAGCGTGATGCCTCC
>DOZZ01000213.1:0-655 GCA_003517725.1 Bryobacterales bacterium | reverse complement strand
ATGCAGCGGCTGGAACAACAGCGGGCTCCTCCGCCGCGCGATAGCCGCACGCGGCCACGGCCAGAAACATGGCCAATACTTCGCTGTCGCCGATGTTCAGCTCGAAGCCGCCTTCCACCAGCACCGCCAGTACCACGGCGATGGCGCCGTGCAACAGAAAGCGCCGCGTCGACGGTCCGGGGGGCAGGCGCCGCAGCGCGCGCCAGTAATCCCACAGCATCCAAGCGAACATCCACAGCAGAAACAACAGCGATGGAATGCCGCGCTCGGCCGCGTAGTGCAGATAAAAATTGTGCAGATGGATATACGCGCCCACCGGCAGCGGGCGCGGGATGTCGGCCGGCACGTAGTCCATAAAGTGCGCCCGGACCTCCTCCGGCCCCAGGCCCAGGATCGGATGCTGCCGGATCATGACCATGCCGGTGCGCCAGCAGACGAAGCGAAAATCGTTCGAATCGGTATTCTTTTTGGGCCGGACTATGGACACGGCGCGCTGCCGCACGCCCGCCGGCGACACAGCCAGAACCACCGCCAGCGCCACTGGCAGCGCCAGCACCAGCCAGCGCCGGTAGTTCCACGCCAGGTACAGCCCGGCCGCCAGACACGCCAGCCAGACCGAACGCGTCTCGCCCAACACCAGTCCCACCGAAATGAT
>DOZZ01000186.1:5527-5946 GCA_003517725.1 Bryobacterales bacterium | reverse complement strand
CCCAGGAACGTGGCCACCGCTTTGCCGCCGCGAAACTTCAAAAACACGGGGTACGCGTGGCCCGCCATCACCACCAGCGCGGCCAGGCTGGTCCACAGCGGATCGCCGTGCGTCAACCGCGCGGTCAGGTAGACCGCGGCGAACCCCTTGATGATGTCGAGCACCAGGGTTGCGATGCCGGCCGCGCGGCCTGTGGTCCGCAGCACGTTGGTGGCGCCGATATTGCCGCTGCCGGCCTGCCGTATGTCGGTGCCGGCCAGCGTCCGCACCAGCAGATAACCGAACGGAATCGCACCTAACAGGTAGGCGATAACCAGGGCCATGAGCGCAATCACAGCCATTTAGTTTACGCCAGGCGCTTAAATAGAATGCATGGGACCCGTGCTTCCGCGGCAGTTTTACGCGCGTACACCCGCCGA
>DOZZ01000186.1:3786-5303 GCA_003517725.1 Bryobacterales bacterium | reverse complement strand
GTTCGGACCTCCCGGGCATGCCTATGTCTACCTGATCTACGGCATGTATGAGTGCCTGAATCTGGTGTGCGAGCCCGCGGGCGCGGCTGGCTGCGTACTGATTCGGGCGCTCGAGCCCTGCGCCGGCATCGAGTTGATGCAACAGCGCCGGCCCGCCGCGCGGCGCACCGAAGACCTCTGCTCGGGTCCGGGCCGCCTGACCCTGGCGCTCGGAATCACGCGGGAACTCAATGGCCGGGACGTCACGACCGGCGATCTGGTAATCAGGCGCCCGCTGCCCGCGCCTCCGTTCAGCATTGACGTCACGCCCCGCATCGGCATTTCGCGGTGCCAGGACCTGCCGCTGCGCTTCATCATTCATGGCAATCGCTTCGTCAGCCGCGCATCCAAACAGCCGAAACTGGTTTAGGATGCGAACAGACCTTATGCCCGAGCCTCCTGCTTTGCCCGGATGCCAGCAACTCTCCGAGACGCCCGACATGGTGCGCGCCCTGCTCGAGGGCTTAACCGGCGAGCAGGTCCTGATCAAAGCGTCTCCCGGGGAACTCTCGATCGCGGAGATTCTGGAGCTGCTTTCCCACAGCGAAAGCCATGGCTTCCGGATGCTGTTTGACAGCATGATCTCGGAGGATAGCCCGGCCCTGCCGAACTATGACGCGCGCGCGCTGAGCTTAGCCGGACAGTATTCCCACCGCGATCCGGAAGATTCGCTGGCCCACTGGGAAGAGCAGCGCGAGGACAATCTGGCGTGGCTCGATAGCCTTCCGGCCGAGGCCGCCGGCCGAATCGGCCAGCACGCACGGCTGGGCCGCATCAGCGTGGCCCAACTGCTGAACGCCTGGGCCTTCCATGACCTCGGCTGCCTGGGCCGCATTATTCAGATCGTCGGCAGGCTGCGCTACTACCCGCAGATGGGACCGCTGCAAGCGCAGGAATAGCCCGGTCACTGCCTCACCACCGTAACGGCCACGAAACGGCTGTTGCCGGCCGCGTCGTAGGCGCGCACCGTAATGGGATTGGTGCCGACGTAGAGCGGCACCACGGCGGACCATGCGGTGGTCCCGGTGGCGTTGCCGCCGCGCCCGCCCGGCGCCTCCCACGCCACATGGTCCACTGCGACGTTGTCTGAAGCCACGCCCAGAATCGTGATGGCCGCATCGCCCGTCGCGACAATCGTCGCGGCCGGGCTGGTCATGGCAATCTGCGGTGGTGTCGTATCCGGACCCGCGCCTGCTGTAGCCGCCGCGCGCGTAATCTGCTGCGTTTGCGCGACGCTGCGGTGGGCGCCATCGATGGCCGTGATGGTGATGGTGTTGGACCCAATATTCAGCGGGATCACGGGTATCGACCAAATGGCGCCGCCCTGGGCCGTGCCGGCCGAGCCGCCGTCCGTTTGCCAGCTAACTTGCGGCGCCCCCACGAAGTTCCACACACGTCCACTCAGGCTCTCAACGGCTTCGGTGGTCGACTGGCTAGGCGGACCGTCGATGCTTACGGCCAGAGCCGGCGCGGGTGGC
>DOZZ01000186.1:0-3640 GCA_003517725.1 Bryobacterales bacterium | reverse complement strand
GGAGGTGTGGCCGGAGGCGTGGCCGGAGGTGTCGCGGGGGGTAGAGCCTGGGTGATCGTCAGTCGCGGTATCACTGGCGGCGCAATCTGAGCCGCCCCGTACAGGGCCCGTATCGCAGCGATGTCGTTGGGCCCAAGCTGCGCTCCAAAACGGTAGTAGGGATACATGACAGCCTCGGGATCGTCGCTATGCCCCAGACCCAGCGCGTGTCCAGTCTCATGCAATGCCACCGTGAACAGGTCCATGCTGGTGCCGATGTGCCACGCTTCGTCGGCGTCGAAATGCATGTCGCCCGCCAGGAATTCGCTATTTGGCGGGGCCGGGTAGAAGGTGTGCGCCAGCGAGCCCCCGGGCCCGTCGAAGGCATAGCCGTCACCATGCGCGCCGCTCGCGAAAATAATGTCGATGGTCTGCGCCGCGTGGACTTCCGCGGCCTCGTTCCAGTACAGCGGAGCATACTGGGCCCACGCCGCGAAGGCGCGCTCAATCTCGCTCTTCGCGCGGTCCGCCGGCAGCTTGTCGGTCAGGTGGTCGAAGACGTAGGAGAGCCGCACCCTGCCGGTCACGTCGGGAGCCCAGCCATGGCCTACCAGCGCATATTGCGGCACCGCGCCGCCCTGGGTCAGGGCGCCGGCGCAACCCGCCACCGGCAGGCCCTCCACCACGTCGTCCGAAGCCGGGAAGATATAGGCCACCTCATCGAATTCAGCCAGTTGCCGCAACGCCGCTTTGGACGCCCGCACCAGCGCGTGCTGGGCCAGCAATCCGCCGGCAGGCAAGACCGTGATCCCGCCCGTATTCGACAACACCTGCGCGGCATCGGACGGGGCCACGTCGGCGTGAAACTCCACCAGCCCGGTAATCTCCTGAGCCTCGCCGTCCGGCAACGAGTCGCTGATCTTATCCACCGGGAGCAGGCGTCCGAAATACTCGACGTCCATCCCAAAAGGGGTAAACCGATCGCCCGCCACGACCATCACGGCGCGATCCGGAACAGCCGCCGTCACCACCGCGCCGCGGCGCGCCAGTTCACTCAGCATGGCCTGGCTTACGGGCGACGCAAATTGGACCAGGTAGTGCGAACGGCCGGCCCGCAGCCGCCGCTGGGGCAACAAAGACGCCTCGTCGCCGGCGCGGGCGGCGGTCATGGGATGCTTCAGGTGGATGTAGGCTCCGAACAGGCCGCCCCCGCACACCAGCCATAACAACAACGCGCCAATCCGCAACAACATGTCTTTCTATCGACGGAACTGAGAATTTCTACAGCGCGCAGGCACGAGAACTGTGATGAAGCGCGTCGCGATCATGTGGCTGCTGCCGGTGGCACTGACGGCCCTCGCAACGCCGCCCGATTACGTCATCACGACCGTCGCGGGCAGTGACAACGTGGGCGATGGCGGGCCCGCGGCCGAGGCCTTCTTCAGCGCCCTCGAGGGAGTGGCACGGGGACCCGACGGCAGCCTGTACCTGGCCGACACAGGCGACCACAGGGTACGCCGCGTGACGCCCGACGGCGTGATCCACACCATTGCAGGCGTGGGCGCGCCGGGCTACTCCGGCGATGGCGGCCCGGCTTCGGCCGCGGCTCTGAACGCGCCCTACGGGCTGGCCCTCGATGCCGCCGGCCGGCTGTTCATTGCCGATCTCGGCAATAGCGTTGTCCGCGTCATCCAGACCGACGGCAGCATCGCCACGGCGGCCGGGGCCGGGCCGCGCCTGCGTGCACCGCGCAATGTCGCGATTGACCCTGGCGGCAATTTGTACGTCTCGGAATTCAGCGGACAGCAAGTCAGCCGCGTGAACCCGGACGGCTCGCTCACAACGGTCGCGGGCAGTGGCGTGGCCGGTTTCAGCGGCGATGGCGGCGCGGCCACCAGCGCGGCTCTGCGTTACCCGGCGGGCATCGCGTTCGACGCGGCGGGCAACCTCTACATCGCCGATAGCGGCAATGGACGCGTGCGCGTGGTGCGCCATGGCATCTGCTCGACGCTGGCCGGGCCGGGCGCTCCGGGCGCCGCCGGACGGCTCGCGCTCGATACTCCGACGGGCATCGCGGTCGATGCGTCCGGCAATCTTTATGTAGCGCACGCGGGAGTACACGCCGTGTGGAGGATTGCGCCCGACTCCAGCGTGACTGCGGTCGAATCGAGCGTTCCCGCGCGCGATGTGGTGGCCGCGGCCGCGGGCGTGTTCGTAGTCGGTGCGCAGCAGGTGCAAGTGCAAATCCCTGGCGGGAGCCTGCAAACCCTATATGGAGCCGCCTCGCGCGACTTCGGTAACGGCGGCCTCGCGACACGGGCGCGCCTTGGCTCGCCCACCGGTGTGGCGGTTGACGCGGCCGGCCGCCTGGCGATCGCCGATACCGCGTTCGACCGCCTGCGCGTGGTCGACACAGGCGGCATTATCGCTTCCTTGACGGCCGACGTCGCGGCGCCGCGCGGGCTGCAATTCGACGCCGCGGGCACGCTGTTGGTGGCCGATTCCGGCTATCACGCGATCCAGGACCTGCCCTTAAGTGGAGCGCTACGTACGCTGGCCGGCAGCGGTTTGGCGGGCGTCTCCGGAGTGCCGGGTCTGGCTACCAAGGCTAGCATCGGCGATCCATCGGTGATGGCGCTCGATGGCTTCGGCAACGTGTATTTCAGCAGCGCCCATCGTATTTTCCGGCTGCTGACGTCAGGCTATCTCGACATCGTGGCGGGCACCGGCGTCGCCGGCTACAACGGCGATGGCGGCGACGCCACCACGCGCCAATTGAATGGCCCGGCGGGGCTGGCCACGGATCGTTTTGGCAATCTCTATATCGCGGACACCGGCAATCACCTGCTGCGCCGCCGCACGCCCGACGGGGCGCTTGTCACCATAGGCGGCGCGCTGACCGCGGGATTCGCGGGCGATGGCGGTCCGCTGAGCCAGGGACGCTTCTCGTCGCCGGCCGGGCTGGCCGTCAGCGCCGCCGACGAACTCTGGATTGCGGATGCCGGAAACCATCGCGTCCGGATGGTCGATAGCGACGGCCTGCTGCACACCATCGCCGGTACCGGCGTCGCGGGGTTCTCCGGCGACGGGGGAGTCGCCACGGCAGCCGGGCTTTTCAACCCCACCGCGCTCGCCATCGCGGCGGACGGCGTCGTGTATGTCGCGGATACCAACAACCGGCGCGTGCGGGCGTTGACGCCACCGGCACTGGGGCAATTGGGCGGAACGCCGGGAGTGCTAGCGGTAGTCCATGCGGCATCGGGCCAGTTCACGGCGGTGGCGCCCGGGCTCTTGGTGTCGATCTATGGGGAGGGCTTAGGCCCGGCGGCGCCGGCCATTGGCGAATTCGGCGGCGATGGCCGATTGGCAACCGTCCTCGAAGGCACGCAGGTGACGTTCAACGGCGTCGCCGCGCCACTGCTGTATGTCAGCGCGGGTCAGATCAATGCGCAGGTGCCTTACGAAGTAGCGGCCAGCGCCACGGCTTCGGTGGAAGTGCAGCGCAATGGTCTGCCGCGCGCGGCGGCGACGGTGGCGGTGCAGGCGGCGGCGCCCGGCTTGTTTGTGGACTCCGCCAATAACGCGGCGGCACTGAACCCCGATGGCAGCGTCAACGGGCCGGGCCATGTGGCTCCGCGCGGCTCGATCGTGCTGCTGTTCG
>DOZZ01000187.1:4875-5123 GCA_003517725.1 Bryobacterales bacterium | reverse complement strand
TCGTGACGTCCCGGCCATTGAGTTTCCGCGTGATGCCCAGCGCGAGAGTCAGGCGGCCCGGGCCCGAGCAGAGGTCTTCCGTGCGCCGCGCGGCGGGCCGGCGCTGTTGCATCAACTCGATGCCGGCGCAGGGCTCAAGCGCCCGAATCAGTACACAGCCGGCCGCGCCCTCGGGCTCGCACACCAGGTTCAGACATTCATACATGCCGTAGATCAGGTACACGTAGGCATGCCCGGGAGGTCCGAAC
>DOZZ01000187.1:4369-4630 GCA_003517725.1 Bryobacterales bacterium | reverse complement strand
TCGGCGGGTGTACGCGCGTAAAACGGACGCGGAAGCACTGGCCCCATCTATTCAATTTAAGCGCCTGACGTACACTAAATGGCTGTGATTGCGCTCATGGCCATGGTTATCGCCTACCTGTTGGGTGCGATCCCGTTCGGTTATCTGCTGGTGCGGGCGCTGGCCGGCACCGACATACGGCAGGCCGGCAGCGGCAATATCGGCGCCACCAACGTGCTGCGAACCACGGGCCGCGCAGCCGGCATCGCAACCCTGGTGCTC
>DOZZ01000187.1:2718-4189 GCA_003517725.1 Bryobacterales bacterium | reverse complement strand
GCGACTGTGATGGCTACGCGCTTCATCTCGCTCGGGTCGATTCTGGCGGCCGGCACTTTTCCGCTGGCGGTCTGGCTGATCGATCACCCCGGCGCGCCGCTGGTGGCCTCGGCTGTGGTGAGCGGGGCCTTCATCGTTTACCGGCATAAGGACAACATCCGGAGGCTGCACGCCGGCACGGAAAACGTCTTTCAGTTTTCCGGAAAACGCGCCGGATGAAGCGCCTGGCTATCATCGGCGGAGGCAGTTGGGGCACCGCCCTGGCGCTTGCGCTCAGCCCGCGTTTCAGCGACGTGCGGCTGTGGGTGCATGACGCGGCGCTGGCCGGGCGCATGGAGACCTCCCGCGTCAACGATTTTTACCTGCCGGGCTTCGATATTCCGCCGCAGGTGCGCATCTCGCATCACCTGGGCGTGGTGCTGGACCAGGCCGATGTGGTGGTGCACGCCACGCCCTCGCATCATGCGCGCGAGGTGCTGGGCCAGGTCACGCCGCATCTGGCGCCGGCCGCGATGGTGGTGAGCGCGACCAAGGGCATCGAAACGGGCAGCCTGCTGCGCATGAGCCAGGTGCTGGCCGAGGTGTGCGGGCCGCGGCCGTTGGCGGTGCTTTCGGGTCCCTCGTTCGCGCAGGAAGTGGCGGCGGGCAAACCGGTCGCCCTGGTGGTGGCGTCGGACGAGAAGAGCGTAGCCGGCGCGGTGCAGATGGCGTTTTCAACCAGCGCGCTGCGTCTCTACGTCAGCAGCGATGTGGTCGGCGTGGAACTGGGCGGGGCACTGAAAAACGTGATCGCCATCGGCGCCGGCGTCTGCACGGGACTGGATCTGGGGCACAACGCGCTGGCCGCGCTGATGACCCGCGGGCTGGCGGAGATCAGCCGCCTGGCGGTCGCGCTGGGCGGCTGTCCGCAGACCCTGAGCGGCCTCGCCGGAATGGGCGATCTGGTCTTAACTTGTACTGGAGCTTTAAGTCGTAATCGAAAGGTAGGCATAGGCTTAGCTTCGGGAGTCGGAATCAAAGAAATCAGCGCCTCGATGAAAATGGTGGCCGAGGGTGTGCGCACTGCGGCCGCGGCTATGGACTTGGCGCGGCGCTGTGGCGTCGAAATGCCCATCGCGGAACAGATGGAGGCTCTGCTGGCGGGACACCGTACTCCGGTGGAAGCCATCCGTCTGCTGATGGAACGCAGCCTGAAGGACGAGTAAGCATAGAAACCTTTTCTTATGAGCGGGGTTAGAAAAGACATGGGGGCGGCCGCGATACTGGATCTTGATGCGCACCTGATGCTTCGCGTGAAGGAGGGCGACGCCGGCAGCTTCGAGGTGTTGCTCGAGAAGCATCGCCGGCCGCTGATCCACTTCCTTTACCGCATGGTGCAGGATGCCGCCGTGGCGGAGGAGCTGGCGCAGGAAGTGTTTCTGCGCGTGTACCGCTCGCGGGGGTCCTACGAAGCCACCGCCAAGTTCACCAC
>DOZZ01000187.1:741-2676 GCA_003517725.1 Bryobacterales bacterium | reverse complement strand
TTGCAGGGGCCGGGGCCGAAGGTCACGGATCGCGCGCCCACGGCCGAGGCGGCGTTAGTACGCGCGGCGCGCCTTCAGGAGATTCGCGGCGCGATCGCGGCGCTGCCGGCCAAGCAGCGCGCGGCCGTCTTGATGCACAAGTACCAGGAGATGGATTACGCGCAGATCGCGGGAGTGCTGGGATTGACGGAATCGGCCGTGAAGTCGCTGCTGTTTCGAGCCTACGAGGCTTTGCGGTCGCGGCTGGCGCACATGGCGTGAACAGGGGAATAGTATGCGCAAGAAACTGAGTGTCGATCAGATCGTGAGGCGAGCGGCGGGCCGGCTGGACGCACGCGAGCAGGCGCAGCTTGACGCGGCGCTGGCTGCCGACGCGGAACTGGCGCGCGCGGCGCGGGAGCAGAGCGCGGTGTGGCACGCGCTGGACGACTGGGAGGGCGAACCGGTCAGCCCGGACTTCGATGCACGCTTATCTGCGCGGATCGAGGCGCTCCCGGCTGCCACGTGGCGCTCGGGTTTGGCCGCGCTGCTGCCACCGTTGCGCTGGGGGCCGGCGCTGCCGCTGGGGTTGGCGACTCTGGCGCTGGTGAGCGGCCTGCTGCTTTCTCACGTCAGAAAAACACCGGCGGCGGCGCCGGCGGTCGAGGCGGTGTCGGCGCGGGAGGCCGACCAGATCGAAACCACGCTGGACGATTTGCAGACGCTGCACCAGCTCTATGCCGACGGGGCGGCCTCTCAAATATAAATGCGCGCGGCGATCATCACGGGCCTGCTGTTGGTCGCCAGCCTTGCGGCGTGGCCGCAGAAAACGAATCATCCGGCGGCCAGGGCCAACATCGAAAAGCTGCAGCAGCTTTCGCCGGAGCAGCGGAAATCCGCGCTGCAGCGGTTGCCTCCGCAGCGCCAGCAGCAGATTGAACAACGCCTGAACCGCCTGGACCAGATGGATCCGGCGCGCCGCGAACGCCTGCTCGAACGCTATCGCCGCTTTCAGGCGCTGCCGCCCGAGACGCAGAACCAGATTCGGGACGTCGGCCGGCGTCTACGCGAATTGCCGGAGGACCGCCAGCAAGTGGTTCGCGGCGCGATCAATCGGCTGCAAAAGCTGTCGGCTGAAGATCGCGAGCGGCGCTTAGATCTGCCGCGCTTCAAAAAGCGCTTCTCGCCCGCCGAACTGGACATCGTCCGCCGCGGCTCCGGGCTGTGGCACGACGCACTGGACGCCCGCTGACGGCCTGCCCCGGTCTGCTACTCTTGAAATTCCGCAGTACGGACCGGCATGAAAACAGTGATCCTGGCAGGCGGCCTCGGCACGCGTCTGTCCGAAGAAACGATACTGAGACCTAAGCCCATGGTGGAGATCGGAGGACTGCCGATCCTCTGCCACATCATGAACATCTACGCCTCGCACGGCTACAGCGAGTTCATTGTCGCGCTGGGCTACAAGGGCGACTTCGTCAAAGATTACTTCATCAATTTCTACGCCGTGAACAACGATCTTTCGATCGATCTGAAGACGGGCAAAGTTACCGTGCATCACGGGCGCCAGCCGGGCTGGACGGTGCACCTGGTCGACACCGGCGTGGCGACCGACACCGGTGGCCGCATCAACCGCACAAAGCCCTGGGTCGGCGATGAGACGTTCATGCTGACGTACGGGGACGCCGTGGGTAATATCGACGTGCGCGCCCTGACCGCCTTCCACAAGAGCCATGGCAAGCTGGCCACCGTTACGGCGGTGCGGCCGCCGGCGCGTTTCGGCGGCATGGCTTTCGACGGCGATCGCGTCTCCGAATTCATCGAGAAGCCTTCGACCGGCGAGGGCTGGATCAACGGCGGCTTCTTTGTGCTGGAGCCGGGCATCTTCGACTATCTCGGCTCGGACCATCTGATCTGGGAGCGCGAGCCGCTGGAACGCCTGGCGCGCGACGGGCA
>DOZZ01000187.1:0-593 GCA_003517725.1 Bryobacterales bacterium | reverse complement strand
TGGAAAACATGGGAATAGACGGGTTCTGGCGTAACCGCCGGGTGTTTGTGACAGGCGCGACGGGGCTGGTGGGCTCCTGGCTGGTGCGCCGCTTAGTCGAGGCCGAGGCGTATGTGGTGCCGCTGATCCGCGACTACGACCCGCAGAGCCAGTTGATGCGCAGCGGCGTGGTGCAGCGGACGGCGGTGATCAACGGCTCGCTCGAAAACTACGCGGACCTGGAGCGCGCCATCTGCGTACACGAGATCGACACCGTGTTCCATTTAGGAGCCCAGACCATCGTGGGCACGGCGTTGCGCAGCCCGCTCGCGACGTTCGAAGCCAATGTGCGCGGCACCTATAATCTGCTCGAAGCGTGCCGCGTGCAGTCGGCCGGCGTGAAGCGCGTGATCGTGGCATCGAGCGACAAGGCGTACGGCAACGGCAACGCGCTGCCGTACACGGAGGACATGCCGCCGCTGGGGCGCTTTCCGTACGATGTGTCGAAGAGCTGCGCGGATCTGATCACGCAGTCGTACTATCTGACGTACCAACTGCCGGCGGTGATTGCGCGCTGCGGCAACATCTATGGCGGCGGCGATCTGAACTGGAGC
>DOZZ01000317.1:13014-13239 GCA_003517725.1 Bryobacterales bacterium | reverse complement strand
GCGTGCCAAGGCCGCCACTTGCACCCACGAGAACTCGCGGCTGACCGCTTCCACTGCCTCGAAATCCCCAAGGGACGCGATCGGAAAACCGGCTTCCATGGTGTCCACGCCCAAGTCGGCCAGCTTACGTGCCATGGCCAGTTTCTCCGGCACGGTCATGCTGCAGCCGGGAGATTGCTCACCGTCTCGCAAGGTGGTGTCGAAGATCCAAACGCGGTTGTCCAT
>DOZZ01000317.1:12437-12802 GCA_003517725.1 Bryobacterales bacterium | reverse complement strand
CTGAACGTCTTTCTGGTGGTTGCGACCGAGAAGAGCTTCTCCCGCGCGGCTGAAAAGCTGTTGCGGACGCAACCGGCGGTGTCGCTGGCATTGCAACGGCTCGAGGCCGATCTGGGCGAAAAGCTGATCGACCGCTCCGGCAAAGAACTGCTGCTGACGGATGCCGGGCGGATTGTGCTGGATTACGCCCGCCGCTTTTCGAACCTCAAGGGCGAGATGGAAAACTCGATTGCGGAGCTGCGCGACAATTCGGGCGGCCGGCTGGTGATCGGGGCGAATGAATCGACCACGCTTTACCTGCTGCAGCACATCGAGCGCTACCGCGCGCTGTATCCCAAGGTCAAGCTGCAGGTGCGGCGCAGCCT
>DOZZ01000317.1:10798-12215 GCA_003517725.1 Bryobacterales bacterium | reverse complement strand
ATCTTCACGGATTCGCTGGCGTTCGTCGTCTCGCCGGAGCATCGTCTCGCGGGCCGGTCGAGCGTGCCGATGGTGGAGTTAGGCGACGAGACCTTCATCGCGCATAACGTGCTGTCGCCCTATCGCGACATGGTGCTGCGGGAGTTCCAGCGCCATCACGTGCCGCTGCGGATGGATATCGAGATGCCCACCATCGAATCGATTCGCAAGCTGGTGCAGTCGAACCTGGGCGTGGCTTTCCTTCCGCGCATGTGCGTGGAGCAGGAACTGGAGCAGCGCACGCTCTGCGCGGTGCGCGTCGAAGAACTTCACGTGGAACGCAAGATCTATCTCGTCATGCCTGCGCGCCGCGCGCTGAGCTACGCGGCCGGTGCGTTTCTCGATTTGCTCTAAAATTAAATTTGTCCTGGCAAGCACCCCCCTTCGTCCCGTTGGTGCGCAACCCGCACCTGCACACGATTCTGGCCAACTTCTGGCGGCGCCATTTTGATTTCTCGGCCTATCCGGTCGACGAGCGATTGATTCAGACCGACCCGGAAACGCAGGTTCTGGTCCACACGCAATATCCGGCGGGCGACGCGCGGGGGCATCTGGTGCTGATCCACGGGCTGGAGGGCGGGGCGGAGGCCGGCTACATCGTGAGCATGGCGCACCACGCTTTGACCCACGGCCTGGCGGTGCATCGCTTCCACATGCGAAGCTGCGGCGGAACCGCGCATCTGTGTCAGACGCTCTATCACGGCGGCTTGACGGCGGACCTGCTGGAGTTCGTCAAGGGACTGCGCGGCGGCGCGCCGGTCTTTCTAACGGGCTTCTCGCTGGGCGGCAACGTGGCCCTGAAACTGGCGGGCGAACTGGGCGCGCGCGGCGCGGACCTGCTGGCCGGCGTGTGCAGTGTCTCGGCGCCAATTGACCTGGGCGCATCGGCGCGGCGCATTGGCAAGCTCGATAACCGGCTCTACGAGCGCCGTTTTCTGAAGCGCATGCGGGCGCGGATGGTCGCGACCGGACGCTATGCCGCGGCGGAGGTGGCGCGCCATGCCAGTCTGTACGCCATCGACGACGCCGTGACAGCGCCCAGCTTTGGCTTCCGCAACGCCGATCATTATTACGAAACGCAGTCGAGCAGCCGCGTGCTAAGCGCGATCGCGGTGCCGACCCTGATGCTGCACGCACAGGACGACACGTTCATCCCGTTCGCGATGTACCGCGATCCGGCGATAGCGGCAAACCCGTGGATCCAACTGGTAGCCCCGGCGCATGGCGGGCACGTAGGTTTCCTCTCCAAACGGCCGCCGCGCTTCTGGGTAGACCAGACGGTAATCAGCTGGGTAAGCGCCCAACTACACCGAATAGAAGCATCAGACGCGGTAAACCACCTCTAGTCCTAAAAGCCGAAAGTGCTCTGGCTACTTTT
>DOZZ01000317.1:6801-10712 GCA_003517725.1 Bryobacterales bacterium | reverse complement strand
AAAAGTGCTCTGGCTACGAAAGGGTCTGTAGCCAGAGCACTTTTTCCAGCCCGAAAAGCAGCCCAAAAGGTGCTCTGGCTACAAATGCCTTTGTTGTCTGGCTACTTTTCGCGCCTCGAAAAGGCCTCGAAAAGTGCTCTGGCTACGGAAGGGTCTGTAGCCAGAGCACTTTTGGTTTAGATGCGGTGGAAGGCTTTTAGTATTTCTTTGGTGGAGTATTGCAGCGCGATCGGGCGGCCGTGCGGGCAGGCCATGGGGTAGTCGGTGGCGGCCAGTTCGCGGATTAGCCAGTCCATTTTCGTGGCGTCGAGAGGCATGTTGATTTTGATGGCGGCGCGGCAGGCGATCGAGGCCGCTACGCCGCGACGGAACGCTTCGAGGCTGACGCTGCGCAGCTCTTTCTCGGCGATCTCCAGAATTTCGAAGAGCACTTGTTCCAGGCACCCAGGGGGCACCGCCGCGGGCGCCGCTTTCACCGCGATGGTGCGGTTGCCGAAGGGCTCCGTCTCGAAGCCGGCGGCCGCCAGTTCGCCCGCGATGCGCGCGTATTCGATCTGCTGACCGGCGGTCAGATCGATCACCACCGGCATTAGCAGCGACTGCACCTCGACGCGGCCCGCAGCCATCTGGCGCAACACCTTTTCGAATAAAATGCGCTCGTGCGCTACGTGCTGGTCGATGATCCACAGGCCATCACGGCCCACGGCCAGGATAAAGCTGTTGTGCAACTGACCCAGCGCCCGTAAATCCTGCAGCGAAGTTAGTGACGCTGTGTTGTCGCCCAATACTTCGGGTGGAAAAGTCCCGTGCGTGTCTGGCACTTTGGCGACAGTGGGTTCCGGCAAAGTGGTGAAGTCAAAACGTGCAGGGGGGCCTGGCTCGGGGCGGAGCGAAAAGACCGGCGCCTCGGACACATCCGTGATTTCGGGCACAACCGGCTCGGCATCCTGCAGAGCCTGCGTGAATTCGGAGAACGGCATATAAGCCGCGGGTTGCACCGACGGCGCGAAGGCCGGAGCCGGACGCGTCGCGATCAGCCGATCCCGAATGCCATCGCGCACAAAATCGTGCACCACCGTCTGGTGATGAAAGCGGACCTCGGTTTTGGCGGGGTGCACGTTGACGTCCACCTGGCCCGCGTCGCAGGTCAGGAACACCAAGGCGAATGGGAAACAGCCGGCTGGCATCAGATTGAAGTAAGCGGCCGAGAGCGCATGCAGCAGCAAACGGTCCCGAATGAGACGTCCGTTCACAAAGATAAAGATGGAATTGCGATTGTTCTTCTGCACCTGCGGCCGCGAGACGAAG
The DNA here is from genome assembly GCA_003517725.1 of Bryobacterales bacterium. Lineage (GTDB taxonomy): Bacteria > Acidobacteriota > Terriglobia > Bryobacterales > Bryobacteraceae > DOZZ01. Next base: position 9,404 of record DOZZ01000317.1, on the reverse strand, counting down.
CCTTCCAGGCGGAAGCGCACCGGGTCTGCCTCGGGATCGAACGGCACGGCTTTTTCGATGACGCCGAGGTCGATCAGTTCATCCAGCGTCTGCGTCCCGAAGACTTGGAACACGCGCTCGCGCAGCGTGTCAACCGGCGTGACGTTGAGCAGATTGGCCGCGCCGTTGCGCAGCTCGAACGACTTGGCCGGATGCGCCAGGCTGTAGTGCGTGACCAGCGACGCGATGTGCGCCAGTTCGGTCTGCTCCGAGCGCAGGAATTTCTTGCGCGCCGGCACGTTGTAAAACAGATCGCGAACCGTGATCACCGTCCCGCGCACCGCGCCAATCTCCTCACAGCTCAGCATTTTGCCACCGGCGATTTCTATGCGCGTGCCGGTCGATTCATCTTCGGCGCGCGTCTCAAGCGTCAGACGGCAGACGGACGCGATGGAGGGCAGCGCCTCGCCGCGGAACCCGAGGGTCGCAATCGCATCCAGATCTTTCACCTCGTGCAGCTTGCTGGTGGCGTGGCGCTCAAAGGCCAGCAGCGCATCGTCGCGCAACATGCCACAGCCGTCATCGGTGATGCGCAGCAGCCGGCGGCCCGCGTTTTCAACGTCGATGCGGATGTCGGTAGCTCCCGCATCGAGCGAGTTTTCAAGCAGCTCCTTGACCACGGAGGCAGGCCGCTCGACCACCTCCCCGGCCGCGATCTTATTGGCGATGTTGTCGGAAAGTACTCGAATTCGCCCCAAGCTGCTATTGGACTACATCTTCACCTGGCGGAGCTCGGGAGTGTTATCGTGAAGTGTTCGTGAACTCGCCGCTGAAAGTCCACCTCGAGCATTACGAGGGGCCGCTGGATCTTCTTCTGGACCTGATCCGCAGCCAGAAAATCGACATCCGCGACATCCCGATAGCCCAGATTACGTCGCAATATCTGGCCGCGCTCGACCGCGCCCGCGAGATGGACCTCGACCTCGGCGCCGAATTCGTCTTCATGGCCGCGACGCTGATCCATATCAAGTCGCGCATGCTGCTGCCGACCGATCCGGAGTTGAGCCAGGGCGAAACGGACGAAGATCCGCGGCAGGAGCTTGTCGAGCGGCTGCTGGAACATGAACGCTTCAAAAACGCGGCCGAGATGCTGCAGCAAAAGCGGCTGATCGAAGAGAACGTCTGGTCGAATCCGCAGATGCGGCACTTCGCGTCGGATGACGACGATCCAGGGTTGGACGTGAATCTGTTCGATCTCGTGAAGTCGTTTGGCGAAGTGATCGATCGCGCGCGATCTCGGCCGGTGTACGAGGTGGACACCGAAGAGGTGTCGGTCGGGGACATGGTGGTGCATCTGCGGGCTCTGCTTGAAAACACGCGCCGCGATAAGCCGCTGTTTATTCTGCAGGTGTTGCAGCAGCAGCGCTCCGTCCGCGCCATGATCTGCCTGTTTCTTGCCGTGCTCGAACTGGTGAAGATGCAGGCCGTCGAAATTCTGCAGAAGGATCTGTTTGGCGAGATGGCGCTGCGTCGCAAAGAAGGGCTGGCCGTCGTCACGCCCGCGGAAGCCGGACTGATTGAAGAGGATTACAAATAGAACCGACGATGTCTGAACACGTCACACCGGACATGCCGGCGGAGGAAGCTCGCGAGATTCAACCTGGGACCGAACTGTCCGCCAGCGAGCGGCCGGCCGAGGAACATCTGGAGCGGGTCACCACCGAAGAGCTGCTGCCGGACGCCGAAACGCCGCAGTCGGCGCGCGAGTTGGAAGACGAGCAACTGCGCGCGGTGCTCGAAGCCATCATTTATGTGACGGAAGAGGCTCTGACGCTGGATCAGATTGTGGCGGCGCTAGGGCAGAGCAAAGAGCGCGTGGTGTTTCAATTGAAGGCGCTGATCGCGGAGTTTCAGAAGCCCGAACACGGCATCAGCATTCAGGAGGTGGCCGGCGGTTACAAGATGGCCACCAAGCCCGAGCATCACGATGCGGTGCGCAGCTTCGTGCGCAATCTGAAGCCGCCGATGAAGCTTTCGCTGCCGGCGCTCGAGACGCTGGCCGTGATCGCGTATAAGCAGCCCATCACCGCGCCCGAGGTGATGGAGGTGCGCGGCGTGCAAGGCACGGGCGTCTTGAAGACGTTGCTCGATCGCAAGCTGATCGCGGCGGCGGGCCGCAAGAACGTGATCGGCAAGCCGATTCTTTACAAGACGACGCGCGAGTTTCTAGTGCAGTTCGGACTGAAGGACTTGAACGAGCTTCCGTCGCTCAAGGAATTTGAGGAGTTACGGCGTATGTCAGTCAGCGAATCGGAACCGGACCAAAAAGAAGCCGGGCAGGGCGGCCAATCCGTGCTGCATCTGGAGCAGCGCATGGGCCCGCAACCAGAACCCACCGAGGGCAACCCCGAACCGCCGGGACCCGCCGAGAACGTGGAACGGCGCGAAGGTCACTCGACCGAAGCGGCTTCGGGCGATGCCGTCGATGGCGTGGAGCGGCGCCCCGCGGCGAGCGGCAGCGATGAAACCGAGACCGGCGAGCGGCGCGGCTCCGAATCGGTCGAAGGGCCATAGCGCGTGGCACTCGAGCGGCTGCAGAAGATTGTTTCGCGGGCCGGCGTGGC
>DOZZ01000317.1:0-6630 GCA_003517725.1 Bryobacterales bacterium | reverse complement strand
GCCGAAGGCGCTGGTCTACGTAGCGCTTTATAAACCTAACAACACGGTCACGACCGTGGCCGATCCCGAAGGCCGCGCAACGGTGATGACGCTGCTGCACGGCATCAAGCACCGTGTGTATCCGGTGGGGCGCCTGGATTATCACAGCGAAGGCTTGCTGCTGTTCACTAACGATGGCGATTTTGCGAATGCCATCACGTCCGCCGCGAGCCACGTGCCGAAGACGTATCTGGTGAAGGTGAACGGCACGCTGTCGCAGGAACAGGAGCAGGCTTTTCGCGAGGGCCTGCCGATCGAAGGACGCCGCACCGCGCCGGCCGGGCTGAAGCTATTGCGGCGCGCTGAAAACCCGTGGTACGAGGTGCGGCTGATCGAAGGGCGCAAGAACCAGATCCGCATGATGTTCCGGCACTGCGGATTGCTGGTGGAGAAATTGAAGCGCGTGCGCATCGGGGATTTGACGCTGGGCTCGCTCAAGCCCGGCGANNTTCCGGCGCGCGGAGTTCGTGCCGGAGATTGTGGAGGCGGCGATTCGCGTCGGGGCCAAAGGCATTTGGATGCAAGAGGGCATCGCGCATCCAGCCGCGGCCGAACGCGCCAAAGCTGCGGGATTGCTGGTCGCGATGGATACCTGCATCCTGAAAGTACACGTGGCGATGCGGCGGGAGGGGAAGCTGCCGCGGTGAATTCGCTGGCCGTGGTGACAGGGGCGTCGAGCGGCATCGGCGTGGAGTTTTCGAAAGCCCTGGCGCGCCAGGGGCATAGTTTACTGCTGGTGGCGCGGCGTCGCGAACGTTTGGAGCAGCTGGCCGCGGAACTTGAATCGCGGTATGGGACTGCGGTCGACATTCTGGTCGGCGATCTGGCCACCGATGAGGGGTGCCGCGCGCTGGAGCGGCGTTTGGAGAATGACCCGGCCGTGGCCTTGCTGGTGAACAATGCCGGCTTCGGATCGCTGGGCCGCTTCTTCGACATTCCCGTTGAAGGTCAGGATCAGATGCACCGGCTGCACGTGCTGGCGACCATGCGTCTGATGCATGCGGCACTGCCCGGCATGATAGAGCGCGGGCAAGGGGCCATCATCAATGTCGCGTCGGTCGCGGGATTCCTGCAGACGGTCGGCAACGTTAGTTATTGCGCGACCAAGGCCTGGATGAACAGCTTCACCGAGGGCGTCTGGCTGGAGCTGAAGGCCGCGGGATCGCCGGTGCGGGTGCAGGCGCTATGTCCGGGTTATACGCGCTCGGAGTTTCACGACACGCTGAAGATGGATCGCTCGCGGATTCCGGCGCGGCTGTGGATGAGCGCGGAATTCGTGGTGGCGGAATCGCTGCGCGGGCTGGAGCGGGATCGGCTGTTCGTAATTCCGGGATGGAAGTACCGCGCGATGATGCGGGCCTGGGGCGTGTTGCCGCGCGGGCTGCGGCATTGGTTCGGGATGCGCTCGGCGGGATACCGGCGTGCGCGTTAGACCAGCAGTGTTGCTGTAGCATCAATCTGTAGATGCAACCACGGTCCGCTGACTCGTCCATCGTGGGGCAAAGCCGGATCCTGCTGCTGGCCGGCTTCGGCGGGCTGCTGGGCATCATGGCGCTGGCGGGCCTGGACGCCGTGCAAATCCTGCGCGAGATCCAGACCCGGAATGACCGGCTGCAGCGTGAGTTTGTCGAGCGCAGCCGCGTACTCTCCCAGATCCGTTCGGCGCTTTATGTTTCGGGCACCTACGTGCGCGATTATCTGCTGGAACCGAACGTCCAAAATGCCGCGGCTTATCGCGCCGACCTCGACCGCGTGCGCCGGCGCATGGATGAAGACCTGCATCACCTGGCTCAGCTGACCGCGCGCCAAAAGCCGCCCCTTATCGGCACCCTGCGGAGGACGCTGGCCGACTACTGGCAGCTGCTCGATCCGGTCTTTCGGTGGACCCCTGAGGAGCGCCATCAGCAGGGCTATATTTTTCTGCGCGACCGCGTTTTTCCCCGGCGCACGGCGCTGTTCGACATCGCCGACCAGATCGGGCGTATCGATGAACAACAATTGCAGCTCGGCAACCAGCGCGTCGCCGAACTCTTTCAGGAGTTCCGCAACCGCATGGTCGTGGCCTTGGTGGTGGCCCTCGCCACGGGCCTGTTCCTGGCCACCTTCAGCACCCGCAGCATCCTGCGCCTGGAGCGTGATGCCCGCGCTAAGTATGTCGACATCGTGGCGGCCCGCCAGGAGCTGAAAGAGTTATCGGCGCGCATGGCCAGCGCGCAGGAGGACGAGCGCCGCTCGATTTCGCGCGAACTGCACGACGAAGTGGGGCAATCGCTCTCGGCCGTGCTGTTGGGCCTGAGCAACATGACGGCCGCCGTGCCGCCGCCGGTCGCGCGGCAGCTGGCGCCCTACGTGAGTGAGATACGCCGGCTGACCGAATCGTCCATCCGCTGCATTCGCAATATGGCGCTGCTGCTGCGGCCTTCGATGCTCGACGATATCGGCCTGCTGCCCGCGTTGCAATGGCAGGCGCGCGAAACAGCGCAGCGCACCGGGTTGGTGGTGCATGTAGCGGCGGCCGAACTGCCCGAAGATTTGCCCGAGGCTTTCAAGACGTGCATCTACCGCGTGGTGCAGGAGGCGTTGCACAATGTGACGCGCCACGCGGGCGCCAAACAGGTGCGCATCACGCTGCAGGTGGAAGGCGGCCGGCTTAGGCTGGTGATACAGGATGACGGCCGCGGCTTCGATCCGCGCGTCTCGCGCGGCCTCGGCTTGTTGGGCATGCAGGAGCGCGTTTCTCACCTGAACGGCACCTTTGACGTGCGCTCCAGGCCGATGAAAGGGGCGCTGCTCTCGATCGAGTTGCCGTTGCCGGAGGAATCATGATCCGCATTCTATTGGCCGACGACCACACCATCATGCGCAGCGGCCTGCGGCTGCTGCTGGAGCGGCATCCGGACCTGCAGGTGATTGCCGAAGCCGCTAATGGCCGCGAGGCAGTGCAGCTGGCCGAGGAGCATCGGCCCGATATCGCCGTGATGGACGTCGGGATGCCGCATCTGAACGGTCTCGAAGCGGCCCGCCAGATCGCCGCGAAAATGCCCGATACGCGCGTTATTGTGCTCAGCATGCATTCCGATGAGAGCTATGTGGTCCGCGCTTTGAAGGCAGGCGCGCGCGGATATCTGCTGAAGGACTCGGCCGAGGCCGATCTGGTGGACGCCATCAAAGCCGTTCGCGACGGCAAAAATTTCTTTAGCCCGGCCATCGCCGAAGTATTGAACCGCGACTATATGTCGAAGCTCGAGCGCCAGGGCGTGGAAGACAGTTACGAGTTACTGACCACGCGCGAACGCGAGATTCTGCAGCTCATCGCGGAAGGCCGCGGCAACAAAGAAGTAGCCGCGATGCTGCACCTGAGCCTGCACACGGTGGATACGCACCGCGCGAATATCATGGAGAAACTCAATCTGCACAGCGTGCCGGAGCTGATTCTATATGCGGTGCGAAAGGGCGTGGTGCATTGAGCTTCAGCCGGCCCGCATCGCCGTGACCGCCAGATTCACCGCCGACAACGTGCGCGCGGCATCGAGCGGCCGTGTGATCACGTCATAACCGCCGAGCCTGACCACCTCATCCCACAGGAAATCGTCCGTCACCGGCGAGATCAGCACCACGCGGCTCTCGCGCGAAGCCAGCAGCGCCGTCAGTGCGCCGCGCCAGCCCAGTGCCGAAACATCCCGGTCCAGTAACACTACGCGCCCGGGGATCCTGGCCAGCAGTACGACTGCCTCGCTGACGCTGGCGCAAGTTTCAAGTTGCCAGCCTTCCGCCGCCGCCAGCTCGCCCAGCGCCGACACGTCGCCCGCGAAGGTGGTGACGGCCAGCACCTGCAGCGGGGCTTGCCGCTCGTTTTGTTTATGCCGCCACATACGAGCCCCGGTTAGTGCAGCGATCCGGCCTGAAAGCGGAGCTCGGCCAGCTGCGTCTGGTAGTCGTAACGCGCGGTGGAACTCGAAATCTGCGCCGACGTGTAATTCAGTTGCGCCTGGCTTAACTCGATGATCGAGCTGAGCCCCAGCTTGTAGCGTCCCGTGGCGAAATCGAGCGCCAGCTTGGCCTGCGCCAGCAGCTTATCGGTTAATCCGATCCGTTCATAAGCGGATTGCGCGTTCAACACGGCCACGCGCACGTCGCGCATGATGCGGTTCTCCAGATCCTTGACATTATCCGAGGCCGCCCGCGCGCGGTACTCGGCTTCGCGCTGCCGCGCCCGGAACAGGCCGCCATTGAAAATCGGAATACTCAGGTTCAGGCCCAAGGCGCCGAAACGGCCGGGCAGCTGGGCGTCTCCGGCCGGCACAATACCCGTTACCCCGACCATGCTGAGGGTCGGCCGCGAAAGGTCGCGCTCGGCTTCGGCATTGCTCTTGGCCGCGTTCTCTTCGAGGCGCAGATCCGCCAGCTCGGGCCGCTTGCGGATGGCTTCTTCCACCAGCGCCGAAATATCGCTGGGCATTGGCTCGAGCGCGGTCAGATCAGTCAGCGCAATGTTGGTTTGAGTAGGCAAACCCAGCACGGTTGCCAGTGCCGCGCGCGCCGATTGCTCGTCATTTTGCGCGTTGTTGAGCAGCAACTGCGCGTCCGCCAGGTTCACCTGCGCGAAGCTCACGTCCAGGCTCGATCGCAGCTGATTCTGCGCCAGCAGGCCCACCTGATTGGCAACCAATTGCCGCGCGGACACGGTTTCGCGGGCCACGCGCAGCACCGCCTCATCGCGCAAAACAGTCAGGTACGCGCGATCGGTTTCGAGCAGAATATCCTCGCGCGTGGTTTCCGTCGCCTGCGCCTGCGCCTGCGCGCGGTACTTCGCGGCCTCCACCAGATTGTGGGTGCGTCCGAAATCTGTAACCATCTGGTTTAAGTTCACGCCGGACGCCAGACGGTTATAGACAATCGGGTTGTTCAGCGCGCCGGCGGCCAGCCGCGAGCCTGCGTCCGCGCCCACGCCCGTAACGTTGCCGGTCACCGTGGGGAACAGAACCGAGCGCACCTCGGCCGGCACTTGTTGCGCCGCGCGTTCGGTGTTTTGCGCGGAACGGAACTGCGGGTTGTTCTGAACCGCCAGCTTCTCGGCATCCGGCAGCGTAAGTTGGAGCGGCGGCTGCGCGCCGGCATTCATGGCCAACGCGCCCAGCAGGAACAGTAAGGGCCGTCTCAAGCGTGCTGTCCCTCGGGGAGCTGGGGCTGCCGCCCATAGACTAACTGATAAGCAGCCGGCACCAGAAAGACGGTCAGCGCGACCGAGATGGTCAAACCGCCCAGGATGGCGCGCGCTAGCGGCGCATACGATTCGCTGCCCTCGCCCAGCTTCAGCGCCATCGGCAACAAGCCGATGACGGTGGCCAGTGACGTCATCAGCACGGGCCGCAGACGCACGCGGCAGGCATGCGCCACGGCGTTGCGCACCGGCGAGCCCTGACTGCGCAGGTGGCGCGTGAATTCCACGATCAGGATGCTGTTCGAAACCGAAATTCCGACCAGCATCACGATGCCCATCAGCGACATCACGTTCAACGTGGTGTCACTCGCCCACAGCGTGATCAGCACCCCGCTAAGACCAGGCGGCACGGCCATCAGGATGATTAAAGGATCGATGAACGAGCGGAACTGGGCTACCAGGATCAAATACAGCAGCACCACGGCTAACGTCAGGCCCAGCGCGAAGCTGCGGAACGATGCCCGCATGCCTTGCACCATGCCTCGCAGGGTAACGGTAACGCCATCCGGCAGCTTAGTTTTGGCGATCAACTGGTCAGTGGTGTCGGCAATCCGCGACAGGTCCTCGTTTAGCGGACGAACATAAATGTCGATGACCCGGCGTAACTGGTAATGGTCTACCTCGGTCGGCGTTTCAACCTCACGAATGGCGCTCACGGCGTCGAGCCGGGCTGAAGACGCGGCGCTCGCGGCCCGCAGCGGAATGGAGCGCAGGTCGGTCAGGTTATGCACCTGCCGCTCCGGATATTGCACTGTCAACATGTAATCGTTGCCGGTTTTCGGATCAATCCAGTAGCTGGGAGCGATCATCTGGTTGGAAGTGAGGGCGGTGATGACGTTGTCCACAATTTCACGCTGATTCAAGCCGAGTTCGCTCGCTCGTGTGCGGTCGATGTCCATTTGCAGGCCCGGATAATCGATGTCCTGGGGAATGAAGGTGTCGGCCACCCCGGGGATGCGGCGGATTTCGCGCGCGAGCTGCAAGGCGGTTGCGTAGGACTTGCGCATGTCCGAGCCGGCCACCTGGATATCGATGGGCGCCGGCAGGCCCATATTGAGGACGGCATCCACCAGCCCGCCCGATTGGAAATAGATGCTTAATTCCGGCATTTCATTTTGCAATCGCTTTTTGACGCGGGCCATGTACTCATAGCTGCCGACGGTGTGGTCGGCCGTCAGGCTCACCTGCACGAACGCGGTGTGCATGGCCGAGTTGCTGGTGTAGATTGACGAGAAGCCCGGCGTGGAACCGATATTCGAAACGATCATGCCGAGGTCATGCTCCGGAACAACCTTGCGGATAAGGCCTTCGAGCTTGATGACTTCCGCTTCGGTCACGCCCAGGCGGGTTCCCGTCGGCGCCTTCAGATT
>DOZZ01000142.1 GCA_003517725.1 Bryobacterales bacterium | reverse complement strand
TTCGGACTGACCTTTGGTTCCCTGCTGCGCGGCCTCAAGCCGCAGCAGCTGAACCAGACTATGCAGTGGGTGGCCATCGCCGGCATTCTTCTTGCCCTCGGCTCCAACTCCATCCCGGTCTCGTTCTATGGCGGCGGCGTCGATTTCTGGCTCAACAGCCCGGTGCTGGTGCTGATCAAACTCGGCGTGATTCTGGTGCTGGTGACGTTCGCCTATATCTGGACCTTGCAGCCGGCCGCGCAGACCTGGAGCTGGGTGCGCACGCTCGGCACCAATTCACTGCTGGTCTACTGGGTGCACATCGAGCTGGTCTACGGGCACTGGCTGGGGTTCTGGAAAGAGAACCTCAGCGTGCCGCAAACCTCCATGCTGGCCATTGGCGTGGTGGTGTTGATGGTGATCCTGTGCGTGGTCCGCGCGCATATCGGCACGCTGAAGCAGGCTGTGTTGGCTTGGCGGCGGCCCCTGGCCACCGAGCCCGCGGCAGGCGAATAATCACCGCACGATAATGCGCACGGCCAGCATGCCGTCATCCGTGGCCGCGTACATCACCGTGACCTTCGCGCGCGGCCGCAGCTTGCCTTCGATGCGCGTCTTGGCGTCGATCGCGAAAGTGTGCGTTACGGAATCCAGGCCCAGACCTTTGCGATTGACCGTGACGGAACTTTCCGAAACCGCCGTGACGATGCCCGAGAAGATCGCAGTCCTGGCCCCGGTCTCCTGCGGCATTGGCGGTTGGTATGCCCATCCCGCCGCCGGAAGCGCCAGAAGCAAAACTACCGCGAGACGGGCCAGCATGCACTTCACCCTTTCAGATTAAAACAACCACGTGAAGCCCACCCTGAACATAGCATTAACGTTTGTTTAGACATTGGCCGGCGCCGCGACATCCGGGCGCATCTCGCGCGGCACGCCGTGCAGCGGCAGAGTCACTTCGAACACAGTGCCGTGGCCAGGCTCGCTTGAAACCTGCACCGATCCACCATGCGCCCGCGCGATCCAGGCCACAAAGCTGAGGCCCAGGCCCAAACCCTTCTCGGGCGATTCGGCTGCCGGGCCGCTGACCCGGAAAAAGCGATCAAAGATGTGCGGCAGGTGCTCGGGCGCAATCCCCCGGCCCGTGTCTTCGACGCGCAGCACGGCGCGTTCTTCCTCGGCTCGCAAATGCACGCCGACGCGGCCGCCCGGAGGCGTAAACTTTACCGCGTTCGAGAGCAGGTTCGAGAGCATGCGCTCGATCTGCACACGGTCGAGCTCGGCCATCACGGGTTGCGGCGGCACCTCTATTTCGAGCCGCACGTCGCCCCCCTCCGCCGGTATCTGGAACTGCTCCGACAGGTCTTTCACCAGCGCGGCCAGATCCAGCGTGGTGGGCTGCAACACCACCTGCCCGGTTTCGGCCTGCGACAGCAGCAGCAGCGCGCGCACGATCTGCGAAAGCCGCTCAATATCCTGCAGCGAATCCACGATGGCCTCGCGATACTGCTCGCTCGACTGCGCCGTGAACAGCGCCACTTCCAATTGCCCGCGCAAGATGGTCAGCGGCGTGCGTAGCTCATGCGACACGTCTGTCGAGAACTGGCGAATCTGGCGGAACGAGTTCTCCAGCCGCTCGATCATCTGGTTCAACGTCTCGATCAGGTAATCGAGCTCATCGCCTGACTGGCGCGTGGGAATGCGCAGGCTCAGATTCGACCCGGTGATGCGCTGCGCCGTGCGCGCCACGGCCAGCACCGGGCTGAGCGCCCGCCCGGCGAAGATCCAGCCCAGCACGCAGCCGCCCAGCAGCATCAGCGGGATCAACCAGATGCACAGCCAGGTAAAGCGCTGCAGCAGTTTGCCGTTGTCGCTGGTGGAGCGGCCGATGGCCACGAAATATTTCTCGCGATGGTCTTCATCGAACACCGCGCCGGAGCGAATCACATAGGGCACGCCGTGCGGATCGTGACTTTCGCGGAAATGCGCGGTACCGGTCTCGAGCACCGATTTGATTTCGGCGGGCGAGTCCATGCCGAGCGACGCATACAGATCGGTGCCCTGGATCACGCGGCCGCTCGCGTTGATCAACACATACACCCGCCGCAAACGTCCGACGATGGCGGCTTCGTCCGTGTCGTGCTCGTCGAAATACCACGTAGGCACGCCTTTCTGAATGCGCAGGTAGCCCTTGATGGCGGCCCAGTCCTGGTCCAGATTTTCGTGCACCTGGCGATCCAGAAACCCCGCCAGGCTCTGCCGGAAGACGCCCGCCACCAGCGTGAACATCAGCGCGAAGAAAAGCGCGTAGCTGGCGGTCAGGACGAAGCGAAGTCCGCGCGTGACGTGGGTGCGCTGCCCGGCCATCGATTTACCCTGGATGTTCGAAAGAGGCTTCGGGCGCGCGCTCGCCGGGGCGCGGCGACGCCTCCGGTCCTTCCACCATGTAGCCGATGCCGCGCACCGTCTGGATCAACTTGACTGGAAAGCGGTCGTCGATCTTGCTGCGCAGATGGCGAATGTAGACGTCGACGATGTTGGTGAGACCGTCATAATCCATATCCCAGACGTGTTCGACGATCATGGTGCGGCTGAGCGGCCGGCCCTTGTTGCGCATCATGTATTCGAGGATGCCGAACTCTTTGGGCGCCAGGTCGATGACTTCGCCATTGCGCGTGACGCGGCGGCGCATGCTGTCGAGTTGCAGATCGGCCACCTGCAGCCGCTCCGGCGTGGGTTGTCCGCGCCGCAGCAGGGCGCGCACGCGAGCCAGCAGTTCGGTGAACGCGAAGGGCTTGGTCATGTAATCGTCGGCGCCCTGTTCGAGCCCCTTGACGCGGTCGTCCACGGCGCCGCGCGCGCTCAGAATCAGCACCGGCGGGCCGGCCTTCTTATTGCGGATACGTTCCAGCACCTTCAGGCCGTCCATATCGGGCAGCATCAAATCCAGAATCACCAGATCATAGTCGGTGCCGTGCGCGAAGGTCAGTGCCGAGTTGCCGTCGGGCGCGGTATCGACGGCATAGCCCGCGCCTTCCAGGCCGCGGGTGAGAAAGTCGGCGATTCGCTTCTCGTCTTCGACCACCAGGATTCGCATCTGCCACTAGGTTACATCAGCCGGCTAAAACTCAAACCCGAGCGCCGCTTCATAAGTCCGCGGGGCCAGGAAATGCGTCCCGCTGAACGTTGACAGAAAATTATAGAGCGAAACCTTATTCGTCAGGTTGGTGACCGTGAAGCGCGCTTTCACGCGCAGCCCTTCGCCGCGGTGCCACAGGTTGTCGGTCCCGATGCCCGCGTCAAACAGGTTCCTCGGCGCGATGCGCGGCGGATTGGTATCGTCGTTTTCGGTTCCGGTGCGGGGGATCTGTAGCCGCGTGGCGCCCGCCGTGCCGCTGCATGACGAAATGCCGCTGGTAAGCGTCGCGAAGCGGCCGTCGCAGAACAGTCCTATGGCGGCCTGCTGCGCCGGCGTAAACGTAAATGCGGTTTGAATATCCGGCACATGTCCCGCCACCTGACCGCTATCGTAGAGCCACGTCAAGCTGATCCACGGACCGTTGGTCTTGTATTGGTAGCGCGCGTTGGTGGTCTGCTGGAAAACCTGATCGTGGTCGATGCGGAACACGCTGCCGGCAAGCGGCGAGTTGAAAATAAGACCGCCCTGTTCGGGGCCGAAGAACCGCGCGCGCGTGTGGCCCAGCGAAGTGTAAACCTGTAAACCGTGAATGTCGGTGGTATTCAGACGCACGCCGAAGCCGTCGATTTTAGATTTACGCCAACTGATGGGGAAGGTTATCGGGGTGTTGAAGAGGGCGTTGAAATCGAAGGCGTTGGTGGTGAACTTCCAGACATAGTCGATGTCGGCCTGCAAATACTTGCCCAGGCCTTGCTGCAGGCCCGCATTGTACTGGTTACGCCGGCCGCTGCGCAGCGGCTCGACAGCCGTGGCCCCCAAGCCGCTGGCGCCCAGCCCGCCGGCGCCGGTCGCGCTCGAGAGCAGCAGGTTTTCGTTGTACGGGGTCTCGAGCGAACGCGAATACGAAGCACGCAGCACGGTGGAGGTGCGCTTGAATAAATAGGATGCCCCCAGCCGGGGCTCGGCGGCGTTCTCGGTTTCAAGACCGGCGTAATGGTCAATGCGCAAGCCGGGGCTGAAAGTGAAGGCGCCCAGCGTCACCGTGTCCTGCACATACAACGCGGCCTCCTTGATATTGCCCTTCTGCTTGAAATTGAAAGGCTGCCCGCCCCTGCTTAGATCAAGAGCCACCAGGCCCGGCAAAAAGTTGGGATTAGGCGTGGCGCAATTCTGGGCCGCCGCGGAGAAATCGCTCAGGCACGGCGCGTTCAACGACGGGTCCGTGATGCCCAGCGAGAACTGCTCATGCAGCCGCGTTTCCATCACCTGAAAACCTACTTTCAGATTATTGTGATGCTGCACATACGACAGATCCGCTTTCACGCCAAGGTTAGTAAGCGTGCGGTACTGCGAAATAGTGGCGGGCGAATCGGCGAACGGGTCGCGGCTGCCATAATAATGCACAAAGTCGCTGCGCAGATAGGGGTTCACCGATAACAGCAGGCTGGGGCTGAAGATATGCTGCCAGCCCGGGGCGATGTTATAGGAGACGACCTGCTGCCGCTGATCCTGCCGCGGCTGATCGTAAGTGTTGGGTACCTGAAACCAGTTACGCGCGGCGAATAGGTTCAGGTGAATACTGTCATTCTGGTCCGGTTGAAAATCGAAGCGGTTGAACAGCGTGCCGTTGTTGCCGCGATCATGAAGCGGCATGAATTCGGGCGAGTCCAGAAAGCGTCCCGAGCGCGCCAGATTCAGCACCGTGAAGTTGCCAAAGCGGGAATTCCCCAAACGATACGAAGCCTGCTCGTTGTAAGTGCCAAATGAAGAGGCCGAAAGTTCGAGGCCGCCCGAAGGTTTCTTCAAACCCAGGCCGGACTTAGTGGTCGCGTCCACCACCAGGCTGGTCTTATCCCCGAATTCCGCGCTGGGCGAGCCCGTGATCAGTTCCATCGACTGCACCGCGTTAACTGGAATCTGCGTCGAGAACAGCTTGCTCTGCTGGTCGCTGATCAACTGCCCGTCAATTGAGTAAGAAGTCTGCGAATGGTCGCCGGCCGAGTGAAACATGCCGTTCGAGTCGCGCACCACGGTGGGCGATGTCATGCCGATGGCGTCGCTCAGGCCCGCGCCGGGCGTACTGATCGGCAGTTTGGCTAATGTGTCTTCGCTCACGTCGGAATGCGACACTGCGATATTCTCGACCAGCGTCGCTCCGGTCGCTTCCACTTCTACCGTAGTCGTGCCGCCTTCGAGCTCCAGCGTCACGTCCACGTTCACCGGCAGATTCGTGCGCACCGTGGCATCCACATCTTTTTTCGCAAATCCAGGCGCCACGACTACTACATGGTACGGATTCGGCGGCACGTTCGTAAAATGGAAGCGCCCGTTGGCATCCGAGACCGTCTTGTGGCTGAACTTCGTAATCGGATTCCTAAGTTCCACCGATGCCTCCGCGATCACGGCGCCCGAGGGATCGAGTACCTGACCATCGATGGTTCCGGCATTCGACTGGGCGTAAACCGCCGCCGCGGATGCCACGGCGCAAAACGTCAGAATTGGCAACTTCCGAATGAACGACATCACTGAAACCTGCTCCCCAATACCCGAAAAGCGATCGGGCGCCTGCCCTTGCAGCCGCTTCGAACCACCGCCACCGGCGCGCTTCTACTGGTAACAAGGGGGACCGCGAGAAGCGTCCCGGGTCAGGTCCGGTTCGGAGATAAAGGCAACAAGCTGCCAGCGCTCGCGCCAGGTAATCCTGGGCGATAACACCGCGCGGTGCAGCACGCCTCCCGCCAACACCGCTGGAGCATGCGCCACCAGACACAGGTCGCAGGATGCGCTTTGATGATGCGCGGCAAGGTGGCGCGCGGAGAAATCGGCCGTTTGCGCCGAGATCCAGGCGCCCAGGATCAGCAAGAGTAAAGCTACTTGCAAGACCTTGCTGCGCCGCCAATGCATTCTACTCCGACTGTAACACCCGAAGTATAACGTTTCGCGTCACTTGGGGGGCTTTTCCTGAATTTTGGACTCATCCAAGGCGTCCGGCGTGAAGGTGATGGACGATTCGACACCATACTTACGATACATGCGGAACTCGTTGTCGTTCTTCGTCAGAATGTTGTCGTGCCGCATACGGACCTGCGCCACCAGGGGTAGTAAGAAGTTCTGGCCGCTGATCTTGGTGTAGTCGTAGTCGAGTTGGGTATGCGCGTCCTGAATCGGAAATGAGGGCGGCAGCTCCACCGCGTGTAAAGTAATCCGCAGCACCTTGCCCGTTTCTTTGTCGATATAGACCAGGCCCTCGTAGGCCGGCTGGATCCTCTCGCGATGCTCGTAGTCGAGCATCCATTGCGAATTGCCCTGCTCCACGTGATAGTTGAAAACGTACACGCGATGTCCGCGCAGCGTGCCCCAATGGTCCCAGTGAAACTCCGCGCCGGTACGCTCGTCGAAGATCTGTTTCAACATGGTGCCGAATTCGCCCGAAGACGTTGCGCCGCCGAGCGCTTCCATGGGCCGGTCGACAATCTGGTTGTTGACCAGCTTCACCTTGTAGTTCTCGTGCTGTTCAAAATAGGTGAGCGTCGACGTGACCGTATCATTCAGATGCCAGTTTTCATGGCCGTTCTGGCCGTAATAGCGGCGCGTCACCTGAGTACAGATAAAGTCCGGCAGTGTCGAGGAATAATTCCGCGCGTACTCGCGGGCATCGGCGATCACCTTCTGCTGAGCGTCGTAAGACGGCGGGGGGATCGGCGGCGGGGCTTTTACGGCTTCCACTTTGGGCGCCGCGGCCAGGTCCGCGGTAGCGGCCGCCAGAGCGCGCAACGCCGCCACGGTTTTAGGACCCGCGCCCTCGCCTTGCAGCTGTTCAATGGTCCGCTGGTCCAGCTTTTGCGAGAGCTTCAGGTGCGCCACGGACCCGGCGACCTGCTTGTCGGGCGACTTCATGGCAATCGCGGAGCGAATAAACTCCACCAGCTTATCGACGCTGATGGAGGTCTGCGCCAAGGCGACGGCGCTCCATAAAAACGCAGCGGCGATAACCCGAAATGGCGTGGATCTTTTCAAACTCGACTCTCAGTTTAGACGCTCAAGCAGCGGCACAGGTTTCCCCGCTGTCCTAAAACAGCTTGACGCGCCGGTGTTTCGCCTTCTCCGGCGGCTCCGCGGCCAGATCGGTATTCAGTGCCTTGGCCGCTATGGGCGCCATGATGCGGTAGCCGCGCGCGTTGGGGTGCAGGCCGTCATCGCTCAGTTCGTCTTTCAACATGCCGCCCCCGTCGACCATGGGCGAATAGTAATCGACATACGTGAAATGGTTCTGTAAACAATAATTCTGGATCCAGCGGTTCAGCTCCCAGATCCGCGCCGGCGGCCGCATCCTGGTGCGCTCGAACTGCGGATTCACATTCTTCTTGTAATCGCTGACCGGCAGCAGCGATGCGATCAGCACGCGGACCTGGTGCGCGCGCGTCAACTCGGCCATCATGCTGATGTTGTTCTCGATGGTCTTGACCGGCGTCCCGCGGGCGATGTCGTTGGTGCCGGCCAGCAGCAGCATGGCGCCGGGATGCAGGTCGAGCACATCCGCTTTCATGCGGCCCAGCATCTCGCCGGTGACTTGGCCGCTGATGCCGCGGTTCAGAAAATCGCGGCCCGTGAAGTATTCATTCAGGCGCCAGAAATCGGTGATGGAGTCTCCAAAGAACACCACGCGCGGCGAGTTGGCCTGGGGCGCGCCCACGCGCTCATTATCCTCGGCGTAGCGGTGCAGGTTGTCGCGGTCGGGATTGTGCAGCAGCACTTGCTCATGCTCCAGCAAGGCATCGAAATGCACGCTCATGCGCAGCATGGCGGCCCGCAAATCCGTCATCTGCTTTTCGGCGGCCGGCGGAAACGGAAAAGGCTTGGGCATCAAATCGGCCACCGCTAGAAACTCCCGCGCGCTGTTCAGGAAGCGGTGCGTCAGGGCCGCGCTGGCGGGCGTCATCTGCAGTTCGCGCAAAGCTTGCCGTGTGTTCTCGAGCAGTGGCCCCGCACTTTTATCAAGCCCCGGGATCACCACCGAAACCGTCTCCATCGACTGCACGACGGCGCGCGCCTGCTTCAGCGCATCGTCGCCGCCCAACAGAGCGGTGGGCGGCGTCTGGGCCACGCCATACTGCAGGCACACAATTGATAACATCCCTGCCAAAAAAGTTCGCATCGGATCCTGACTACTATTCTGCTCGATCCAGTCGAAACGTGATGGTGCCGACCGCGAACTGCAGCCGGATCTGCAATTGTACCGGCAGCTTGCGCTTGTCGTCCGTAAGCCAGAGGCTCATGTGGCCGGGCCGCGCGTACATCACGTTGTTGAACGCGTTGATTTCGTACGCGATGGTTTTATAGTCCGTCCCGCCGGCTCTGACGGTCTCGCGGCGCGTCGCTTCCACTTTCAGCGATGCCGTGCGCTTGCCGTTGCTGACGGGGACTTGAATGGAATGGCCGGGCTGCAGATCCTGCGCGCGCAATGCATATAAGCCGCCGATCAGGTCGTGCACGCAGACCGGAGTCTCGACATCTTTCGACAGCACCAGCGAATTCTTGTTCAGATCGCGCTCCAGATACGAAGCTTTGCGATAGCCGTAGCTGACGCGCGACTCGCGGTTGCGGCTGCCCTCATGCGCGGTCATGAAGGTGCTGACCGCGCACAGGTCGGGGTGCAGCGTCGCGGTGTAGTCGTCGCTGACCCGGAACAGGCGCGACACCAGGCCCAGCGATTCCAGGTGCAGTTTGATCTCGTAGCCCTTGATATCGCCGGGCCGCTGAGTCCATGTGAGGTGCGCTTTACCGGCATTGATCAGGCGCCACTCCACGTCATACGTGAGGGATTCCTGCTGCGGCAGGTTCGTCGCGGGACTATCGGCGGCAGGCAAAAACAGCGCCAGCAGTGCCAGCGCGGCACCGATTTTGAGCACCCTCCGCAACATGAAGCCGTCAGTCTATCAGACGGCCCTCGGCCATTTTGGTGTCGTTAAGTTCGCCTTTCATGGTTCACGATTCTTTACAACCAGCGGCGACCGCTGCCAATCTACTGGATGTGGATAGGGTCGAGCCGCCGCGCATCCGGAAGCTGAACGACGCCCCCATGCGGCTCCGCGCGCGATACGTCCTCTACTGGTCGCAGATGAACCGCCGCGCGGAATCGAACCACGCGCTGCAGCATGCTATCGAACTCGCCAACCGGCAGGGTCTGCCGGTGCTCTGTTACGAGGGGCTCACCTGCACGTACGCGCACGCCAACGATCGCATCCATACGTTTATGCTTGAGGCCGTGCCCGGCACGGCCGCGCGCCTGCGCCAGCTGGGCGTGGGCTATGCCTTTTACTTGCGGGCACGGCGGTCCGATCCGAACGACACGCTGTACAAACTGGCGCGGCATGCCGCGGCGGTCGTGACTGACGACTATCCGGTGTTCATCGCTGCGGCTCACAACGCTAGCGTGCCGCAACGCCTCGACGTAGCGTACTTTGCCGTGGATTCGAGTTGCATCGTGCCCATGAGCCTGCTGCTCAAGCGCGAGTACGCCGCGTACACCATCCGGCCTAGAATTCACAAACTGTTGCCGCAATACCTGCGGCCCGCGCCCGCCGCGCGACCCGAGCATGCGTGGCGCGGCGACCTGCCGCCATTTCACGTGGAGGCGACCGACGGCAATATCGCGCAGCTGGTGGCGGGCTGTGAGATTGATCACGGCATCGCGCCGTCGCTCTCGTATCGCGGCGGAGCGGATGAGGCTGAACGTCACTTGCGGCATTTTTTAGATACCAACCTGAAACGTTACGCTAAGCAGCGCAATGAGCCGAGCCGCCACGCGACCTCGAACCTTAGCCCGTATCTGCACTTCGGCCACATCTCGTCGCTGCAGGTCGCGCTGGCGGCCACGGACTATGCGGCGGACCAGCGTCTGGACGCCGCGGCGTTTCTCGAAGAACTGATCGTGCGGCGCGAGTTGGCGTTTAACTTTGCGCGCTACGCCAAAAATCCGCAGGGCTTCGACGACCTGCCCGAGTGGGCGCGCGCGACGATGCGTCAGCACGCCGGCGATCCGCGCGACCCGCGGTTTACGCCGCGGCAGATGGAACAGGCCGCCACCTACGATCCGCTGTGGAACGCCGCGCAGAAAGAGCTGTTGCTGCGCGGCAAGATTCACGGCTATTACCGCATGTACTGGGGCAAAAAGATCATCGAGTGGTCCGCCACCTATGAGGAGGCGCTCGGCACCATGATTGATCTGCACGACCGTTATGCGCTGGACGGCCGCGATCCCAACACCTACACCAACATTTTGTGGTGCTTTGGCCTGCATGACCGGCCCTGGTTCGACCGGCCGATCTTTGGCGTGCTGCGCTACATGTCATTTAACGGCATGAAGACCAAGACCGACATCAAGGCGTACATTGAGGAGATCGCGGAACTGGAACGCACCGGCGGGGATCCGTATCGCTTATGAAAATTCTGGTCACTGGCGGCAGCGGTTTCATCGGATCGGGACTGGTGAGCGCGCTCTCGGCAGGAGGGCACGAGGTGGTGGTGCTCAGCCGGCGCGGCGGTCTGAACGCCTGGGATCCCGCGCCAGGCGGCGACCTGCCGGCGGCCGCGCACGGCGCCGAGGCCGTGATCTCGCTGGCTGGTGAAAACGTGGCCCAGCGCTGGACGCCAGCGGTGCGGCAGGCGATTCGCGAAAGCCGCGTCACGGGCACGCGCCGCCTGATCGAAGCGTTGGCCCAATCGCCGCCCAGGATTTTCGTGAGCGCCGCGGCCACCGGCTTCTATGGCGATCGCGGCGATGAAGAGCTCACCGAGGCGTCGCCGGCCGGGACCGGCTTTCTGGCGGAGGTGTGCCGCGATTGGGAGCACGCCGCCGATGCTGCCTCGGCGCTGGGCATGCGCGTGGTCAAACTGCGCCTGGGCGTGGTGCTCGACCCGCGCGGCGGCGCCTTGCGCAAAATGCTGCCGGCGTTCCGCCTCGGGTTGGGAGCGACGCTCGGCTCGGGCTTGCAATGGATGCCGTGGATTCATCGGCAGGACGCAATCGCGCTGCTAATAGCGGCGCTCGAAAACGATTTCGCGGGCGTTTACAACGCGTGCGCCCCGCAGCCCGTTCGCAACGTTGAGTTCACACGCGCGCTGGCGAGCGCGGTGCGGCGCCCGGCAGTGTTGCGGATTCCACGCTTTGCATTACGCGCCATGCTCGGCGACATGTCGCAACTGTTGCTGGCCAGCCAGCGCGTGCTGCCGCGCGCCACCGAAGCCGCCGGCTTTAGTTTCCACTTCCGGC
>DOZZ01000017.1:15902-16108 GCA_003517725.1 Bryobacterales bacterium | reverse complement strand
GGCCTCGGCGGCGGACACGACGAGCGCGAGCAGACGCTGAATCAACTGCTGGTGGAGATGGACGGCTTCGAATCGAACGAAGGCGTCATCCTGGTGGCCGCGACCAATCGTCCCGACGTGCTGGACCCGGCGCTGCTGCGGCCCGGCCGTTTTGACCGGCGCACCGTGGTGGGCCGGCCGGATGTCGGCGGGCGCGAGGCGATTCT
>DOZZ01000017.1:0-15607 GCA_003517725.1 Bryobacterales bacterium | reverse complement strand
CTGATGGGCGCCGAGCGCAAATCGATGATCATCAGCGAAGACGAGAAGCGCAACACGGCGTACCACGAGGCGGGCCACGCGGTAGTGGCCGTCATGTTGCCGCACGCCGACCCGCTGCACAAGGTCACCATCATCCCGCGCGGCATGGCGCTGGGCGTGACGATGCAGTTGCCGATCGACGACAAGCACTGCTACAGCAAAGATTATCTGGAGGATCAGGTGGCCATTCTGATGGCCGGCCGGATCGCCGAAGAGATCTACATGAAGCACATGACCACCGGGGCGGGCAACGATATCGAGCGGGCCACGGAGCTGGCGCGCAAGATGGTCTGCGAGTGGGGCATGAGCGAGCTGGGTCCGCTGAGCTTCGGCAAGAAGGAAGAGCAGATTTTCCTGGGCCGCGAGATTGCACAGCACCGCGACTACAGCGAAGAGACCGCCATCCGCATCGACGAGCAGGTCAAGAAGCTGGTGCAAAAGGGCTATGACCGCGCCTCCCAGATTATCCAGGAGCACTCGGCGGCGCTGGTGCGCGTGGCCGAGATGCTGCTGGTGCGCGAAATTCTGGACGGAGCGGAAGTGCGGATGATTCTGGACGGCAAGAATCTGCCGCCGCAGCCGCCGACGGCGACATCGACAGAAGAGCCGACGCAGCAGGTGATCCGGCCCGAAGGCGGGCGGCGCGTGCCAGGCCTATCGGAAGGCGAAAACCCGTCGCCCGCATAAAAGCGAAAAAAGCCCCGGTCTCAACCCCAGGGCTTTTTCTGAACCCAACAGTTACCACATAAACCTAACGGCTAAGTAACTACGCTTTGAACTCCCAAGCTGATTAAGCCTTAAATTCCCCAAACTGCTTCCGCAGCGCGTCCGAAATTTCACCGATGGTAGCGTAAACCTGCGCCGCCGCAAGGATCGCGGGCATCAGGTTGCGTTCACCCGCGGCAGCCTTTTCCACTTCCTGCAAAGCGTCCGCTAACCCCGCCGCACTGCGTCCAGCCCGCACCTCGCGCAACCGCTCAATCTGTTCCGCCTCCAAAGCCGGATCCAGCCGGAACGTCGGAATGGCCTGCTGCTCCTGTCGAAACCGGTTGACTCCCACCACCACCTGCTCGCCGCGTTCAATCGCCAATTGCGCCGCAAACGCCGAATTCTCAATCTCCTTCTGGATATAACCAGACTCCACCGCCGCCACCGCCCCTCCCATCGCGTCGATGCGGTCCAGGTAACCCCGCGCCTCGGCCTCGATGCCGTCCGTAAGCCGCTCGATCACCTCGCTGCCGCCGACAGGGTCGGCCGTGTTGATCACGCCAGTCTCGTGCGCGATGATCTGCTGCGTGCGCAGCGCAATGCGCGCGGACTCTTCGGTCGGCAGTGACAGCGCTTCATCCCGCGAGTTGGTATGCAGCGACTGCGCCCCGCCCAGCACCGCCGCCAGCGCCTGGATCGACGTGCGCACGATGTTGATGTCGGCCTGCTGCGCCGTCAGGGTCGACCCGGCGGTCTGGGCATGAAAGCGCAGCATCATGGACCGCGGATCGCGCGCCCCGAAGCGGTCGCGCATGATCACGGCATACAACCGGCGTGCCGCCCGGAACTTGGCGATCTCCTCTAAAAAATCGTTATGCGCGTTGAAAAAGAACGAGAGCCGCGGCGCGAATGTGTCCACCGCCAGTCCCGCCCGGCGCGCCGCCTCAATATAGGCAATCGCATTGGCCAGCGTGAAGGCCACTTCCTGCGCGGCCGTGGATCCGGCCTCGCGGATGTGATAACCGCTGATCGAAATGGTATTCCATTCCGGCAGCTCCTGGGCGGCCCAGGCGAAGATGTCGGTGATCACGCGCATCGCCGGCCGCAGCGGATAGATGTAGGTACCCCGAGCGATGTATTCCTTCAGAATGTCATTCTGTATCGTCCCGCTGAGCTTACGAATGTCCACGCCCTGCCGCAGCGCCACCGCCACGTAGTAGGCCAGCAGGATCGCGGCCGTCGAGTTGATGGTCATCGACGTCGAGACGCGGTCGAGCGCGATGCCCTCAAACAGCCCATCCATATCGGCCAGGGAGGCGATCGCGACCCCCACGCGTCCCACCTCGCCAGCCGCCAGCGGGTGATCCGAGTCCAGGCCCATCTGGGTCGGCAGGTCGAAAGCCACCGAAATACCGCTGGTCCCCTGGGCTATCAGGTAGTGGTAGCGCCGGTTGCTCTCGGCGGCGGTGCCGAAGCCGGCGTACTGCCGCATCGTCCACAGGCGGTCACGGTACATGCCGGGGTAGACACCGCGGGTGTAGGGGAACTCGCCCGGTTTGCCGAGCGGTTCGCTCATGAGCGCGAAATACGGCGGGCGCGCCGGAAGGATGACACACCGTACGAACCCAGTAGCACCACGCAGACTGCAATCATCACCAGCTTGATCAAGTCGCCCGGCTTTCCATGATACTGCCGCCAAGCGCTGATCCCCTGCAGGGCGAAAAGCCCGGCTATCACCAGAAACATGAAGCCAATTACCTCATTCCAAAGGACTCGGGCCGGTTTGATGGTGGCGGGAACCACGTGCCGGACGAACCGTATCGCGTGGCGCGCCAGGTGCTGCTTGGACACTGCCTTTATGCTATCAGACCACCCCACCACCCGGCCGATACAGCATCGCTGCCGTTCCGCCGATGAATGTATAGAAACATCGGTTTTCCGGTTTGAAATCGAGTCACTTACTATCGCCATGGTCCCAATTAAAACCGAGGGAGGAAGCCAGTCTGGAACTACTGGCAACTGAAATGCATCAATTGAAGCAGATGCTTATGCAAGGAAGGGGCACATCGTGGAAGAGAGTCTGAAAAATCTGATGCAGGACCTGGGTAACGCCATCAACGACTCACTTTCGGAATCCGACCGGATTGCCGAGGCGATCGGGGAGATCAAACGAGCCGGATTCGATGTGTTTCTAGTGCTGGAAGCCACTATTGGCTTCAATAAGCGCGATGAATCGAAGGTCGACTCGGCGTCGGAAAACGACTCCGAGGAAGACGCCGAAGAGGTCACGAGCACCAGTTCCAGCACCGGAGCCATGCGCTTCACCCCGCAGGACCAGCGCTTTCTGAAGGCGCTTAAAATTGCCGCGGAAGAATAGTTTTGGTTACCTACTGTAGCTGGCTGTAGACACTTTGTGTCTGGGCCACGGCTCGGGACCAACTGAATTGGGTGGCTCGAAGGGTTCCCCGTTCAGCCATTTCTTTTCGAAATTCCGCATCCGAGCACAATTGATTCAAATTTTGAGCCAAAGCTCGGGTATCGAGGGCGTCCACCATCACGGCTGCGTCGCCGCAGACTTCAGGAAGCGCCCCCCGGTTTGACGCGATTACCGGTACGCCGGCGGCCATGGCCTCCAGCACAGGCATGCCAAAACCTTCGTCGAGCGACGGAAACGCAAATACGGAGGCCTCCGCGTAGCACCGAGTCAGAGTCGCTTTATCCACATAGCCCGTCACCGTAATTCGCTCGCGCGCCGGGCTTTCCTCGATGGCGCTGTAGACCGTCTCAGCCCCAAAACCTGAACCGCCGGCCAGAACTAACCGCCAGTCCTCCGGAGCAGCCGCGAAAGCGGTTACCAAACGCACCAGGTTTTTGCGAGTCTGGATCGCGCCCACATGCAGTATCACTTTCGCGCGAAGGTTGGACGGGGGCGGTCCGGGGCGCACCCCATGATGGACCACCTGAATGCGGGAAGCCGGGACGCCCAGCAGGTCACGTATCTGGCCGGCCGTGAACTCCGAAACCGCGATGATGACGTCGGCCGAGGCGGCTGCGTGCCGCGCCTGTTCGGCAAACCGCCGGCGGAACTCCAGGGTGCTGTATTCAGCGGTGAGTACGAACAAATCGTGGAACGTGACCACCTGTTTTCGAAAAGAGCGCTGCGGCAGGCGCTGGTTTAGGCCGTGAAACAGGCCGTCGCGGCGGCCCAGCGTCTCGAGCAGCAGCCCACGCCCGGCATTCGCCGGAAGGTGTTCCTTAAAAGAGGCCAGGATGCGATGCGGACGGTATAAGAAGGAAATCGGCGCACTGGGATCCAGTGCCGCGATACCCCATAGCATCTCGCGGCAGTACACGCCCACCCCGGTCAGGTTGTGCCCGATACTGTAGGTGGCGTCCAGTGCAAGCCGCACGGCCTAAGTATTGTACCCGGTGGACCGCTGGTTCCTGTGGGGCAGCTTTCAAGCTGCAGCCGGCTTCAGCCGGCCTGGCGATCGAAAAGCGTCCGTGCGGAGCAGCTTTTCAGGTTGTCCAGAGTGAACCGAAAAGTGTTTTTCTGGAGCCCGACAACCCTCAGGGCGCACGAAACGCATCCATCAGCGCCTGCGGTGCAGTGGCAACCTGGCATCACTCAAATTCCTTCAGCTTCCGGTAGAGCGTCGTCCGGCCAATGCCGAGCAGCATCGCCGCCACGCCGCGGTCCCCCTTGGTGATTTCGAGGGCGTGCAGAATGGCCCGCCGCTCCAGTTCGGCCAGCGGGATCACCTCCCCGGCGGCCAGCGTGCCGGCGAAAGCGGGGGTCGCGGTTCGTCCGTGCGTGGCAGCCGTCACGTGTTGCGCGCCGGCGCGGGCGGCGTCGCGCGTCTGTTGCACGGCCGACGGCAGATCGCCTAAGTGCAACAGCGGTCCAGGGTTCACGGCTGTCATGCGATCCAGGCAGTTGTGCAACTCGCGCACGTTGCCCGGCCAGTCGTGCAGCAGCAAGCTCTCCATCACCTCCAGCGTGACGGTGAAGCGCTGGCCTTTGCGGGCCAGAAAATTCTCCACCAGCAGCGGGATGTCATCCTTCCGCTCGCGCAGCGGTGGCAGACGGATGGTGATTACGTTGAGGCGGTAGAACAGGTCCTGCCGGAAAGTTTTGCGCTCGACGTCGGCGGCCAGATGGCGATGCGTGGCGGCGATCACCCGAAGTTCCACTTTAAAGCGCGCCAGCGACCCCACCGGGCGGTACTCGCGCTCCTGCAGTAGCCGCAGCAGCTTCACCTGCAGTTCGAGCGGCAGGTCGCCGATCTCGTCGAAGAAGGCCGTGCCCTTGTTGGCCAACTCGATCAGCCCTTTTTTGGTCTCGTTGGCGCCGGTGAACGCGCCCCGGGTGTGCCCGAACAGCTCGCTTTCCATCAGCGGCCCCACCAGCGAGCCGCAATCGATCGGCACAAAAGCGCCCTGCGCACTGGCCCGGTGCAGCGCGCGCGCCACCACCTCCTTGCCGGTGCCGCTTTCGCCCAGAATCAGCACGGGGGAGCGCGAGGGGCCGATAGTCTCGATCATGGCCCGGATGCGGCGCATGGCGGCCGACTGGCCAATCAAACCACTGGGCGCTTCGGGCAGGGGGGAAGTCATGGCGGTCCGTATCAGCTTTAGTTGCTGGACGGATCGTCTATTCTCACTACAAAAGTTCTACTATCGAGATCCGCGCGAAGACTTTCGGCGGCTTCGGGCGTGGGTGCGCTGCCGGCGAGCACCCGCCAGAGCACCGGATTGCCCTCGCGCCGGACAATGCGGGCGGCGCCGAAACGCTCGCGCATCTGGGTTTCCAACCGCACGGCGTTGGCGTGGTCGGCAAACGCGCCCACCTGCACGGCGAACACCGCGGGAGTCGACTGCGCCGGTTCACTCAACAGGTGCAGCTTGACGTGCGCCACGCCGGGGCCGATCAGCGCGATCTGCTTGGCGGCCGCGTGCGAAAGGTCGATGATGCGGCCGTCCACGAACGGACCGCGGTCGATGATGCGCACCTCCGTGGACAAGCCGTTATCCAGGTTTTCCACCAGTACGCGCGTCTGGAACGGCAGCGTACGATGCGCCGCCACCATGGTCTCCATATCGTAAATCTCGCCGTCGGCGGCCTGTCGGCCATCGTACGGATGACCGTACCAACTGGCCAGACCGGTCTCTCCATCGACAGGCGGCGTCATCGGCGCTTGCGGGCGGCGCTGGCGCGGCCGTGCTGAAGATGCTGGCGCCGGTGCTGACGCGTCGGACTGTGAAGGCTGAACCGCCACGGGCGGCGCGGGCAGCGCCGCGACACGCGACCGCCGGTGGTGGCCGCAACCGACCGTGGATACCAGCGCCAGCAGACACAGCACTAACGGCAACCGCATGTAAGTGCATTCTAACCGGAAGCAGGCGTATGCGTCTGGAAACCTGGCCTGTAAAACCCACCCAGCTTCAGAAAAAGTCCAGACGACGAACTCCCTTTGAGGCTAAGATTACTGTGTTGCCGTTGGGGTCGCGTTCACTAAGTCGATATACGGCTCGGCTATCCTCGTCCAGGATTCAGACTGATGATCCGGCCCGTGCCTTGTCAGCACGCTTTCGTTGCAAATTCACTTTGAGAATACATATGACATCGAAAATTGCAAAACTATTCTGTCTCGCGGCCACCGCCGGCTTCACCCTGTGGGCGCAGAATACGGCGGGCGTGGGCAGCATCTCCGGCACGGTCCAGGACGCCGCGGGCGGCGTCGTGCCCGGCGCCAAAGTAGTGGTCGACAACGCATTGAAGGGTATTCACCGTGAGATGGTCACCAGCGGCAGCGGCGTGTTCAGCGCGCCTTCACTGGTGCCGGCCGCGGGCTATGCCGTCACCATCGCCAAAGACGGGTTCGCCACCTACTCGGTCAGCAACATTGAAGTGTTCGTGGGCCAGACGGTGAATTTGGCGCCCGTGCTGACCGTCTCCTCGGCGGCCTCGCGCGTGGAGGTGACGGCCGAAGCCCCCATCGTCGAGAGCACCAAGACCGACGTCTCGCAGGTGGTGACCAGCCAGCAAATCATGGACCTGCCGATTAACGGGCGCCGCGTCGATTCCTTCGTGCTGCTGACGCCGGGCGTCACTACCGATGGGTCGTTTGGGCTGATCTCGTTCCGCGGCAATCCGGGCGGCAACACCTTTCTGACCGATGGCAACGATACCACCAACCAGTTTTACGACGAGAACGCCGGGCGCACGCGCACCACCAATATCTCGCAGGATGCCGTGCAGGAATTTCAGGTGGTATCGAGCAACTTCCTGGCCGAGTATGGCCGGGCCTCGGGCGGCGTGGTCAACACCGTCACGCGCAGCGGCAG
This sequence comes from Bryobacterales bacterium, assembly GCA_003517725.1. Taxonomy (GTDB): domain Bacteria; phylum Acidobacteriota; class Terriglobia; order Bryobacterales; family Bryobacteraceae; genus DOZZ01. Next base: position 8,512 of record DOZZ01000017.1, on the reverse strand, counting down.
CAACACCGTGCATGGAACGGCCTATTGGTTTTTTCGCAACCGTACCTTGAACGCCACCGACATTACAGCGCACGGCGTGAATCCGCCGGAGTGGCGGCATCAGGCGGGCGCCAGCATCGGCGGCCCAATCAAGCCCAACAAGCTCTTCTACTTTTTCAATGGCGAACTGCAGCGGCGCAACTTCCCAATTGTGTCGTCGAACCTGACTAACAGCTCGATCTTCGATGCCAACGGGAATTACGTTCCAGTAAACCCTTCCACTAAGAAAGCCAACTGTGATGCGACGGTGGCGACTTCCGCCCAATGCCAGGCGGCAATCACCTACCTGCAGGGCCGGGACCGGCTGCAACTGGTTCCGCGCACGGCCGATACCAACTTACTATTCGGTAAGATCGATTACCACCTGAACGACAACAACACATTGAGCTTCAGCGCCAACTATCTGGACTTCCGCTCGCCTAACGGGATCCAGACGCAGCTTTCGCTCACCAACGGAGACGCGGTGGGCAACAATGCCGACACCAACGTCTTCAACCGCACCGCCCGCGCCGCCTGGACCTCCGTGGTGACGCCGGCGGCGGTCAATGAACTGCGTTTCGGTTACTTCAAAGACCGGCAGTACGATCCCGCGAGCCCCAGCCTGCTGCCGTCGACCGGACTAGCGTCGCTGACGGTGCAGGGCAACGGCAACGTGGGATATGCCAACGGCTACCCGCGCCTTAACCCCAGCGAGCAGCGCGTGCAACTGGCCGATACATACTCGTGGGTAGTGGGCCCGCATAACATCAAATTCGGCGTGGACGCGGCGCATGTGGATGACTATGTAAGCCGGCTGGCGAACCGCTACGGAACTTATACCTATTCGACGCTGGCGAACTTCGCGCTTGACTTTTCGGGTAACACCAGCGGCGGCAGGCATTACAACTCTTACTCGCAGCTGTTCGGGAACCCGGTGGTCGAGACCAAGCTGAGTGAGTTCGCGGTCTTCGTTCAGGATGAATGGCACGTCACGCCTAAACTGACCTTCAGCCCCGGCCTGCGTTATGAGCACACGTGGATCCCGCAACCGCAAATTTCGAACCCGGCCTTTCCGCAAACGGCGCACATCCCTGGAACCGATTTGGACCTGGCGCCGCGGGCGGGCATGGCCTATGCCTTCAATGAGAAGACCGTCTTCCGCGGCGGCTTCGGGCTGTTCTTTAACCGCTATACTTCGTCCACTATCGAAAATTTCTTTTTGACCAACGGCGTGTACCAGTCGAGCTACTTTTTCAGCACGCCGGCGCAGCTGGCCAGCGGGCCGTTGTTCCCGCGGGCGCTGAGCGCGCCACCCAGCTTCTCGGTTGCACCGCCGTCGATTTTTGCGCCGAGCTCGACCTTCCGCAATCCGTACTCGGAGCAGGCCGATATTGCGATCGAGCGCCAAATCTCGAAAAATACCAGCCTGACCGTTTCGTATGTGTTCAGCCGCGGGCTGCACCTGTTGCAGACCCAGGACCTGAATGCGGCGGCGCCCTCCAGCTATACCTTCCCGATTCTCGATTCCACCGGTAGCATCGTCGGCCACTACGCGTCGCCGATCTACACGGCGCGAGTCGACCCCTCCTACAAGGCCAGCATCTACCAGGCGGATTCGGCCGGCAACAGTTACTACAACGGGCTCCTGGTACAGGTGACGCGGCGTTACTCTAACTGGCTGCAAGGCAATCTGGCCTACACTTATAGCCACGCCATCGATGACAACCAGGGCGGCGGAGGTAATACGCTGTTCGGCTCGACGTTCCCGACGTCGGTGTTCAACGGTGATTATCGCGGCGAGAAGGGCTCAAGTTCCATTGATCAGCGCCACCGCCTGGTGGTAAACGCGATCCTTTCGCCTACTTTTACGCACAGCACCAGCGCGTCCGCGCGCTATCTGGTTAATAACTGGCAGCTCGCGGTAGTGTCGCTGGCGGCCTCCTCGCAGCCCCTGGCGCCCACCATTCGCGTGCAGGACCGCGTGACCGGCGCGCTCAGCACGTTTTCGCTCAACGGTCTGGGTGGTTCGGGCCGCGTGCCGTTCGAATCGACATCATTTCTCGATATTGGCCAGATCTACCGCACCGATGCGCGTTTGGCGAAGCTGCTGCCCATCGCCGAACGCTTCAAACTTTACCTGCAGTTCGAAGCGTTCAATGTCTTCAACCACCCCATCCCGGGCGGCCCCGGCCCGCGCGTGGCGCAGCAGTACACGGCCATTAAGCAGACCTCGGGACCGGCCAGCGGCTTAATCGCGCTGGTGCCGAATCCGAGCTATGGCGCGCTGCTGCAGACCCAGGCTCCGCCCGATGGAACCACGGCGCGCCGTGCGCAGGCTAGTTTGCGGATCGTGTTTTAAAGCGCACCCTGGGTTATACCGCCCTAAGATCGGGAGTTGACTTTGGTCTATCGGCAGGTTTAAATTCTGTAACGGCGTCCGGGCGACGGGACATTCATGTGCCCGGCAAGAGGAGGTTTGAGCATGATCACACGACGAGTTCTCGGCGTAGCAGCTGTTTTGGCTCCATGCAATGTTGCCGCACGCATCCCAACAGCTTACGGTGCGGTCTCCATTCCCACCATTCCCGGACCTGACGCAATCAACGACTAGCTAGTGAGCAATATGTGGGGGCGGACGCCCTCGTCCGCGCCGAACCCCTGGTCCGGCTATTCGGTTGCCATCAAAGGCCGACGAGGGCGCAGGGGTCCGCCCCACAGGATTTTTGGCGCACTACACCAGCGCCCAATGCATCCCAATGTCTAACCCGCGTTCTCTACTATTCACCGGCCAAAGCTATAACCCACCGAAACTCCGTATTGCGACACGTAAGCGCTGCCGAACTGAAATAGATTGTGCACCCAATGCACCTCCGCTTCCGGCCGTATGAATACGCCAGGGGTTACATAAAACCGAATGCCGGCCAGCCCGTGCACCTGTAAATGGTTCGAGCTCTCGATGAAGTTGTTGGAATTCGAACAGCCCGCGAAACTGTCACATTGCGATTGAGGATAGTAGAAGCGCAAATTCATGCCCCCCAGGCCGGCCTGGAATTCCGGCTGAATCCGGGACGTGTGAAGGCGGGGCGCAAAGATCGCGTTGACATCGTAAAAGGACGGTCTGTAATTCAGCCCCGCGTAATCCCCTTGCGAAAAACGAAATGAGTACTCCGCGCCGACGCCAAAACTTGGCCTCAACATCAAATCGCCGGAGATCTTCCCGAACGCTCCGTCCAGTTTGGGCCCGTAATAAAGATTGCCATCGCCGAAGCTGTCAATGGGCGTGGCTCTCGCCGGAGCGAGAGCCGTGCCGGCGCCGGCCGCCACGTCAAACGACTGAGCGTAGATAACGCCCGCTCCACCTATACAACTAAGACACAGCGGTAGTACAACGCGAAAGAGTTTCACGGTCAAAGACTCCTGAGGTTTAAGTCCCGCCCGCTCTAGCGGAGCGCGGGTATCACTTGGTCTGACCCGCTGCGCCGCCACTGCGTTCCATTTAGCCGTAAGTTTTTTTGCAAAGGATTCTTTGCAAACAGCTCAGACCGTCACCACAATCTTCCCGATCTGTTCGTTAGATTCCATATAGCGGTGCGCTTCCACGATTCGCTCAAGCGGAAAGGTTCTGGCAATGCGCGGCCTGAAGCGGCCTTGCTCCAGATGCTCGAAGATGTAACGCTGAGCGTTGTTCCGCCATTCCGGCACGGACACCACATCGAACAATGTGTAGCCCTGTATCGTTAGACTTTTGGATAGCGCGGCAAACAGCGGGAAGGGCGTGGGCGCCCCCGAAAGCGCGCCATATTCAAAGATGGTGCCGCCCTGCGCCGCCGCTTCCGCCAGTTGTTCGATCCCCGGCCCCGCGACCGGATCGAAGGTGACGCGAGCGCCCTTTCCGCCTGAAATTGCCTTCACGCGGGCCACCATGTCTTCCTCCGCCGTGGCAATCGCATGATCGGCGCCTAGCGCGATCAGTTCGGCTTTTTTCTTGCCCGTGCGCGTGGTGGCGATGCTGACCGCGCCTTCGGCTTTGGCGATCTCGATGGCGGCGATGCCGACGCTGCTGCTGGCCGCCGTGATCAGCACAAAATCGCCCGCCGTAATGCGCGCGTGATGGACCAGCGCGCCATAGGCCGTTATGTATTGCATCCAGATTGAGGCGGCCTCAGCTGCCGACAAGGCTTCCGGATAAGCAGCCAAGGCATAGGCCGGCACAATCGCGACCTCGCCATAGACGCCATACTGCGCGGGCGAGAAGCACGGTACGGTGCTAAATTTCTTTCCAAGCAAACCTTTGTCGACGTCCGGGCCCACCGCTTCCACCACGCCGGCGGCCTCATAGCCGATGTTCGAGGGCAGCTTCGGTTCTACTAAATAGTGGCCCTGGCGGAACATCACCTCGGCGCGGTTCAGGCCGATGGCCGCCACCCGCAGGCGCACCTCGCCGTTGCCGGGCTCCGGAACGGGCAGCTCTTCCAACTGCAAAACCTCGGGCCCTCCCAAAGCGTGAAAGCGAACGATCTTTGCTGTAGCCATCCCGTTTGGATGGTAGTCCGGGCGTCCGGGATGCAGCGCGCGGTAAGCTAGTGCGCGCATTGCCGCGCCGGCCAGTGTGATAGGCTCACGTTTTAAGGAGGTTTCCATGCGCAAGCGTCTCTGGCTGCTGCTGGTTGCCGCAACTGCCGTGTCGGCACAGACCGCCGCGCCGCCTTCGAGCACGCTCAAGGTCGGCGATAAGGCGCCTGATTTCACCCTGCCTTCGACCGACGGCAAGAAGGTTACGCTGTCGGAATTCCGCGGCAGGAAGAACGTGGTGCTGGCGTTTTTCCCCGCCGCTTTCACCGGTGGTTGAACCAAGGAAATGACGGCGTACCAGGCTGGTCACGCCAAATTTGATGAGAGCGACACCGCCATGTTCGGTGTCAGTACCGATAATTCCCCGTCGCAGAAAGTTTTTGCCGAGCAGTTGAAACTGACCTTCCCGCTGCTGAGCGATTTTGCGGATCGCAAGGTAGCCACCGAATATGGCGTGCTGATTCCGAATCGCGGCATGGCCTATCGCGTGACTTTCGTGATCGACAAGGACGGCAAGATCGACTACATCGAAAAAGACAAGCTTGACCCCGAAGGCGCGGGCAATGCTTGTAGCCGGCTGGCGCACAAAAAGGCGTCGTAGGCGTATCGGGTTTATTTAGGAAGAAAGCGCGCCAGCTCGCGGTCTTTGCGCACGGCGTTGATCGGGAAGACCTGGTTGTGGATCGCCAGGTAAATGCCGGGCGGCAGCAGGCGCGCCGCCAGCAGGCTTTCCGTCAGGTTCTGTAACCCATCGGAGCGCTCGAAGCCGAGTGGCGTCATGGCCCCGGTGAAGATGATCGGCACCCGCAGTCCGTGCAGGCGGCCTTTCAGATACAACCCCGTTTCCACGAGAGTGTCGGTACCGTGCGAGATCACGATCGGCGCGCCGTCCGCCAGACATTCTTCTACCGCCGTCAGCACCTGTTCGCGGTCCTGTTCGGTCATGTCGAGGCTGTCCTTGTTCATCAGGTGCCTGGCTTCCACCCGCGCGTCGGGCAGGCGTAGCTGCTGCAAATAGCGGTTGATCTTACTGCCTGTGTTCTCGACCGAGCCAGTCTGTTCCGAGTAAGTCTTCTCGATCGTTCCGCCGGTTGAGATCAGGTGGATGCGCAGCATGTTAGCTAGCCGGATACAGAAAGAGCGGGGCCTTGTCCATGCGCTCGGCCCAGGCGTGTTCATTGTGGGCCGCGCCTTCGGCCTCCAGGTAGGCCAGGTCCGAGCCATCGCGCCAGCCTTTTTGCCGCAGCACGTCGTGGAAGCGTCTCGCGTCCGCCGTGACGCGCTCGGGATTGCGGCCCTCATTGGTGCCGGTGTCGAGCCAGATACGCAGCGGCAACTTGTGCCGCAACTTTTCGTAGCGATGAATGATGTCCTGGTGATTCCACCACAGCGAGGGTGACAGCACCGCCAGCCGCCCGAACACCTTGGGATAGGTCAGGCCCAGGTAGAGCGACAGCGGACCGCCCAGCGAAGAACCGCCGACGCCGGTGTGCGCCGCGTCGGGCAGCGTGCGGTATTGCGCGTCCATCAGCGGCTTCAATTCATGCACCAGCATCTTGCCGTAGAGCCGGGCTTTGCCGCCCTGGTGCACGCTGGAGTCGGCGCTGGGCGTGTATTCGTCGATGCGCTCTTTGCCCGCGTTGTAGATCGCGACCACAATCACGGGTTCGATCTGTCCGCTGTGGATCAGGGTCTCGGCCGTCTCGTCGACACGCCACTCCTGGCCGGAAAGGAACGCGGTCGCGCCATCGAACACGTTCTGCCCGTCCTGCAGATATAAGACCGGGTAGCGGCGCCCGCGATCGGTCTGATAACCGGGCGGCAGGTAGATCAGCACGTCGCGATCGGTCTTCAAATAGCGCGAGTGGAAGTGCGGGAGCGTGCGGATGTCGCCGGTCGGCGTGTGGCTCTGGCGGCTTTGCGGGGGCGCCGTCTGAACGTACTGAATCGGCGGCAAGTAAGGCGGAATCGGCAAACGCTAGTCGAGGTCGAAGGGATTCACCGGCGGCCGCTCCGACGGATCTTCCTTGGCCTGTTTCAGCAGCTCGTCGAATTTGCGGCTCAGCACCGCGCCGTGCGAGCGGGTGGCCTCGACGTTGCGCTGGAAGACCTCCTCGCGCCGGCCGGATTCGCCCTTCAGCTTGGCGACGGCGGCGGCCAGATCTTCCACCGGCGGTGGTTTTTCCGGCAACTTATGGGTGATGACGGCGCTGGTTTCGGGGTCGATCTTTAGGACCGCCTGGCAGCACGGGCACGCAACTTCAATCAGGCCCTTGGACATGTTTTTCATCTTACAACCAGGAGCTTGGCGTCGGAGGACGCTGGTGGAGAAACTAAGCGGCGTGTTGGCCCGTAAGGGTCTTGACGCGCGCGTGCAGGCGTGACTTGTAGCGCGCGGCGGTGTTCTTCTTGATCACGCCGGCCTTGGCCGACCGGTCGATAACCGAGAACGTCGCGGGCAGCAGTTTGGTGGCGCCGTCGCCATCCTTGGACGTCAAGGCGCGGCGCATCGCGCGGATCTGGTGACGCAGACGGGTCCTGGTGCGCCGATTAACGACGGTGCGGCGCTCTTCCTGCCGGACGCGCTTAAGAGCTGATAAATGGTTAGCCATGTTGCGAAACCACTAGATTAGCACATGGCGGGCGCCGGCGTGCTAGGGTGAAGACTGTCTCCCCATGCCACAGGAACCGACGGGTATTTTGGTAGTCGACGATGAACCGCTGATTCGTTCTATCTGTAAGAAGGTAGTGGAGTTGCACGGCTTCGACCCGATTTTGGCCGAGAACGGCAAGCAAGGGCTCGACATCTTTCGCGACCGGCACGACGCGATTGCCCTGATCCTGTCGGATTTCGCCATGCCACTGATGAATGGCATCGACATGATGCATCAGATCTTCAAGATCAAGCCGCACTCGAACGTGATCCTGATGACCGGCTTCAGTCCGCGAGACATCTTCGGCGATCTGGAGAGCCTTTGCGCGTTGCTCTATAAACCGTTCACGCCCCGGCAGCTTTGGGATACCATCAAAAAGTGCCTGGACTACGAGGCAAGGCGTTCCGTTCTGCTGGAAAGCTAGCGGTTTAAAACGATTACGGTCCAGTGGGTGCCTTGCAACCCGTTGGTTTTCATCTGCAACCAGCCGGTGTGGCTGCGCTGCTCGAGCACGTTGGCGACGGCGTCGCTGAACGTCACGCCACCGTGCAGATCGCCGACCACCGCGCCACGCGGCAGGGCTTTGGCCTCGGCTGGCGAGTGTACACGTGTAACCACATGACGGGTATCAAAACCATCGGCGCGGACGGTGTTACCAAACATCTGCATACTAAGATTTTTTAATCTTTCTCCGCCGTTGTAAAGCGGGACCTCAGACACGGTGTGTGTTTTCGAACTTTGGCAGAATAGATGTGTGCCCAACGAACAGGAACTGCTCGACCGCATTCGCCAACTCGAACAGCTGAACAGCCATCTACAGGACAAATTGGACGCGATTTACTCGATTGTTGTAGGCGATGAAGACGCCGACTCGGGTGAAGACCTGGTCCAGATCAAGCACTAGACCCCAGAGCGCTCGCCGGCAGTGCAGCTTTCAATCTGCGGAGATCTTTTGGTTCCCAATTTCATAAGGTCTTTACATCAATCAAGCAGCAAAGGGCCCGGGTCTGACTCCTTTTCGCCGCTCTTGCGAAAAGGCTGTCAGACCTAAATTACCGAAATGCTCGCGCACGGCTGCATCCGGTTCCTTCCCGCCTCGGAGCGGTCAGGGACACTATTGACAAGCTTTGTTGCCCGCATCCGGGAACGTTACGAAGGTGATCGTTTTCGGGGCTAAGCGGAGATGGCCGGCTCGGACCGAAAGCCCTTCAACGGGTGGCAAAACACCATCGCTACCGGCCTGCAATTCCCGTCCATTGAGTTGCACG
>DOZZ01000271.1:592-5960 GCA_003517725.1 Bryobacterales bacterium | reverse complement strand
GCCGGCAGGAAACGGCGCACGCCGAAGTCGTATGCGGCGCTGCCGATGATGCCGCCTAAAATCGGCCCGGCGATTGGCACCCAGAACACCCGCGAGCCGTCGGTTAAGCCATTATTCTGGAAGCCGGCGACCACCGTGAACAGCCGTGGTCCGAAATCGCGCGCGGGGTTGATGGCATAACCGTGCATGCCGCCGAAGGCCATGCCGATCACCACCACGATCAGCCCGATGAACAGCGGCGCCGTGTTGGCTTGGGGCGGCGCGTTGCGCTCATCCGTGATGGCCAGAATCATGAATAACAGCAGTGCCGTGCCGATGGTCTGGTCCAGCAGACCCGCAAACGGCACCTGCGGGAAAGCCGGAAAGGTGGTGAAGACGCCGGCCGTGTGGTCCAGCAGCGGATCGACTTTCAGGAAGGCCGGGCGGTAGTTCCAGTAGACCAGCGCCGCGCCGCAGAACGCTCCGGCCACCTGCGCCACGATATACGGGCCGACCTTGCGCCACGGAAAGCCGCGATAGATGGCCAAGGGTATGGTCACGGCGGGGTTCAGATGCGCGCCTGAGATTCTGCCCGCCACGTAGACACCCATGGTGACGCCCAGTCCCCAGCCCAGCGTGATGTTGGTGTAGCCGCCGTTGACTACTTCGCCCGGCACGCCGTTGCCAAACAGCACCACCATGGCCACCACGCCATTTCCGAACAGCAGCAGGATCAGCGTTCCGAAAAATTCCGCGACCAGTTCGCCCAGCATCAGTGCGACGCGTTATCCGGCTCGGGGTTCGACGCGTTCGCCGAGTGGTTCACCACGTCCTTCAACTCTTTGCTGGGCTTGAAATACGGAATCTTTTTGGCCGGTACTTCGACGCGCGTGCCGGTCTTGGGGTTGCGTCCAACGCGGGGCTGGCGCTGGCGGGTGCGGAAGCTGCCGAAACCGCGAATTTCGATTTTGTCGCCCGAACGCAGGGAGCGGACAATACTGTCGAAAATTGCTTCGACGATGATCTCAGACTCTTTGCGGGTCATCTCCACAACGCGGGATACTTCTTCGATCAGATCCGCTTTGGTCATCCGCAGTCCTTTCTAAAATGATTCGCCTCAAGCGATTACAGAGAATTCACAGTATCGCAGTGGAAGACGCAATTTGGCAAATGGAAAAAATAAAAGGCGGGCATTTATTCGGGCGGCGTGATAAAAAACTCGAGCCCGGAACTGGCAGCCGCGGCATGCCGCTGGTAGTCTCCAAAACGGGCGCGTTCCTGCTCCCCGGCCACTTCCTTCATGCTGAGGCCGATCTTCTTTTCGGCTTCGCTCATGCGGATGATCTTGAAGGTGATCTCCTGGCCCACCGCCAGCGGCGCGGGGTCCGATTTGCGCCCCGAATGCCCCGGAACTTCCGAGAAATGGCACAGCCCTTCCACGCCCTCGGCCAGCGTGACGAAGGCGCCGAAGCTGGCCAGGCGGCACACCCGGCCGGTCACCTGCTCGTTGACGTGGTGGTTTTGAAAGTAAAGGTCCCAGGCATCCGGCTGCAACTGCTTGATGCCTAAAGACAGGCGCTTATGGGCGGCGTCGATGGCCAGAATCACGGCTTGCACCACCGAGCCTTTGCGCAAAATTTCAGAGGGGTGCTTCACGCGCTTGGTCCACGAAAGATCCGAGACGTGCACCAGCCCGTCGATGCCTTCCTCGATTTCGATGAAGGCGCCGAATTCGGTCATGTTGCGGACCCGCCCCTCCACCACCGAACCGACGCTATAGCGCTGGTCGATGGTGCTCCACGGGTTGGCCTCCAGTTGCTTCAGCCCCAGCGAAATGCGGCGCTCCTTGGGGTGAATGTCCAAAACGACGGCTTCCACCTGGTCGCCCGGCTTCACCAGTTTCGAGGGATGCTTCATGCGCCGTGACCACGTCATTTCGCTGACGTGGATTAGCCCCTCGACGCCCGGCTCCAGTTCCACGAACGCCCCGTAATCCGCGACGTTCACGACGCGGCCCACGACGCGGCTCTGCGGCGTGTAGCGCTGCTCGATGCCCTGCCAAGGGTCGGGTATCAACTGCTTCATGCCCAGCGAAATGCGATCTTTGCCTGGCTCAAACTTCAGCACCATCACCGTGACCTGATCGCCGGGGCTGATCATCTCGGACGGGTGCGAGATCCGCCCATATGACATATCGGTCACGTGCAGCAAGCCGTCGATGCCGCCCAGATCCACAAAAGCGCCGTAGTCCGTCAGATTCTTGACCGTGCCGGTGAGCACGCTGTTCTCGTGCACCTGCTCGAGTGTGAGTTGGCGCATCTGGACCACCTGCTCCTCCACCGCGGCCTTGCGCGAAACCACCACGTTGCCGCGCCGGCGGTTGAGCTTGATCACCTTTACGGGCACGTCCTGACCGATGAACTGGTCCAGATTGCGCACGGGCCGCGCGTCAACCTGCGAGCCGGGCATGAAGGCCATAACGCCGACGTCCACCGAAAGGCCGCCCTTCACGCGCTCTACCACTCGGCCCAAGATTGCCAGTTGCTCGGTGTGCGCCTTCTCGAGTTCCTCCCAGACGCGCACGTGAGCGGCTTTTTCATGCGATAGCAGCACGTAGCCTTCAACCGGCTCGCCGTGGTCCACCATCACGTCGATCTCGTCGCCCACCTTGACCCGTACTTCACCCGCGGGGTTCTGGAACTGAAGGATCGGTACCAGGCCTTCGGACTTCGAACCGAAGTCGACGATTACCTCTTTTGGCGTGATCTTAAGGATGCGGCCGCGCAGGATCTGATGTTCCGAGGGGGGCACGAAATGGCCGTAGTCCTCCAGGAGATGCTCGTACTCGTTCTCCGGAGGACGGGGTTCGCCTTCGGGGCTAGCACCAATGGGATCTTCAGGCATGTTACCTTCGCTCCAGGTCCACCGTGCTCACCGCAGCGCCACCAATTTATTTTTGGGAACAGTCCGCCACTAGTGAGACAGTATGTCAAGTCAATATAGCGGACCTGCCAAACAGGTGTCAATTTGGGGTGGATTAGGGGGGGAGGGATTGGAAAAGCCTGTAGCGGGTTGGCCGCTACAGGCGCAAGTGCTTAGGCGGGGCGGAACGAAAGCGGTACGGTTGCGGACGGGTAAATGCTCCGCATTACGTTCTTTACGTTCTTGCCATAGTCGGCATTGGGGTTATACGTCGCCAGCAGCTTATCCAGCGACTTATTCCGGTAGTAGCTGGCCCGCGCCAGCGTAAAGGCCACGTGATGGATGCCGGCGCGGAACGACGGAAAAGCCGCCAGCCCATTTCGCCAGCCGAACATGTTGTTTCTTTTGCATGACTTACCGCCGCCGCTCTCAATTACCGAGAGGCTCGGAAGCAGACGCCAGTCAAGCTTGAAGGTGTCGGCTTCGGTCAGAAAATCCTGAGCTAGTTCGGCTGCGGGACAAACCCTGTGTTTGAAGAACTTTTGAAGCAAATGCAGGCGCGGATCCGTCGTTTGATGTTTCCTCATGTCCCAGTCGCGAGTGTCTGCGTGCGTTACAGCGGCCGGTGCGGCAACCACTCCGGCAAACACGAACAACCCATGGGAAAAGAGTTTTCTCATTAGAAAATCCTCGATTTTGTAAATTTTCGGTTGCAGTCCTGTCACGACTGAACCGGCGGGCGCTGGTTGTAAGACGCCCTCGGGCAGGGAAAATGCGCTTAGCGCATAAGAGCCAGTTTACCACGCAAGGGCCCAACGCAAGCCCCGTCCTACCGCCGGACCCCTGGACCCCACTCCGCGAAGCGGTCCGCGGCAAATTGCACCGCCGCGCCCGGCACCGTCAGGATCTTGCTGAGCGTGACCGGATCCGGTGCATCTTTGTTGCGCAGATGAAGTTGATACCATCCCCGGCTGTGCAGGAATACGGTGCGCTCCTGCCCGGCCTTGGCTGCCGGCGCACGGAAAGTGATCTCGGCCTGGTCGGTGTTGTCGGGCATTGGATAGTACCGGTTGTCGGTGGTCGCAAGATCGCTGCGAATGTCCCTTCCGTCAGCCGTCCGCGCGGAGCTGGCGGCCACTCGCACGACGCTCACGGCTTCACCGGCGCCCGACGCCAGCGCGAAGGAGTTGAAAGCCCAAAAGCCCACCGGCGGCCGCAGGCGCAGGCGCAGCTGCGAACCGCGCACGCGGCTGACGTCCAGCACGATGGCCCGGTCCTCCGCCAGCAGCGGCCCGCCGTTCGGCAGCGCGCCCCGCACGACCCAGCCTGCCGCCTCTTCCACTTCGATCGGCAACCGGTAGGTGCCCTCGCGCTCGCCCCAGGCATGGATGGCCTGCTGTCCCGCCGGATCGCTGTCGAGGGATGCCAGCCAGGCCGCTGAATCGCGCCCATGCAGCTCCACGATTCTCTTGATCATGTAAGAGCCCCAGAGGCCCGTGGCGGCGTTGGCGATCAGCGTGACTTGGGTGGCGTTCTCCGGTTTGGGGAAGGTCAGCACCACCTCCTGCCGCAAGCTGCCGTCCGGCCCCGCGACGGTGTCCGGTTCCCAGATCTTACGGTCCGTCGCCAGCAGCCACGGCAGCAGATCGTTGCCATAGCGATCGCGCGCCGCACTGAGTTGTTGGATCTGCGTGTACGTCCGCAGCGCGCCGTGCTCATCGGAAACCACGCGCGAACCGCGGGCGTAATCGGCCACCAACAGCTCCATCAGGTTGGTGTACTGTGTCTCGTCCACTTCATTCGTCAGCAGCAGGCGGTACACGCCGTTCTCTGCGCGCAGATGCTCCAGCTCCGAGTAGTCGTCACGCTCGAGGCCTCGTGTGATGGCGCCGCCGTAAGGTTCGGCGTCAAAAACGTAGCGCGTCCCATCCCACGAATACACGAAGGGGCAGGATTGTTTGGTGAGCAGGGCCACGGTCAGCAGCGTGCCGAATGCCGCGGCCGCAATCAAAACCGTAAGCCCGATGGTACGCGACGCGGAGGTCCCCTGTCGCTCCACCCACAGGCGCTGAACGTCCTGCAGCGCGATGCTGTAAGGCGCAGCCTTGACCCTGGCTTCGATCTTCTCCTGACTAATTGTGCCGCCGGGCCGATCAAAGCTGACTTCGGCGCCGGCTTTCGTCGTGATCCCGACCAGGCGTTCCCGCTGGGGCTGCTGCACCTGGCTCACATCCAGCTTTTGAACTTTGCTGACCTTGCAGCCGCTGGCGAGCAGGAAAAGAACGGCGGTTAACAGCATCGCGGTCACCTGCCGGGCCCTTGCGGAAAGCCTCATGATTCTCCTTCATACGCACCGGTCAGGGGCCGAGTTAGGGAGGCGCGAGGGTTGAATCCTACAGGAAACGTCCGCTGATCGCAAGCATTTTCCGAGGCCGAGCCTCAAGAAATCGCGAAGGTGTTATCCGCG
>DOZZ01000271.1:0-424 GCA_003517725.1 Bryobacterales bacterium | reverse complement strand
CGCCACTTTTTCAAAATCTTCCCAGAACAGCGGATTCTTGCGCACCTGGCGGATAGCCGGCACGGCGTCGCGCACCCGCTCCCACACAAACAGCAGTTCCAGTCCGCTGCGGTAGAACAGTTCGGCATCGAGCGCGCCGCTGTTCACGAAGCTGGCTGCCATGTCCCAGTAGCTGGTGACCATCCGAAAAGAAGCATCCTGCTCCGACCCGGCGGGGCACAGCAGCAGATGATCGTCCCAATTCGCCACCTGCTTGTAATGCGCGGCGAACCACTGGCGGGCTTCCCGCAGGCGCGGCTCGCGGCGGGCTTCATACAGCTGCAAAATCAGACTGGCCTGTTCCGGTGTGGCAGAGCTCATCGAAGCCAGTGTAGCGCTACTGCACGCAGGTCGCCGGCGCCTGATTGACAGCTTTTTGGCAGCA
>DOZZ01000218.1:18368-24201 GCA_003517725.1 Bryobacterales bacterium | reverse complement strand
GTCCCTGTTGGTCCCTGTTGGTCCCACCAGAATCAGAATTCCGTGGCTGAATATAGCATGCTGCTTGCGACACTGATACTTACAAGATGGTGGCGGTTTCTCAGCGCAGCGCCGGCACCTCAGCCGTCTCGGGTTTCCCCTCCTGCCTGACGCCGCGGTCGGCCAGAAAATAGTAGACCGTCGGCGTCACCACCAGCGACAGCACCATCGACGCAGCCACGCCGCCGATTACCGCAATCGCCAGCGGCTGCAACATCTGTGAACCAGCGCCCAGCGCCAGGGCCAGTGGGATCATGCCCGCTACTGTTGCCAGTGCCGTCATGAGAATGGGGCGCAGGCGGCGCTCGCCGGCTTGCACCATCGCGTCTACCGCGCCCAGCCCTTCGGCGCGGAAACGCTGGTCCGCATCTAATAGCAGGATGCCGTTCTTCGCCACGATGCCGATTACCATGATCAAGCCCATAAACGACGAGATGTTGAACGTGGTGCGCGTGATCAGCAGGGCCAGAAACACGCCGGACGTGGAGAGCAGCGCGGAGGAAACGATGGCCACCGGCGCGGCGAAGTTGCCGAACTCGAACAGCAGGACCGTGAAGACCAGAATTACCGCCAGCACCAGCACCGTGACTAAATCGTGGAACGAGCGCTGCTGTTCTTGGTACGCGCCGCCGTACTCCACGCGAATGGCCGGCGGCAGGCGCAGGCCGGCAATGGCTTTCTTCACCGACGTCATCGCATCGCCGAGGTCCAGGCCCTCCAAACGCCCCGTCACCGCGACATTGCGCTGCAGATTTTCGCGGCGGATTTCGGTTTGCCCCGGCGACTCCAGCAGCGTCGCGAGCGTGCCCAGCGTGGCGCTCTTGCCACTGGCGCTGACCAGCATGGTGTCGCGAATGGTGTCGAGAGACTGGCGCGCTTCATCGGGATAACGCACGCGGATGGTGTAGGCGCGGTCGTTCACCACCACCGGCATGGTGGTGGGCTCGCCCTGGATGATGGCGCTGGCGTCGAGCTCAATCTCTTCCGGCGTGAAGCCGGCGCGCGCCGCGACCACCGGATCCACCTTGAAAGTGATGGCCGGGCCGCTGATAGTATTGTCGATGCCGTTCAGCACGTCCACCACGCCGTTGATTTTCTTGAGCTCGTCGCCGGCTTTCATGGCCCAGGTTTTCAGCAGATTCGGATCTTGCGCGAACATCTTGACCACAATCGGCTCGGGCGCGCTGGTCAGGTCTCCGATCATGTCCTGCAGCAGCTGGATGAATTCGACGTCGAGTTGCGGGTAACGATCCTTCACTTTGGCGCGAACGTCGGCGATCACTTCTTGGCCGGGGCGGCTGCGCTTGCGTTTGAGGCGCACTGTCACGTCGCCCGTGTTGGCCTCGGTCACTTGCGCCAGGCCCAATTGCAGGCCGGTGCGGCGCGAAGTATTCTCCACTTCGGGAATGGTCTTCAGCATCGATTCCACGCCGGTGATTACAGTATTAGTTTCCGCTAGCGACGAGCCGGCGGGCATGATGTAGTCGATGATGAAGCCGCCTTCGTCCATTTCGGGCAGCAGGTCGGAGCCGAGGCCGCGATAGCAGAAATACGAGGCGGCGATCAGCACCACCAGCGCCACGGCGAGGGCCGCGCCGTGCGCCAGCGCAAAACGCAGAATGCGGTCGTAGGATTTCACAACACGCCCCAGGAAGCCCTTGGTTTCGTGCTTTTCCGAAACGGCGGGTGCGGTTTCCGCTGCTCCGGCGCGCGGCTCTTTGCGCTTCTGGCGCATGAAATAGTGGCTCAACGTGGGCGTCCAGGTGAGCGCCAGGCCCAGCGAGGTCAACAGCGCCGTGCCCACCGTGACGGCCAGCGCGCGGAAGAAGACCCCGGTGACGCCGGTGATCGCGACCAGCGGCAGAAACACCACGATCGGCGTGATGGTCGAGCCTACCAGCGGCCGCGTAATCTCAGCCAACGCGCTGCGGATGGCTTGAGCGCGAGATTGCCCCGCATCGCGGTGCATCACGATGTTTTCCACCACCACGATGGCGTCGTCGATCACCAGCCCGACGGCCGCGGCCAGGCCGCCCAGCGTCATCAGGTTGAAGGTCTGGCCCATCAGCCGCAGCGCGATGAAGGTGACCGCGATGGTCGCGGGAATCACCATGCCGGCCACCAGCGACGTGCCCCAATCGCGCAGAAATAGCACCAGGATGATGGAGGCCAGCACCAGGCCGATCAGGATGGCATCGCGCACGCTTTTGATCGAGTCATGGACAATCTCCGACTGGTCATAGAACGGCTCGACCGCGACGCCGCGCGGCAGCGTGCGCCGGATGGCATCCATCTCGGCATGCACTTCGTTGGCGATGGTGACGGTGTTGCCGTCGGGCTGGCGGTTGATGTTCAACAATACGGCGGGCTTGCCGTTGGCCGTGACCGAGGTATAGACGGGCTTGATGGAATTGCCCACCGCCGCAAGGTCGCCAATGCGGATCGGTATACCGGCGGTAGTGCTCTTGACCACGATGTTGGCGATCTCGTCCGGCGTGCGCGCCTGCCCGCTCACCAGGCTCAGCACGAGCTGGTGATTACTCTCGATCAGGCCTGGCGAATCGATCAGGTTGCTATTTTTGACCGCGTCCAGCAAACCCGGTACGGTAACGCCCGTCTCGAGCAGCTTGGCGGGATCGGGACGGATCTCAAACTCCGGTTCCTGTCCGCCCTGGATGATCACGGTGGAGACGCCGTTCAACTGGTTCAGGCGCGGCTTGACGTCGTAGGTCGCGATCTCCCACAGACGAGTCTGAGGAATGGTGTCGGAGGTCAGGCTGTAGCCGATGATCGGGAAGACCGCGAAGGTCAGCGGATTGGCCGTGACCTTGGCGCCCGGCGGCAGGGTCGTCTGCACCCGGGCCAGCGCCGAATTGACGCGCGCGAGGGTCTCGAACATGTCCACATTCCAGGCGAAGAAGAGGTCCACTTCCACCGAGCCGCGGCTGGTGATCGACGTCACGCGCTGCAAGCCCTGCACGCTGTTGACAGCTTCTTCGATGGGGCGCGTGACCGAGACCAGCATCTGGTCGATAGGCGCGACGCCGTTATCCACGCCAATGACGATGCGCGGAAAATTGGTGGACGGGAAGACTGAGACCGGAATGGTGAAGGCCAGATAGACGCCACTGGCGATCAGCGTCAGGATGACGAAGATGATGGGCTTGGCGTGCAGCGCCGTCCAGTGTTCGGGTTCCGCTGCGGGGGCGGGCTGGCGAGCGTCGTCGGCTTTGTTCATTTCTCGCCGTCCTTGGCCTTATCGTCTTCGTCCTTGGCGCCCTTCTTCTTCTCGCCTTTACCTTTCTCTCCGGCTTTCTCAGCATGTCCCACTTCCACTTTGGCGCCGCCGGCCAGACCCACGCCGCCCTCGGTCACGACGCGCATGGCGGCGTCGACGCCGCTGAGGATCTGCACCTTATCGCCGTCGCGCACGCCGATCTCCACCTTATGTTCGTGAGCCAGGCTGTCCGCGCCCACCACCATCACGGCCGAGCCGCCTTCCTGCGCCGGGAGGATGGCCGCGGCCGGGACGACGATGGCATTCGTCACGACGCCGGCCTGGATCGCCACCTTGACGGTGCCGCCGGGGCGCAGGCGCTCGCCGGGATTGGGCGCTTGGACCCAGACCTCGACCGTGGTGGTCTGCGGGTCCACCGCCGGGCTCACCACCGTGACCCGGCCAACCACCTGGATATCGCTATCGGTCGCGGCTACGGTCGCGCTTTGACCGCGTTTGATGAACGCGGCCTGCGCCTGCGGGATATTCAGGCGCGCGATGACGCTCGAAATATCCATGACGGTCAGCAGCGCGGATCCAGCGGCGGCCATTTCACCCGCGAAGATGGCGCGATCCGCAATAACGCCGGAAATGGGGCTGCGGATTTGCGAGTACTGCAACTGCGCCTGGGCCGCCTGAAACTTGCCGCGCGCCGAATCCATACCGCCGGCCGCGGTCTTGACTTCCTCTTGCCGGCCGACGCTCTGCATCGATTCCAGATGTTTTTGCGCCGTCTGATAGTTGCTGTCGGCCTGCACGTAAGCCACGGCCGCCTCATCCA
Organism: Bryobacterales bacterium; assembly: GCA_003517725.1. GTDB lineage: Bacteria > Acidobacteriota > Terriglobia > Bryobacterales > Bryobacteraceae > DOZZ01. The sequence goes on along the minus strand of DOZZ01000218.1, from coordinate 20,104 downwards.
CCAGGCGTTTGGCGATGGCGCCCTCCTGCAATAGTTTGGTGCGGCTCTGGACCACGATCATGGCCGCATCGCGAGCCTTGCGCGCGGCATCCGCGTCGGACTGCGCCTTCACCAACTCATCGGGAACCGTCGCGCTAGAGACGTTGCGATAACTCGCCGCCGCCTGCTCCAGGCTGCCGCGCGCATCCACCACGCCCGCGGCCAAGTCGCGATTCTCGAGTGTTGCGAGCACTTGCCCGCGGCGCACATGGTCGCCGCGATTGACGTAGAACTTACTGACCGGCGCGCTGATCTTGGGCATCACGGCCGATTGGTCGAGCGCGCGCAGAATGCCTTCGGCGTTGATAACCCGCTGGACCGAATCGATGCGCGCCGCAGTCACGCGCACCGGCAGCGCCGGCTCCTCTTCGGTTTCCTTCTTCTTGGAACATCCGGTCAGCAACAGCGTTGCCGTCAGGCTCAAGGTGCAGATCCACGTTGTTTGCATGGTCAGATTTTTCCGGTCAAGGTCTGGATACCGGCGAGCGCCACGGTGTAGCGCGCCAGCCCGTCATCATACGCGTTGCGAGCCTGCGCCAGCGTGCTTTGCGCGTCCGAAACTTCAAGCGCCGTGGCCTCGCCGGCCTGATACCGCAGGATGGTCAGGCGCAGGCTCTCGGCGGACAGTTGCTGCGAGCTGCGCAATGAGTCAAGCTGGCCGCGCGCCGCCTGCGCCTCGAGGTAAGAGCTGCTGATGCCGGCCTGCAGCCAGCGCCGCGCCAGCATCAGCTCGGTCCGCGCCTGCTGCTGTTGCAACTGCGCCTGGCGCACCTTGCTGCGCGTGGCGCCCCAGTTCCAGACCGGCACGGTCACTGTTCCCTGCGCCGCATAGCCGAGGTTCTGACGTCCGTCGGGTCCGCGCGCCGCCAGCACGTTGGCGTCGATGCCATAGAAATAATCGAAGACCAGCGAAGGGTAGTAGGCGCCGCGCGCGACCTTGACCGCGAAGCCCGTCTCCTCGACGCTGGCCTGCGCGGCGCGAATGTCCGGATTGCGCGCGATGGCCGCGGCGCGGATCTCTTCAATGGACGGCAGCGTGGCTTCGGCGCTCATCTGATCGGCCACGCTGTAGGTCTGGTCGATGTTGGCGAACAGCATCACGCCCAGTGCCATGCGGGCTTTCTCGGCGTTCACCTGCGCGTCCATCAAGTCGCGCTTGCGCTGTTCCACCTGCAGCTGCGCCTTCACCACGTCGGCATGCGCCACTTCGCCGCCGGCTTCCTGCTTTTGCGAAATATCAAGAAAGCGCAGCGCGTCGTCCAGGCTGGCCTGTGCGTTTTTGAGATGCCGCTGACCGGTGACGACCCCGTAGTAGTTTTGCACCACGGTGGCGACCAGCCCGCGGCGTGCCACATCGAGCTTGGCGCGCGCCACGGCCTCGGCCGCGCGGGCCCGCCGGTAGTCGGCCTGGTGCGTTAGCGAAAACAGTTCGCCGTGTACGACGGCCTGCTCGTTGTAGATGTGCACGCCGTCGTTGGCCACGAAAACGCCCGAAGGCGTTCCGTTGCCTTCGGTATAGATGTACTGGTTGAGCGCGCTCAGGGATGGCAGCAGGGCGGCCTTGGCCTGCACACGGTCTTCATGCGCCGAAGCCACGGCGAGGCCGGCGGCCAGAAACTGCTGGTTATAAGCGCGTGCACGATCGAGCGCATCCTGTAAGGTTAAGGGCCCGATTTCCGTCGACTGCGCGGCTTGCG
>DOZZ01000218.1:4532-18246 GCA_003517725.1 Bryobacterales bacterium | reverse complement strand
CTGCGCGGCTTGCGGGCTGCCGCCCACTTGCGCGGCCTGCGCGCCGCCGATTAACACAATCCACAACCAGAGCTCCATTCGCATCGTTTCCTGTCTCTCCTCTACGCGGGCTTCTGCAGTTGGTTCACGGCGCGCCGCATGGCTTCGGGAATTTCATACGGCTGGCTGCTGCCGTAGTCGTAGAGCACCAGCACGCTGCTGGCGTCGGCCACAACGCCCAGCTTCTCCGATACGATCAAATGCTCCATGGTCAGGCTGGTGCGTCCCAGGCGGGAAACCCGTGCGCCTACGCGAACGGTATCGGGATGCACTACCGGCTGCCGGAAATTACAGCCTATTTGCGCGATGACCGGGCCGATATTCCGGTCCCGGTGCATGCCCAACAGCCCGATGCGTTCGCCATATTCGATGCGCGCCGATTCGCACCAGCGGAAATAGTAGATGTTGTTGACGTGCCCGAACGCATCCTGCTCGCCCCACGCAACGGGTATGGTGGTGACCACGGGATAGTCGGCCAAGGGATCTTGCACGTACCCAGTTTAGTCAAAAGTCCTTTGCCTTCAGAGCTAAGGGCGTGCGAATAGCTACTTGTCAAACGTTACGGCAGTCTCGGCGCCGAACTTCTGATAGCCCATATAACGAATGCGCAGCCGGATACGCAGCGGCCCTGTGCGGAAAGGCAGCGTGTCGTCAGCGTACGTTTCGGCCGGAAACCACCAGCCCTCGCGCACTGAACGGCGCAGCGTCGTGAAGTGTGGAAAGAGGTTTTCGGATTTCAGATGGATGACTTGCGGCACGGCCTGCCCTTCGCTTTTGACCACGGAATAATCCTGCTTGCTGGCCCACAGCAGCCCGTCGAACAGACGCTGGTTCTGGAGAATCTGGCGCGGCCGCACCTGCAGCACCCAGCAGTCGACGTCGCCCACGCGCTCCTCGCCGCGAAACTTCGTGTCATAGAGCGGCAGCAGCTGCTCGGTCAACACGAAGGGTTGAATGTCGCGGATATCGCGGAAGTCCTCCGCGGTGAGCTGTAAATGCTTGAGCGTGCCGGAGGGCTGGCCGAGGAAGCGCTCGGTGCGCTCGTGCTCGGGCGAAAAGATCACTTCCCGTACTTCACGGTATTCGCCCGCGGCCGCGCCGCGATCGCTCATTTCCGTGAGCTGTACGGTCTGGCGGAAGGCAAATTGATTGCGCTCGGCGGCCGTCTCGCTTTCGCGGTGGGCAATTTTTTTGGCAAGATCGGGCGGCGCTTCAATGCCGCCCGCGGCGAGTGTCGCAAACGCGAATGCTAGGATTAAGCGCATGCCCGTACTGGGCAGTTTTTGGTGGGCCCTCGGGATTGGTTGGGTGGCATTGGGAATCGCCGGCTGGCAGTACGCCGGGGTCAAACACATTCCCGCCTGGGTGGCTGTTCCGGTGGCTGCCGCATTTCTCATCGAGTACGCCTTTTATCTGGCCGCCGGAATGCCCGCGATGCGGCAGCGGTTGTCCCGCTGGTCCCGGCCGCGCCTGGCAACGGCCCTGACCGCATCCGGACTTGCGCCCTATCTTCTCTATAGCACGCTGACCGGGGAGTTCCGGCTCGCCGCTTGCGGCGCAGTGCTGGCGATTGCCGCGGGCGTTAGCTTCTGGTACATCCGCCTTCGGCCCGTGTGGTGGACGGACCTGACCTTTCTGGTTCTGCTCGCGGCAGCCGTGCTGTCGGGAGTGCTGCGCGCGCTTTACACGTCGCCGGTGCCTCGCCTGCCGCTCGAAATCCTGGGGCATCTGATGTTGATCCACGTGGCGGTGCTGGCGGTGCTGCTGCTGCGCGGCATGGAAGATGCGGGCTTAGGTTTCATCCCGAGTGCGCGGGAAGTATGGACCGGCCTGCGCTACAGCGCGCTGTTCTGCGTAGTTGGCCTGCCCTTGGCTTTCGCGTTGCAGGTGGTGCATCTGCCGGCGCATCCACCGCCGGCGTGGCGGGTAGCGGCGTTGCTGTTGGGGGTCTTCTGGGTGGTGGCGTATTCCGAGGAATTTTTCTTTCGCGGCCTACTGCAGACCTGGCTCAGCCAATGGTGCCACAGCGGCACCGCAGGCCTGCTGGTGGCGTCGACTTGTTTTGGGCTGGTGCATCTGAACTATGGCAGGCAGTTTCCGAACTGGCGCGTGGCGCTGTGCGCCGCCATTGCAGGCCTGTTCTATGGGCGCGCGCTGCAGTCTAGCCGCTCGGTGCGTGCCAGCATGGTGGCCCATGCCATCGTCGTTACAGTGTGGAAAAGCTTGGCCGCATAGGGCCGGGATAACTATTCCTGGGCCGGCATCTGCTGCTCGACGTCGCGCCAGGCGCTGATTTTCAGGCGCCGGCACACCCAGCACAGCGATTCGCCATGATCCTCGCTGCCGGAGGCGCCGCATACCGAGCACTTCTGCACCGGGCGGGGTTTATCTTCCGCGACGAAGAGATTCTTTTTGGGAGACTTCATGGCAGCTCTCCACAACTATGGCAAATCCGGGACGGCCGTACAAGCTGCACTTTAAGCGGCCTGTAGTACTGACACCACAATTCCGGCGTCCAGGGCGGACGAGCAGCGCCGCACTTTTGACCGGGCAGCATGCGAGCCGTGCGCTTGCCGGTGACCTGAATCGTGGCCGGCACAGTGTGGGTGCAGATGGGACAGTAGGCCGTTCCTTCGATCTTGGCCGGCTGGCTGATAGGCTGGGTTTTCATAAAATTTCCTCCGTCACTTGTTGCTAGTGACGCATGACCCTATGCAACGGTTCTGCCAAAGTTTGCGGACTTGACCGGAACTGCGGCCTGGGTCAGGATGGGAGCTTATGAATGTACCGCAGCCCACTATCCGGCTCGACAAAACGCCCGAATACCGGGAAGCCTATGCCAACAGCGTGCAGGTGCGCGTGAGCCTGTGGGATTTCTTCCTGGCCTTCGGGACCATCAGCCAGATGGCCGACAGCGTGTCGATTCAAAACTACCAGGGCATTTACATCAGTCCGCAGCAGGCCAAGGCGCTGCTGAACGTTCTGACGCAGAACGTGAACCAGTACGAGGCCGCTTTCGGCGAGATCAGGCTGGAGCCGCAGGGTAACGCCGCTATCGTGCAGTAATGGCGCGGCGCTGGCGCGTGGCCGCGGTCGCGGTGATGGCGGCGGCGCTTCTGCTGGTGAGCCATGCAGCGCTCCTCACATTGCCGTTTTACTGGGATGAAGTGGGGCAGTTCGTGCCGGCCTCGCTCGATCTTTTTCACAGCGGCGCGCTGGTGCCGTATTCGACCGTTCCCAATGTGCACCCGCCGGGTGTGATGGCCTATCTGGCGGGCGTTTGGCGGGTGTTCGGGTACTCGATCGTAGCCACGCGCGTGGCAATGTTGTGCCTCGCCGCCGCCGGCGTGACGCTCACCTATCTGATTACGCGCAAGCTGGCTCCCTCGGATTCGACTGATGAGATCCCAGCCGTTGCGGCCGCCGGGCTGCTGGCGCTAAGCCCGCTGTTCTTCTCGCAAGCCATGATGGCGCAGCTCGACATGCCTGCCATGGTCTGCTTCGCGCTGGCCTTCTGGCTGTTTCTCGAAGACCGCATCGCGGCGTGCGCGGTGGTCTGCGCGGTACTGGTACTGGTTAAGGAGACGGGCATCGTGGCGCCCATGCTGTTCGGCGCCTGGATGCTGAAAGAGCGGCGCTGGCGCGCGGCCCTCTGGTTTGTTTTGCCGCTACCGGGGCTGGCCGCCTGGCTGCTGCTGCTGCGTCACGCCACGGGGCACCTTTTCGGTAACGCGGAGTTCACCGACTATAACGTGTTCTATCCACTGCACCCGGTGCGCCTGGTGTTGGCGCTGGTGCGGCGCTGCTACTACGCTTTTGTGGCCAACGGGCATGTGATCGGGCTGCTGGCGCTGGTGCTGACGCGCCGTCTGCCGTTATGGCGCACGCGCGGCTGGCGGGTCGCCTGGATCTTTGTTGGGTTGCATGTGGTGTTGATTTCAGTGCTGGGCGGCGCGGTGCTGGAGCGCTACCTGCTGCCGGTTTATCCCATCGTGTATGCCGCGTTCGCGCTGGCCATCTGGCGGCTCGGCCAGCTGCGGGTCATCGCTTTCGGCGTTTTTGCGGTGCTGCTGGTAGCGGGAATCTTCGTGAACCCGCCGTTCCCGTTTCCGCTTGAAAATAATCTGGCCTGGACCAGTTTCGTCAAACTCGAGCAGCAGGCCGCCGCGTTTGTGGAGCAGCGTTATCCGGCCGAGACGATCGCGACGTCGTTCCCGCTAGCGAGCGCACTGCGCAGGCCGGAGTACGGGTTCGTGCGGCACGGCATGAGGCTCTACGAGATCAGCGACTTCCAGGCGGACAACGTCGCGGCGCTGCGCGGTAAAGCCGGTGTGTTGGTGCTCTACTCGGCGCTATGGGATCCGCTGGGCTTGATGAGTAATGCGCGGTGGACCGGGTTTTTGAGCCGCTATTACGGCTACGCCCCACAGGCTTCCCCGGCCGATGTAGAGCGGTTGCTGGGAGCGCGGCTGGTTGCGCAATGGTCAGATGGCGGGCAGGAGATGTGGTGTTTTCAGTTGCGGTGAGTACGGCGCTCGCACGCAAAGTGGGTTTAGGAGTGCTTCCCCCCACGACAGTTGGCGAGGTTACTATTTTCACTCGATTGAGGAGCGATCGGACGTTAGGATAGTTCGTTGGCGCATTTTTAGTAGAACGCGAAATAGGTGAAGGGGAAGAGTTGCTCGATTAAGCGGATCGGGGGAAAAAAGGCAATGCAGCCGAAGCCACAAAGCCTCCACACTTATTTTAGCAGGCTCTAAGTCTTTCGCCGGCCACGTGAGGTTCATACTGGCGCAAATCGAGAGGGCGGTGAGCCAGACCGCCCTGAAATACGAGGGCCTGTTCCTCGCCTAGTCGCCCTGCGCGTTGATATTCGACATCCAGGGCTCGACCGCCGGGTGCTTTGCCGCGGCCTTGCGGGCGTGCAACTCTTGCACCTTTTCGGCGGCATTCTTGCCCGCCAGGAAGGCGTGATCCGAGTTGTAGTATTCCCACTCGCTGTAGCGCCCGGCCAGCAGGATGTCGTGCTGCGCCAGCCAGTCGCGGATCTGCGCCACGCTCTTGGCGCGGCCATGGTCGTAGACCACGTACGCGTAGGGCATGTCCACCTGATTGGCGGTCAGGATCTTGTCGTCCGCGTTGAAGAAGCCGACTTTGATGCAGTCGTCAATGCAGCGCTGGATCAGTTCCTCGCCGTCGCACGGCAGCGGCTTGTACTCCGAATAGGTGATCTCGCAGGTCAGCCCAAAGCCGCCCTTGGGGTTGCAGTGCGGGCTGGCGTTCCCCTGCACGAAGATGCGGTGGAAGATGGAATCTTCCGGATAGTAGATCCAGTGCTTCTCCGTTAAATTTTCACGGGCCACGCCGATATTGACGCAGCGCACCGAGACGTGCCGCAGTTTGGCGGCCGCCTGGCGGATCTCGACCGGCGCTTCATCGCCCAGCGAGCGCACCAGCGTGGGCAGCGGCATGGTGCTGACCAGCGATTCGTATTTAATCTCGGAGCCGTCGTCCAGCGCGACGGTGTGGTTCGCGGCCGAGATGCGGCGCACCTTGGTGTTCAGCTTCAGCTCGCCCTTCAGGTGCGGCAGGAAGCCGCTCATCAAAGCCTGAAAGCCGCCCTTCAGCGGATATCCGAAGCGCGCGTTGGGTCCCATCGGCTTGCCCTTGGGGGTCAGCGCGCCATCGATCAGCTCTTCCAGATCGGGCATCGGAACGCGGCCGCCCAGCCAGGAAGTTTCCATCTCGGTCAGCGGCACGGCCCACAACTTCTTGTTGTAGGGAATCGCAAAATGCCTGGCGATGCCGGAGCCCCAAACCTTATAGATGAACTCTTCAAAATTGCGCGGCTCCGACGAAGCTGCGCCCGACACGGTGTTGACGCCCAGCGGCGCGGAGCTTTCAAGAACCCCATCGCCACAGCAATCGGTGATCGATTCGGCCTTGCAGTCCGAGGCGCTCGACGAGGGACGATGCCCGTTGGTTTTGACCGGCGCCGCGACGGCGGCCGGCTTCTTATTGCCGAGCGAGCCGAAGCGCGCTTCGATGGCGCCCGTGATGCACTCCTTGATCACTTCGGGCGGCAGCCCGTACAGTGCACCCTGAAACGGGTAGCGCGTGTAGACGTTCTTGCTGTAGATCCACGCTTCGCGGTCCTGCCAGTGCACGTTGTCGCCCAGCAGCATGGCGTACATTTCGTGCACGTACGGGTCGTTCGAAAACATGATGTGGCCGGCGTAATCGAAGGTGAAGCCCTTGTCCTCGATGGAGCGGCACCAGCCCCCCACGCGGCTATGCTGTTCGAGCAGGACCGCATCTTCGCCGAGGTGATACGCGGCGCTCAAGCCCGTGGGGCCCGCGCCAATGACAACCGTCTTGGGAGAAGCTTTGGGTGTATTCATGCGCGCGGCTGCCGGTACAAAGATGCCATCCTCCAGGTTGCGATTCTTCAGAATCGCCTGTTCCATCAATCCTTCCATCTTACGGGCCGTCGCGTCCCAGGAGGTTTTCCCGAGAACTTCGCGCATGCCCGCCACACGCGACTCACGTTCCTTCTGCGATGCATTCATGGCCTGCTCGCAGGCGGCGGCAAAAGCCTGCGGACCGCTTGCCAGATACACCAGTTTGCCGTATGGCTCGGCGACGTCGGTGATCGGGGTGCTCACGATCATTTTTCCGGCAGCCATGAATTCGAGTGTTTTGGTTGGGCTGATGAAGCGCGTGGAATCATTGCGCGCAAAGGGCATCATGCACACATCCCAACCACCCATGTAGGCGGGCAACTGCGCGTAGCTCTTCGATCCCAAATAGTGCAGGTTGTCGCGTTTCGGCAGCGCCGCGGGATCGATTTTGACCACCGGACCGACCATAATGATCTGCCACTCGGGCCGCGCCGCCGCCAGCGAGCCCAGCAGTTCCAGGTCAATACGCTCGTCGATTACGCCGTAATAGCCGATGCGCGGCGCGGGCAGGTGCGCCTGGTCCGCTGGCGCGGCGGCGCTCGATGCCGTGGCGAAGTGGGCCGCGTCGACACTGCTCGGGAAGCAGTGCACGTTGGGGTGGCGATTCTTCTTGGCGCGATACAAGCTCGGGCCGCCGGTGAAGACAACGTCGGCCAGCTTCAACAGCCGGTTCTCGCGCTCAATCAGTTCGCGCGGCGCGTTGAAGAATGCCGACAGCTCATCCATGCAGTCATACACCACGGCCCGGGGCGCCAGCGAATCGGCCAGGGGTAGGGCCATGGGCGTGTAGAACCAGATTACGTAATCGTTGATTTTCTGCTGTTCGAACAGTTGAGCGATCAGTTCCCTCAGGATCGGAAACTGGTCGTCGGTGTAACCGTTGCCGGCAGTCGGCGTGTGCGGTTTGCACACAAAAACATTGTGCGAAGTTTCACGAATCTCCCAGAAGGGGGCGCGATCCACGTTCAGAACCGGTTCTTCGATAAATATTACACGGTGCCGGGCACCGAAACGCGACAGCAGGTGTTGCGGCCGTTGTAGTACAAAATCCCATCGTAAGTGGGAAAATACGACAATATCGAACGAACCGAGCATACTTTCTCCTAAAGAAGAATAAATAAGGCAATCCAATACGGGGCCGACTTAGCGGTGCCGTCGGGCACGGAGCCTTGCAAGGAGCAATCCGCTGGCCAAAATGAATTTTTTTTCACCTTGGCCAGGGAGATTCGTTTGTTTGTGTGGGATTAGCAGTACAGATCAGCGGCAGCCGAGCACGGCCAGAGCCTCCCGGGCGCGGGCGAACTCTTCGCCATAAACAGGGTTCAGCACCCGACGATAGCGGCCGGCACCGTCCTTCGGCAGGTCCCATAAGCCGCTGTTGTGCCAGTGGTTATGATCCTGCCAATCGAAGCGGTCAAGGATCGGATAGAGGCACACGCCTTCGATCGGCACGCCGTTCTGACGCGCGAGAACGACTTCGGCTGCCGTCTCTTTGATCCAATCGGCGCGGCCGACGCCGACGTGGCTGGTCTCGGCAAGATACAGCGGCCGCCGGTAGCGCTGCCAGGTCTCCAGCAGCATGCGGTGCAGCGGTTTCCAGCGGTCGTCTCGGGGATGCTCTTCCCAGCGCAGCCGCGTGCCGTGGATCTCCCACTGGTTGGAGTGATAAAAGTTGGCGCCGACGATGTCGAGGTACTTGGGATCGCCGCCCAGTTCGGGGCACACGCGGCCCGCCAGCATGTCCCACACTTCGTACTGCGAATTGTTATAGGCGTGGGCTTCCGCGTCGTACTCCTGATGCGCGCGCGGAGTCACCACATTAATGATGGGCTCCGGAACGGTCAGGCGCGCGCGCGGGTCCACCTGCCAGATGGCCTCGATGCCGGCGATGCAGGCGCGGATCATTTGTTGCTTTAGGTCGTTATCGCGTCCGTGCGCGAAAGGGTACATGATGTCGCGGGTGGCGGCCCATGAGAAGAACGATATCTCGTTGATCGGCGAGTAGAACGGAATTTCGCCAGTGTGGTCGGCGACGAAGCGTGCCACCGCGCCACAGAAACTTCCGAAGCGGTCGATGAACGCCGGGCTGAAAATATCCAGGCCGTCGGGCCAGCCGTAGTGGCAAATATCCCAGATCACCTGCACGTTCTGGTTGAGCGCGGCGCGCAGCATGGGCTCGAACGAGGACCAGTCGTAGTTCCCCGGCGTTTTCTCGATCAGGTGCCAGCGCAGACCGTCACGGGCGGTGCGCATGCCCACTGTTTTGAGCAGCGCGTAATCCTGCTCGGCTTCGGTGTCGTGGTTAATCGCGGCCAGCATGTCCAGACGCTGGTCGAAAACGTTGATGTGCGTGGCGCATTCATAGCCGCCCATCCAAAACGAGCGGAATAGGTCAGGCGGGGGCAGAGCGGCCGGGGTGACCGCTGGAGTTTGGGCGATTTCCTGAAGCATTTTTAGTGGCGGTCCTGAGTTCGATAGTCTTCGGCGGGTACTAAGTATTGATGGCGCTGAAAATTCATGATGCGCTCGCGCCATTCGCGCTCCACCTGCCGGTCGCTGGCGGTGCGTGGACCGCGCGTGGCGAGAGCCAGGTCTTCGAGCGGGAACTTGGGCGTGCGGTCGGCGTAGAGCAGGCCGTTGGCTTCCTGGTAAGTGTCGGTGAACTGGGTATAGCAGAAGCCCGCCAGCGACGACAGCGCTCGCACCACGTTCAACAGGTTGTGGTACTTTTCGGCGAACTGGGCGGCGGTGTCGGAGCGCGTATAGCCCCACGTGTGCTGGACATCGGGCGAGAAGGCGATGCCGCCGAATTCGGTCAGCATGATGGGCTGCTCGGTCGACTGGCCTTCGATCAGCAGCAGACGCCCGCCGGGCCGCTCGCGCTTGAACAGGCGCGACTGCACTTCCTCGGCGCCGTAGCGGCGGCCGATGCGCTCGGGCTGGTCGTCGTAATCATGGATGCCGATGATGTCGGTGGCGACGCTCTCCCAGCCATCGTTCCCGATGACCGGGCGCGTGGGGTCAAGCGTCTTGGTGAGGTGGTAGAGCGCCTGGACGTAATGCCGCTGGGCCGGGCTGTCGGGCAGATCCGGCACGCCCCACGATTCATTGAAAGGCACCCACGCCACAATGCAGGGGTGGCTGCTGTCGCGCTCGATGGCGGCCTGCCACTCGCGCCCCAGACGCTCGATGGAGGCCTTGTTGAAGCGGTAGGCGCTGGGCATCTCCTCCCACACCACCAGCCCCAGCGTATCGGCCCAATAGAGGTAACGCGGGTCTTCCAGTTTTTGATGCTTGCGGACGCCGTTGAAGCCCATCTGCTTGGCCAGTTCCACGTCGCGGCGCAACGCGTCGTCATCCGGCGCGGTCAGCCCCGACTCCGGCCAGTAGCCCTGATCGAGCACCATGCGCAGCAGAAAGGGCCGCCCATTGAGCACGAAGCGGTCGCCCTGGACGCCGATCGAGCGCAGTGCGGTATAGCTGCGGGCCACATCCAGCAGCTCGCCGCGGCCGCCCCAAAGCTTCATCTCGACCTGGATCAGGGTCGGCGAGTGGGGGCTCCACAACAGGTCGTTGCGATAGTCGTCAATGCCGGGGTCCGATACCGCGATGCGGCGATGCACCTCGCCGGCCACCACCGCGTAGGTATCGTCGGCCAGCAGCAGCGTGCCGACATACATTTTCACGTTCAGGCGCAGGCCCTCGCGCCGCAAGCCGTCGATGCGCGCTTCAAAGCCGATTTCCCAGCGCTCCACGTTGGGGGTCCAGCGCACCGTTCCCACGTAGGACGAGGGCACTACTTCGAGCCAGACGGTCTGCCAGATGCCGGTGGTGCGCGGATACCAGATGGAGTGCGGCTCCAGCATCCAGTCCTGTTTACCGCGGGGCTTCGAGAGATCCGAGGGGTCGTCCTCGACGCGCACCGCCACGTGCTGCGGGCCTTGCGGCGTCAACAGGTCCGTAACATCGGCGGAAAATGGCGTATAACCGCCTTCATGGGTCATGGCGACGGTGCCGTTGACCCACACCGTGGCCGAATAATCGACCGCGCCGAAGTGCAGGAACAGGCGCTTGCCGGGCTTCATCTCCGGGGTGGCAAACTCGCGCTGGTACCATACCGCGCGGTAGAACCCCTGATCGGTGACACCGCTGGCCGAAGTCTCTGGCGCGAAAGGCACCGTGATCACCCGGTCCCATTTAACCTGCGCGGGTACGGTCCAGGCAGCATCGCAATCCAGAGCGAAGTCCCATTTGCCGTTGAGCGACACCCAGTGCTCGCGCTCCAGTTGCGGGCGCGGATAGGCGTGAGAGATAACGAGTTCAGGTTCTTCTGGATTCCCAGAATTCAAAGTCTCGACTCCATGGTGGTAGCGTGAACTGCCGAACAGAGATTAACCCTGAGAGTTGAGCAATTCAGTTGCCGCGACACGCCGCTACTGTCACAGTATACGAGCTTAGGTTCGAGAGGTGAGCTCCAATTCCCAGACATCCAGCAAATGTTTGGGGCGGAAAGCGCGCCGGGACCAGCGGCTCTCCTCGGAAAACTGAACTCCGGCAAAATATCCGATTTCACGATAGACGCAATACTTGACGGTGCCGGAGAGCCGCGCGTTGCCATGCCGCAGGTCTACTTTGACGCCCAGCGCCAGTTTTTCATCGAGCTGCAGGCACGCTCCGCCGGCGGAGATATCTTCGAGCAGGGCGGTGGACGAGCGCGGACGGCCGGAGCGGCTGCTCCAGCAGACCTCCACCATGTCGGCGCACATCATCCGCTTTTCCAGGCGCACCCGATTCATAAGCATCTGATCGGCGGTCGGGAGGGAAAAGTTTACCGGCCCGGAGGCCACTGGCACAAATCGGGACTGCGGGGCTATACTCCTGTCCCTTGAGGGGCTAAGGAGGCAGACTATGGCAAAGCCGCAAACTGATAGTCGCGGGATTTTGCGCAGGGAGCTCGATGCGGGCAGTTCGGCAATTCATCATTCTCTTCGCGAGTTGGTTGGGCTGCTGGGTCCAGGCGCCGGTCGCGGCCTTTCAGGGCGACACCCGCCCGTACTACACGGCGGCCAGCATCGTCAACGCCGCCACCAACACGGCCGGGCCGTTTGCTCCCAATACCATCGTTACCATCTACGGGACGCATCTGGCCTTCGATACCCTCGCGGTTTCGGCTCAAACCATCGCGTCCAACACGCTGCCGACCGAACTCGCGGGCATACACGTAGTAATCGACGGATTACCGGCAGGCCTGTACTACGTGTCGCCGGGACAGATCAACCTGCTGATTCCCAATAGCCTACTGCCGGGCGACTCCCAGATCGTCGTGGCGCGGGACGGCGTCTCGGGGCCGTATATCACAGTCACGTTAGGCGAAGTGGCCCCGGGGCTGTTTGCGGATCGCAACCTGCTGATAGCCGCGACCCACGCCAATGGGGCGATAGTCTCGGCGGCCGACCCCGTAACGGCTGGCGAATGGGTGGTGCTCTATTGCGTGGGCCTGGGCCGCACCGCGCCCGACCTTTATAACGGCGAGGTCGCGGTCAGGGCCATGCCTGCGGTGCATTGGGCGGACCTGTCGGTGCTGGTTGGCGGCAGCGCCATCACGGGCTGGCGCATCTACTATGCCGGCGTGACGCCGGGCTATGCCGGGTTATACCAGATCAACGTAAAGCTCCCGGACGACATGGCACCCAATCCCGAAGTACGCTTCGCCATCGGCGCGCGGCTCAGCCCGCCCTCCACTTATCTGGTAACGCGGTAGAAACTACGGCTAAAATGAAACCAGAGGATATTCATGCGCCCCGCCACTGTTTTGAGCCTGGCTGTGCTGGCCGCGGCCAGTCTTTACGCGCAGGAGGAGCCGCCGGTGCAGGTCAAGACCGGCACCCACATTCCGCTGAGCCTGATCAATAGCGTCAGCACCAAGCACTCCTCCGAGGGCGACCGCGTCTACATGGAGACGGTGTTCCCGATCCTGGTGGACGGCACCATTGTGATTCCTCCAGGCAGCTATGTGGCCGGAACGCTGACGCAGGTCAAACGCCCGGGGCGCGTGAAGGGCAAGGGCGAGCTGTTTTTACGCTTCGATTCGCTGACGCTGCCCAACGGGGTGACGCGCGATTTCCGCGCGCGCCTGTCGGGCGTCGACGGCCGGGGCAGTGAAACGCTAGAGCGCAAAGAAGGCAAAGTGCAGGGCGAGGGCAACGTGGGCGGCGATGCGCGCACGGTGGGCGAAACGGCGGCCGCCGGCGCTTCGCTGGGCGCCATTGTGGGCGCGGCCAGCAAGAGCGTCGGCATGGGGCTCGGCGTCGGCGCCGGCGCGGGCGCGGCGGCGGGCCTGATGGGCGTGCTGTTGAGCCGCGGTCCCGACGCCGTGCTGGCCAAGGGCAGCACCATCGAAATGGTGCTCGACCGGCCGATCGAATTCCAGCGTTCGGAACTCAACTTCGGCACCAGCCAGCCCGGCCATTTCTCGAACAGCGGCCCCGGTCCGCAGCAGAAAAAAGATGCCAGCGTGATGCGCCGGCGCCTGCCGTTCTAAATTAAGCGCTGCCTTTTTGCTGGCGCGCGGCCAGGTTCGCCAATTCGTCGGCGCGATTATTGTCGCCGTGCGCGGCGTGGCCTTTAGTCCACGACCACGTGGCTTGGTGCCTTGACACCTGCTCGTCCAACGCTTCCCAAAGATCGCGGTTCACCACCGGCTTTTTGGCCGAGGTGAGCCAGCCCTTTTTCTTCCAGCCCGCGATCCACGTGGTGATGCCGTTTTTCAGATATTCGGAATCGGTGATGATCTCCACTTCGCAGGGCTCGCGCAGCGCGCGCAAGCCTTCAATGGCCGCCGTCAGTTCCATGCGATTGTTGGTGGTCTGAGCGGCGTAGCCGTACAGCTCTTTATGCCGCGCGCCGTAGCGCAGAATGCAGGCCCAGCCGCCGGGCCCGGGGTTCCCCAGGCAGGAACCGTCCGTGATCATCTGAATTTTTTTGGCGCTTGTATTCACTAGCAGGCGATCTCTTCGAGGTGCACCGGGGCGGCGTCGAAAAAGGTATCCACGGCGTCGATGATGCGGTCGGGCTGGTGCAGCGTGTAGATCGCGCCGCGCAGTTTGGCCCCGCCCTGCACGCCGTGCGTGAAATAGGTGGCGAACTGTTTCATCTTGCCGCAGCAGTCGTCTTCGCCGCGATCCACCAGCATCGCGTAGTAGGTGCGCATCATC
>DOZZ01000218.1:3554-4337 GCA_003517725.1 Bryobacterales bacterium | reverse complement strand
ACCAGCGGCAGGTCGCGCAGGCAGCCCGAACCGCCATTGCACTTGACCACCTTATTGACGGGGCAGCCGAAATTGATGTCGAGAATGTCGAAGCCCAGGTCTTCGCAGATGCGCGCCGCCTCCGCCATCACATATGGATCAGAGCCGAACAACTGCGCCGAGATGGGGTGCTCTTCGGACGCGAAGGTCAGGTAGCGCGCGACGGTACGCGTGGGCTTCTTCGATCGCAGCGAGGCGCTCACGCCATGCGAGCTGGTGAACTCGGTCATGATGAGCCCGCAGCCGCCCAGGTTGCGGATAAATCGCCGGAACACGGTATCGGTGACGCCAGCCATGGGCGCCAGCACGGTGGCCGGACGGATGGATAGCGCGCCGATCTGTAGCTGTTGCGGAAACACTACTTCAATTCTAACTTGCGCCGTGCAGCGGGCCAATGGAATCGGCGGCCAGAATCTCGACGGCGTTGCCGGCCACGTCGCGGACGTAGCAGGAGCGCGTGCCGTCGCGGTGCGTCTTCAAGAGGCCAAACTGTTCGGCATGCGGGCTGACCATGCCGAGGTGCGGCGGGTGCTGCTCGGGAATCACCAGCGCCAGGCGCACGTTGGCGAAGGTCAGCAGCGCCCAGGTCTCGTCCTGATAGGCCACTTCGCAGCGGAACTTGCCGCGGTACCAGCCGACCGCCGCCGCTACATCGGGCACTGCGATGGCGACGTGATCGACGGCATCCAGATCGGGCTTCATGCTTCTATTCTGATCGAAGCGCGCCGCGGGCGGCTACTATGT
>DOZZ01000218.1:3211-3500 GCA_003517725.1 Bryobacterales bacterium | reverse complement strand
GCGCGCTCGAAGGTTTTGCCGAAGCGTTCCCCGAAGGCCCCACCACGCCCGAGCAGACGCTGCAAATGCTGGACGAGCTGGGTTCGCCCGCGACCATGGCAATGGCCGGACCGCGCTTCTTCGGCTTCGTGATCGGCGGCTCGCTGCCGGTGGCGCTGGCGGCCAACTGGCTCGCAACCGCATGGGACCAGAACGCCGGGCTCTTCGCGGCCACGCCAATAGCGGCCCTGCTCGAAGAGGTGGCGCTGGGTTGGCTGCTGGACGCGCTGAAGCTGCCGGCCGGTTGCGG
>DOZZ01000218.1:996-2952 GCA_003517725.1 Bryobacterales bacterium | reverse complement strand
GTTTGCCTGCAGGCCGGCAATGTGAACACCGGCGCGTTCGATCCGGCGGCCGAGATCTGCCGGCGCGCGCACGATATGGGCGCGTGGGTGCATGTGGACGGCGCGTTCGGGCTGTGGGCCGCGGCCAGCCCGCGTCACGCGCACCTATGCGCCGGAGTCGAGCAGGCCGACTCCTGGGCCACCGACGCGCACAAGTGGCTCAACGTGCCTTACGACAGCGGCCTGGCCTTCGTACGCAACCCGGAGCATCTGCGCGCCGCCATGAGCCTGAAGGCCGCGTATTTGCCGCAAGGCGAGCATCGCGAACCCTCGCAATATGTGCCGGAACTATCGCGGCGCGCGCGCGGCGTGGATGTGTGGGCGGCTCTCAAGAGCCTGGGACGCGGCGGCCTGGCCGGGATGATCGCCCGCAATTGCGACGGCGCCCGGCGCTTTGCGGAAGGCCTGCGTGGCGCGGGCTTCGAGATTCTGAACGACGTCGTGTTGAATCAGGTGCTGGTGTCGTTCGGCACGCCGGACGTTACGCAGCGCGTCATTGCCGGCATACAAGAGGACGGGACGTGCTGGTGCGGCGGGACCAAGTGGCAGGGCCGCGATGCCATGCGCATCAGTGTGTGCTGCTGGGCTACTGAGGCTGGGGATGTGGAGCGCAGTTTAGAGGCGATGTTGCGGGTCGCGCGCGAATGCAGCCGGACGTAGATCTTCGGGCCGTGTATCAGAAACGAGCGTCTCCGCGCTGGCGCGATCGGGTCATCCGTTGGGTACAGCCGCCGGCGCCGTTCCTCATGAATCCCGCCGAACCGAAGGACTTTCCGCTCGGCCGCTGGAACCTCTACATCGGCGGCGCTGGCCGCGTGGTTGACGGATACACGAACATCGATCTGTTTGCCATGCCCGGAGTGGATGTCGCCGCCGATGCGGAGGCGCTGCCGTTCGTGGAGGAAATTTTCCAACGCATCGAATGCGATGCCGTGCTGGAACACGTTCGGCATCCCGAAAAGGTGATGGCCGAGATGTACCGGGTGTTAGCGCCGGGCGGGTACGCGCATATCGTCACGCCGTTCTGCCACCCGTTTCATCAGTACCCGAAAGATTTTCGCCGATTCACGATCGATGGGCTGCGGCAGATCGCGGGGCCCATGGAGGTTGTGGCGGAAGGCTGGCGTACCGGCCCGGCCGCCACGTTTCTCGTCTTCACGATCGAATTCGTGAAGCTCCTGCTGCCTTACCGCTGGTGGTGGGCGATAACCCATGTTGGTTGCGGATGGCTGCTGTTCCCGCTTCGCTATTTAGACCTTCTGCTGTTCCACGCGCCTGACGCCCGGCGCATTGGAAACCACTGCTATATCTGGGTGCGGAAGCCGCCTGCCGGTGTCAGCCCTTCGCCAGCGCCTGCAGTGATTCCCCAAACGGCGCGCGCGCCACGCCCTTTTCCGTGATGATGGCCGTCACGTAGCGGTGCGGCGTCACGTCGAACGCGGGGTTCTCGATGCCGATGCCCTCGGGCGCCACCTGCACGCCGAAGACATGCGTCACCTCGTTGCGATGGCGCTGTTCGATCGGGATCTCATCGCCCGACGCAAGCGACAGGTCGAGCGTCGACAGCGGCGCCGCAACATAAAACGGAATGCCGTTTTCACGCGCCAGCACCGCGACGGAATAGGTGCCGATCTTGTTGGCCACGTCGCCATTGGCGGCAATGCGGTCGGCGCCCACCACCACGCAGCCAATGCGGCCCGACTTCAGGAAGTGGCCGGCCATGTTGTCGGTGATGATGCTGGTCTCGATGCCGTCGCGCTGCAGTTCCCACGCGGTCAGCCGCGCGCCTTGCAGAAACGGGCGCGTCTCATCGGCAAACACGTCGATGCTTTTGCCCGACTCGACCGCCGCGCGGATCACGCCCAGCGCGGTGCCGTAACCCGCGGTAGCCAGCGCGCCGGCGTTGCAGTGCGTCAG
>DOZZ01000218.1:0-860 GCA_003517725.1 Bryobacterales bacterium | reverse complement strand
CACGGTTTCGAAATCGGCGCCCTGAGCGTAGCCCAGCGCCACGCCCATGGCGGCCGCCACGCCAATGGCCGGTGCGCCGCGGATGGTCATGGCGCGGATGTGCGCCGCGACATCTTCATAGGTCTTGCAGGTGACGTAAACTTCTTCCACCGGCAGGCGCGTCTGGTCGATCATGACGACGCCTTCGGAGTGTCCATTCGATGGTTTCTACCATTTGATGGGCAGGGTCCTTCCCGATAATAAGAGAGCGATAAATAAGCTCGAGTTGTACGCGACGTGCACCCCGGTGGACGCTCGCGTGGAGTTGGTCACATGGCGCACCATGCCGAAGACGACGCCGGCGAAGGTGATCAACACGCCCGATTGCCAGGCGTTGCCGTACTGCTGCAGGTGCAGCAGGCCGAACGGCACGGCGGTCAGCAGGATGCCGGCCGCGACGCCGAAACTGCGCACCAGCAGCGGCTGCAGGAAGCCGCGAAAAATCAGCTCTTCGCACAGCGGGCCTAGCGTCGTGCCGAAGAGGCCCACCAGCAACAGGCCGGCGGGACTCGACATCAGGTGTTTCATGGGCGTGTCGGTCTGGGGCATCCGCAAAAGGCCGCCAAGCAGGGCGATCAGGAACGACAATCCAAAGCCCAGTAACACGGCGCGCAGCACGCCCAGGCTGGAGCGGTTCCACGCCAGCGAAGCCATCATGGGCTGTCCATAATGCACGTGAAACAGCGCGTAGAGCACGCCGAAGATCAGGCCGTACGCCAGAAACTGGGCCGGCACCGCAAACAGTTCCTGCGCGTTGGTTGAGGCGTGCATGGCCTTGGCCATGCCCAGCACCAACAGCTCTGAAACCACCAGCGCCACGA
>DOZZ01000246.1:2226-4652 GCA_003517725.1 Bryobacterales bacterium | reverse complement strand
CGGCGTGCGAGGCGCGGCCGTGGACCGTGAGACGGTAATCGCCAATGCCTTTGCGCGCTGTTTTGAGCTTACCCGTCAGGCCAGTGCCGGGCTCAAGCACCAGCACCGCATCGCTCGAGCGCGCGTTGGCCTCGGTGAGCACGCGCGAAGCGGGGCTGCCGACTTCTTCTTCGGAATTCACCTGCAGCAGCACGCGATGGGGCACCGGGATATCCATTTCGCGCAGGCACTCGACGGCTGCCAGAAAAATGGCCAGGCCGCCCTTCATGTCCATCACGCCGGGCCCCCACAGGCGGTCTTTCGCGTGGCGAAACGGCATGCCAGCGAGCGTGCCGAGCGGCCACACGGTATCGCCATGGCCCAGCACCAGCACGCGTCCCGATGGCTTGCGGCCTGGCAGGTTGAGTGCGGCGGTCAGGTGCCGGGCATATTGTCCGCCCGGGTGCCGCCGCACGCGGGCGTAAGGCGCGAGTTCGGCGGCCAGCAGGTCCTGAAAGCGTTCTACGGCCGCGCGGTCATCGCTGGGCGATTCGCATTCGACGAAGCGGCGGATGCGCGCGAGCGTTTGGGGCTGGTGCTTTCGAGTCCACGTAAGTATCTGATCGGCAAGCACAATTCGCTATAATAACCAGTTTCCATGCCGCCACTGGATATTAACCAGATTCGCCAGATTCTGCCCCATCGCTACCCCATGCTGCTGGTGGATCGCATCCTGGAGCTGGACGCCACGCACTGCGTCGGCATCAAAAATATTTCGATCAACGAGCCCTGCTTCGATGGCCACTTCCCCGGCTTCCCGGTGATGCCCGGCGTGCTGATCATCGAGGCCATGGCCCAGACCGCGGGCGTGCTGGTGTTGAGCGGCATTCCGGATCGCGACTCGAAGCTGGTGTTTCTGGCATCGGTGGACAACGCGCGCTTCCGCAAGCCGGTGCTGCCCGGCGATCAGCTGCGGCTGGAGATCACGATCCTGAAGAGCAAAGCTTCCGTGGCCAAGATCGCGGCGCGCGCCACCGTGGACGGCGTGTTGGTGGCCGAGGCCGACCTGATGTGCGCGCTGCAGGATAAAGTGGCCACCATCCGCGTGTAAATGGCGATTCACCCCACCGCGATCATCGACGCGTCGACCCACATCGACGCGAGCGCCGAGATTGGGCCGTATTGCGTGATTGGCGCTAATGTCGAGATCGGCGCGGGCACGCACCTGATGGCGCATGTTTATTGCGAGGGGCAAACCTGCATCGGGCGCGACAACGTGGTGTTCCCGTATACGACGATCGGCGTGGCGTCGCAGGATTTGAAGTATCGCGGCGAGCCCGCCGAGACGCGCATCGGCGACCGCAACAAGATTCGCGAGTGCGTCACGATTCATCGCGGCACCGAGGGCGGCGGGCTGGTTACCAGCATCGGCAGCGACAACCTGCTGATGGCTTATACCCACGTGGCGCACGACGTTCACATTGGCGACCATCTGGTGCTGGCGAACGGCGTCACGCTCGGGGGCCACGTGGAACTGGACGACTGGGTCACGGTGGGCGCGTTCTCCGGCGTGCACCAGTTCTGCCGCATCGGTCGCCATGCGTTCGTGGGCGGGTACAGCGTGATCACGCAGGACGTGATGCCGTTTTCAAACGTGGTGAGCTCGCGGGGAGCGGCCGTGTTTGGCGCGAACCGCACGGGGCTTGAACGGCGGGGCTTCAGCGCCGAGCAGATTGAGCCGTTGCAGACGGCCTTCCGGCTGCTGACGCGTGCCGGCCTGAACACGTCGCAGGCCATCGCGAAGATTAACTCGGAAGTGGCGGCGACGCCCGAGGTGAATGAACTGCTGGAGTTTATCGCGGGCTCCAAGCGGGGCGTCATAAAAGGATGAAGTACGGCCTGATCGCGGGCAACGGCCGGTTCCCGATTCTGGCGCTCGAGAGCGCGCGCCAGGCCGGCGATGAGGTGGTAGTCTTCGCAATTCAGGAAGAAGCATCGCCGGAAGTGGAGGCGCTGGCGTCGCGCTGCTACTGGATTTCGCTTGGATCGCTCAGCAAGTTGATTGACGCGTGCCATCAGGAAGGCGTGACCGAGATCATGATGGCCGGGCAGGTGCGGCACACGAGCATTTTCTCCGCCATCCAGCCGGACTGGCGCTTGCTAAAACTACTGGCCGCGCTGCCGCGCAAGAACACCGGGTCGCTGATCGGCGGCGTCGCGAAAGTACTGGCCGACGAAGGCATCGCGCTGGTGGATTCGACGCGGCTGCTGAAAGCGCTGGTGGCGGGTGAAGGCATTCTGACGCGGCGCAAACCTTCGCGCGAAGAACTGGCCGACATCGAGTATGGCCGGCGGGTGGCCCAGGCGTTGGCCGGTTTCGATATCGGGCAAAGCGTGGCCATTGCGGACCGCGCGTGTGTTGCCGTGGAGGCCATGGAGGGCACCGA
>DOZZ01000246.1:1285-2062 GCA_003517725.1 Bryobacterales bacterium | reverse complement strand
CTGCTGCTGGATCGCGAGCAGATGCTGGCGGCGGCCGATGCCGCGGGTATTGCGATTCAGTCGTTAGCGCCCTAACGCGTTGCCGTAAGCTAGAAAGACTTTGCCTGAAAAGAGCGATCACGGCGCGGCACTGACGGCCGGCTTTCTGGGTTGGACCCTCGATGCTTTCGATTTTTTTCTGGTGGTGTTTTCGCTGACCGCCATCGGGCGCGAATTCCATAAGCCGGACAAAATCGTGGCGCTTTCCATCACCTTGACGCTGGCCTTTCGTCCAGTGGGCGCTTTTCTTTTTGGGCTGCTGGCGGATCGCTATGGGCGGCGCTTGCCGCTGATGCTCGATCTGATTTTTTACTCCGTCATTGAGGTGCTGTCGGGGCTGGCGCCGAACTTCACCACGTTCCTGATTTTGCGCGCGCTGTTCGGCATCGGCATGGGAGGCGAGTGGGGCGTCGGGGCCTCGCTGGCCATGGAAAAAGTGCCGCTCAGATTGCGCGGCGTGTTGTCGGGCCTCTTGCAACAGGGCTATGCCACGGGCTATCTGCTGGCCGCCATGGCTTACTTCTTCTTGTTCGATAAGGTGGGCTGGCGGCCGCTGTTCTTTCTGGGCGGACTGCCCGCGCTGCTGGCGCTCTTCGTGCGCTTTCGCGTGAAAGAGTCGGCCGTTTGGGAGCGCACCAAGTCCGCCAACTGGAGCGAACTGTTCCGCGCCATCTTCGCCAACTGGAAGTTGTTCCTCTACATCACGGTCTTTATGACCACCATGAACCTGGCGTCGCA
>DOZZ01000246.1:0-1120 GCA_003517725.1 Bryobacterales bacterium | reverse complement strand
TCCACGCAGCGCGCGGCGGTGACCGCAGTGTCGATGGTCGGCGCGATTCTGGGCGGGACATTGTTCGGCTTTCTGTCGGACCGCTGGGGACGCCGGCGCTCGATGATGATTGCGCTATGCGGAGCGGTGGCGGCCATTCCGCTGTGGGCTTTCTCGCCGTCGCTGCCGCTGCTGGTGGCCGGCGCGTTCTGCATGCAGTTCCTGGTGCAGGGAGCGTGGGGCGTGGTGCCGGCGCACCTTTCGGAGCTCTCGCCCGATGCGGTGCGCGGCTTCCTGCCGGGCTTCGGCTACCAGTGCGGCGTGCTGCTGGCGAGTTCCGTGGTGTGGATCGAAGCGGTCTTCGCGGACCGCACCAGCTACGGCATCGCGATGGCCGCGACGGCCGGGCTGGTGTTGATTCTCGCGGTGATGGCGACGGGCGTGGGCCCCGAGCGGCGCGGTGCGGTGTTTGGAGGACGCTAAGAGCTTATGGCGAAGAAGGTGCCGGGGGGGCGGGCGGTTGCCATACCCGCTGAAGTGATTGAGCGCAAGATCTACCTGATCGGTGGTCTCAAGGTCATGCTCGATCGCGATCTGGCCTACATTTATGGGGTCGAGACGCGCGCCCTGGTTCAGGCCGTTACACGGAACGCGGAGCGCTTTCCGGCGGACTTCATGTTTCAACTCAGCAAAGAAGAGTTGGACGATTGGAGATCACAATTTGTGATGTCCAATCCGGAGGCGAAGATGGGGCTGCGCCGGCCGCCTTACGCGTTCACCGAATTGGGAGTGGCGATGCTCTCATCCGTTTTGAAGAGCGGGCGCGCGGTGCGCATGAATATTATGATCATGCGAGCCTTCGTAAGATTGCGCGAAATGCTGGCCACGCACCAGGACCTGGCCCGGGCGATTGAAGATATCGGCCGGCGGCAGGAGGAGCACGGGGAACAGATCACCTCGATTATCGAGACGATCAACCAGCTCTTGCTGCCGGAGCCAGTGTCTGAGAAGCGTCGTATCGGTTTCCACCCAGGCGAGCAGCCGAAGCACCGGTAGGTTACTGCGAGAGATCGAGGAGTAGCTCGACCGGGGTACTACCCAATTACGCGCGTTTTGCGCAAATAATCGCCTCAATTTAAAA
>DOZZ01000209.1:3788-4586 GCA_003517725.1 Bryobacterales bacterium | reverse complement strand
CCCTCGGCGTAGATGGTGTCGAAGGCCAGCGACGACTTGCCCGATCCCGAAACGCCGGTGATAACCGTAAGCTGATTGTGGGGAATGTCCACCGACACGTTCTTCAGGTTGTGAAGGCGTGCTCCGCGAACCGAAATATTGTCTTCCAATGGATCCTTTTGGGTCGGATGGGTTGCACTGCAATCCGCAAACCCGGACATCGCCTATTTTAGCAACCGCAACCCCGCTGTTTGGCCAATGAAGTGCTGTTTCATCCCTCAAGAGGTGTTCCGTGGAGAGAATGCTTGAGATGCCCGAAGAACTTGCGCCTGCCGCTCCGGTGGTAGAGGATGCGGTGGTCGAAACGGTTGACATCAGCGCCAACGTGTACCACGCGTATCAATCGTTGTACTTCGGCTTCATCGCTCTGTTTGCCTTGGCGGGTGTCGACAAGTTTCTGCACATGCTCTCGAACTGGGAACAATATGTGGCCCCCGGGTTTACCAACATGACCCGCTTTCATGGCCAATTCGTCGCCACCGCCGCCGGCGTGATCGAAATTCTGCTGGCCGTGCTGGTAGCCGTGCGGCCGCGTTACGGCGCCTGGGCCGCGGCTGGGTGGCTGGGCCTGATCGGCTTTAACCTGATCCTGCATGGCGGGCTGCTCGACATCCTGCTGTTCAACAGCTTCTGTTTCGTCGCCGCGATCGCTTTCGGCTTCCTCGCCCGCGAGTGCAATTAGGCGGCAGTCGCCACGGTATGATGTGCGTGGTTTGACTGCCACGGGCAAAATTGCGCGATGAGTAAGATCCTGATGGT
>DOZZ01000209.1:546-3612 GCA_003517725.1 Bryobacterales bacterium | reverse complement strand
GGCGCTCTCCCCGCCGCGCTCCGTGAGTTCGGGCACCACACCCGAGTCCTGATTCCGCGCTACCAGGTGACCCGAAAACTTCCAGCCCACCGCATCTGGGACAGCCTTCCAATTCGCCTCGGTAACTCCTATTTCGACACTTCGATCTACGCGGCGGACGCCGACCCCAATTTTCTAATGCTGGATTGCCCTCAGCTCTACGACCGTCCCGGCCTCTATTTCGATGCTGCCGGCGATTACCCGGACAACCCGCTGCGCTTCGGGCTGTTGTGCCGGGCAGCGGTGGAGGTGGCGCGCAAAATCTTCCGTCCTGATATCTTTCACTGCCACGACTGGCAGTCCGGTCTGGTCCCGGTTTACCTGAAAACACAGCTCGCCAACGACCCCACCTTCTTCGGCTGCAAGACGCTGTGCACCATCCATAACCTCGGCTACCAGGGCTGGTTCCACCCCGGCGTGCTCGCGTCGCTGGGTCTGCCGGCGTGGCTGTATCGCACCGATCTGCTGGAATTCTACGGCACCGTCAATTTTCTAAAAGCCGGTCTGGTCTTCAGCGACTGGCTCAGCACGGTAAGCGTACGCTATGCGCTGGAGATTCAAACGCCCGAGTTCGGCTTCGGCCTGGATGGCCTGCTGCGCGCCCGTTCCAGCGCGCTGAGCGGCATCCTGAACGGCGTGGATTACACCACCTGGAATCCGGCAACTGACCCGCTGATCCCGGCCAACTATTCCGAGAACGACCTGAGCGGCAAGCGCCAATGCAAAGCCGCGCTGCTCGATGAGTTCCACCTGCCCGAGCGCGCCATGACGCGCCCGCTGATCGGCCTGGTCTCGCGCTTCACGTCCCAAAAGGGCGCCGACCTGATCGCCGAAGCCGCCAGCGCTTTGTTTAANNAACCCGGACCGCGTCGGTATTCAATTCGGCTACAACGAAGCCCTGGCGCACCGCATCGAGGCCGGCGCCGATATCTTTCTGATGCCGAGCCAGTATGAGCCGTGCGGCTTGAACCAAATCTACAGCCTGAAGTACGGCACGGTTCCGGTGGTCCGGGCCACCGGCGGCCTGGATGATACCATCGAGAGCGACACGGGCTTCAAATTCCGGGAATATTCCGGGCGGGCCATGCTGGCATCCGTCCGCGAGTGTTTGCAGGCGTATGCCGAGCCGCCCCGCTGGCGGCGCCTGGTTCGGAACGGAATGTGCAAAGACTTTTCCTGGAGACAGTCGGCCCGGCAATATAGCGATCTGTACGAGCGCATCCTGAATCTTTAAAGGTTCCAGCGCATTCTAATTGATTGGAGACTGTAAAATGGCAGGCGAAAACACGTTAACCTTCACGGACGCCAAGTTCGATTCCGACGTTTTGAAGTCAGAAGTCCCGGTTTTGGTCGACTTCTGGGCAGAATGGTGCGGTCCGTGCCGCCAGATGACCCCCACGGTCGACGCTCTGGCGCAGGAGTATAACGGCAAGGTCAAGATCGGCAAGATGAACGTCGACGAGAACATGGACACGCCGGGGCGCTACAACATCCGCGGCATTCCGACCCTGCTGCTCTTCAAGGGCGGCCGCGTGGTGGAGCAGCGCGTGGGCGCGTTGGGCAAAACCGACGTCCAGAAGATGCTCGAAGCCCACATTAAGTAAGCTTTTCAACACGTAGCGGCCGTGTAACAGCGGCCGCTCCCCATTTCAGCAGGCGCGCCGATGTTAAACTGAAGATCGGTTTACGATTACCGGGATCTCAGCTTGACGTCCAATACCCTCTCCAGCCCCCTCAACACGTTCCCTCAAACCACTAACTTTATCGATTCCGATCAACCGTCGGGTCTGCAGTCGATCGCGTATAAATTCCTGTGGGTTTACACGTTCCTGTTGATCAGCCGCGCCTCGGAGTTCGTCGATTCCGGCGATAACATCCACCTCGCCTTCATTACGGCCGCGCTGGCCGGAGCCGGAGCGCTGATCACGGGCGGTTTTTTCCGCGCCTTCAACAACCGCATCGGAATCGCTCTGGGAATCTTTACCGCCTGGCTGATCGTCGAAGCGCCGTTCAGCACGTGGCGCGGCGGAACGTTCCACCAACTCACCGAAGGCTGGCTGAAATCGTATTCCACCTTTTTGATTGTGGTGGCCCTGATGTTCACCATGAAGCAGGTGAAGGGGATGTTTCTGGCGGTGTCGCTGGCCACCATCGTAGTGGTCTGCGTCAGCATGGCGCAGGGCGTCGAAAATGTACAGGATAGCCGCCTCGCCACAACCGAGGGAACGCTGGCTAACTCCAACGATCTGGCGGCCGCCCTGCTGCTCGGCCTGCCATTTCTGCTGCAGTGCGCTGCCGACGCCAAGCGCCACAAATTTTTCCGCTTCCTGGCGGGTGTTTCCGTGCCGCCGCTGCTGCTGGTGATTTTGCGGACCGGTTCGCGCGGCGCGTTGGTGGCCATCGCCATTCTGATCGCCATCTATCTCATCCGCACCACCCTGCTCAAACGGCTGGTGATCCTGCTGGTAATCGCCGCGGTCGGCTTCAGCACGCCCTTTTTCATCTCGCGCGATGTATTCGACCGCTACAAAACGCTGTTCCTGAAGACCACCGGCGTCCATAAGTTGAATGAGGTGGAGGCCTCCGCCATCGAGAGCCAGGCTACCCGCGAGAAATTAATCGAGCAGGCCGGCGAATTGACGATGAAACATCCGTTCTTCGGCGTCGGACTGGGTCAATTCGCCCCACAGGCGGCGGACCTCTCGCTGAGCCACGGCGAGGCGCCGGTGTGGCGCACCGCGCACAGCTTTCTGGTGCTGGTGGTGACGGAAACGGGGATACCCGGCTTGATCTTTTACTGCTCCGCGCTGGTGTTCACCTGGCTGGCCCTGATGCGTATCTCGCGCCAGGCGCGCAAGCAGCATAACGACGAGATTCTGGCTATGTCGAGGACGCTGTTTTACTCGTTCTTGTGTTTCGTAATCTGCGCCACATTCAGCACCAACGCCTTCACGTTCCATGTGCCCTTTCTAGCGGCCATGGTGGTGGGCTTCTCGCGGCTGGCGAAACAGCAGCTGGATCGCCCCC
>DOZZ01000209.1:0-309 GCA_003517725.1 Bryobacterales bacterium | reverse complement strand
GGCTTCGCCTTCGGGTCCAGCGTAGGCTGGATCACGTTAAGAAAATAATCGCGCTTCTGCGGCGTGGCCGGTTGCACGTGCACCCGGCTCACGCCGAAGCCTCCCATCATGCTCGGCCCGACGTCGGCCCGGTCCACGGGATACACCGGTGCCCAGTTCGCGGACACGTGATCTTTTTGCACGCCTTCGGAGTAATCCTTCACCCAGAAATCCTTGATGTGCGTGTGGAAGTGGCCCGCCTGTTTCATGGCCGGATTGGGCTGGCCCTGCGCCTGGTGTTCTACGTTCGAAGGTTCCCGTCCACCGATC
>DOZZ01000063.1 GCA_003517725.1 Bryobacterales bacterium | reverse complement strand
GTCGCCGATCTTCAGGATGGCTTTGAAGTTGTCCACGGCGCGAATCTGCGGGGCTTGCAACACGCGCGTGCCGGTGTCGTTGAGCACGGCCTCGATCAGCGCGTTGGGGATGTTGCTGAGAGAGAAGTCGCTGAAATTAATCTTGCCCAGAGCGCTGAGTGGGACATTGGTGTTGGCCGTCGTCGTGGTGGTGGTCCCGGTGCCTGTCCCAAGCCCCGTGGTCGAAGGAGTGGTGGTCGTGGTGGCCCCGCCGACGATGGAGGAGCGCGGCGTGAATAAAATCTGGGTGCTGATGCCATTCGGCGCGAAGGCCGCGGCCAGCTTGCGCATATGCACGCTGTTGACTTCCATCACCAGTACGTCAATCACCACTTCGGACTTAGGCTTGTCGAGGTCGGCGATGATTTTTTCAGCCATCGCCATCTTGTTGGATTCGGCGCGCAGGATCAAGGCGTTCTGCGCGGTGTATTGAAACAGCTTCGAAACCTCCACCACGGTGCGTAGGGTGGTGATGATCTCCTGCAGCTCCTGTGGCGACGTGACGTTGTTGAGATAAAAAACCTTAACCACCTGCTCGTCATACTCGCGGTGCTTCGCCGGATTCTCGACGCTGACGAAGATCGTATTAGGCGAGAGCGGCTTCCAGAAAGATTTGGTCGCGACTGAAACATACTCGAGGGCATCTTCGAGCGTCGAATTATTAAGATCGATCGACTGCGGGCGCATGGCCTGCTGCTGCGAATCGTAGTCGGGATCGAACAGAACGTTCACGCCCGCCAGCTTGCCGATGGTGTCGAACAGCACCCGCGGCTTCTGGTTGTTCATCTTTAGATTCAGCGGCAGCGGGTTGAGGGGCGTCAGCTGGGGCACGGGCAGCATGGCCTCGAAGCGCTTCTCGTTATCCCGATGCGCCCGGTCGGCGGGCGTCAGGCCGGCCTCGCCGGGCGAGGTGGGCTGGCCATCCTTGATCTGCTTCTCCTCGCGCTCGATCATCTGCCGTGTGCGGCGGATCTCCTGCTCGGCGTTGTCGTTGGCGGGGTCGGTCGCGTAGGCCTTCTCGAATTCGGCCAGAGCTTCGGGCAAGTGCCCTTCCGAGCGGATCTTCTGGGCATGCGAGACGTGGGCCGAGGCGGATTCGAAGCGGGTCCGGCGCAGCTCCAGCATGTAGGCGGTGTCGGCCGGATCGAGCCCCACGGCCTGCTCGGCGAGGATGACGGCCTGGTCATACTGCCCGTGCGCTTCGGCCGCCTGGGCCTGGGCCAGCAGCTTATCGGCCTTGCGGTTGCGCGCGAATATCGGCGCGGCGCCCGGAGCAAGCAGCGCAAAAACGGCCGCGGCGGCGGTTAACTGTTTGCGTGGCGGCATTTTACGAGTGTGGGACGCGGACGCAGGACATGCGGCAGCGCGGCGCTCTGCATTATCATCTAGTAGGTTGACGCGCCGCGCTGGTCCGGCGTTGATAGGAAAACGCCTTGGCTGCCAAGAAGTCCGAATTCCAGATTCTGAGCGAAAATCGATCCGCCGGTCATAACTATTTGCTGCTCGAGAGGTTCGAGGCGGGCATGGTCCTGACCGGCACCGAGGTCAAGGCCATCAAAGACGGCAAAATGCAGTTGCGCGAGGCTTATGGCAGCATCGAGCGCGACGAGGCGTGGCTGCTCAATGCGCACATCAGCGAATACTCCCACGGCAACCGGGAGAACCATATGCCGATGCGCGTGCGCAAGCTGCTGCTGCATCGCAAAGAGATCGATAAGTTGCTGGGGCAGACGCGCGAGAAGGGCCTGTCGCTGATTCCGACCAAGGTCTACATCAAGGGCGGCAAGATCAAGTGCGAACTGGCCGTCGCGCGCGGTAAAAAGCTGCACGACAAGCGCGAGGCCGAACGCGCCAAGACCGCCGAAACCGAAGCTCGCACGGCGATTCGGGCCAATAAAGCGCGGCACCAATAATCATATTTAAAGGACAAATGAGCATGAAGATTACGCTGGACCGCAGACCGCTGCACGAGATCGACACGGATGTACTGGTGGTGTTTGAGCTGGAGGGCAAGCCGCTCGAAATAACGGCGCTGCAGGAGTTTCGCGACGCCGGCGAGATTACCGGCAAGTCCGGCGAGTTAACGCTGCTGCACCGCGTGCCGGGTTTTGCGGCGAAGCGCGTATTGGTGGCGGGGGCGGGGAAGCCCGAGAAATTTGACGCGGCGGTCCTGCGCGGGCTGGCCGGCGTAGTGGTGCGGCATTTGAAGACGCGGGCCGCCGGCAGCGTGGCATTCGCCATCGAGCCGGCCGCCGGGCTGGTGATGGCGGTGGCCGAAGGCGCGCTGCTGGGCGATTTCGAGCTAGATCACTTCAAGAGCGATCGCAGCGGCTCAAAAAATATCGAGACGGTGGTGCTGGCGGTGGGCGCTGAAGGGCAGCCGCTGGAGGCCGCTCTCGAACGCGGCGTGGTGCTCGGCGAGGCTTCGAATTTCGCGCGCCAGGTGGCCAATGAGCCCCCCAATGTGCAGAATCCCATGCGCCTGGCCGAACACGCCCGAACCATGGCAACCGCGGCGGGCCTGGGCTGCGAAGTTCTGGACCAGAAAAAAATGGAAGAGCTCGGCATGGGCGCGCTGCTGGGCGTG
This sequence comes from Bryobacterales bacterium, assembly GCA_003517725.1. Lineage (GTDB taxonomy): Bacteria > Acidobacteriota > Terriglobia > Bryobacterales > Bryobacteraceae > DOZZ01. The sequence continues at coordinate 9,268 of DOZZ01000063.1, read as the reverse complement.
GCGATGGGCAGTGACGCGCCGCCCGCGCTGATTATTCTGCGTTACCAACCGGCGGTGAAAGGCAAGAGCTCGGCGCATCTGGGACTAGTGGGCAAAGGCGTCACGTTCGACACCGGCGGCATTTCGATCAAGCCCGCCGAGAACATGGACAAGATGAAATACGACATGTGTGGCGGCGCGGCCGTGCTGGGCGCGATGCAGGCCATCGCCCGTTTGAAGCCGCCGATTGCGGTGACGGCGCTGATTCCGGCGGTCGAAAACATGCCGGGCAGCCGCGCGCAACGGCCGGGCGACATCGTCAAGACGCTGTCGGGCAAGACGGTGGAAGTGCTCAACACCGACGCCGAAGGCCGCCTGATTCTGTGCGACGCGATCACCTACGCCAAGCAGTTGGGCTGCACCCATCTGGTGGACGCCGCGACGCTGACGGGCGCCATCGCCGTGGCCCTGGGCGTTCTGTATACCGGCGCATTTTCAAACGACAGCGGCATGCTCGACCGCGTGCTGCACGCGGCGCGCGAGGAGGGCGAGAAGCTGTGGCACATGCCGGTGGACGAGGAGTATCGCGAAATGATGAAAAGCGCCTTCGCCGACATCGCCAACATCAGCGGCGGACGTTACGGCGGCGCCTCGACAGCCGCGGCTTTCCTGAAAGAATTCGCCGACCCGACGCCCTGGGTGCATCTGGATATCGCGGGCACGGCCTGGGTAGAGGAGCCTAAGCCGCATCTGGCTAAAGGCCCAACGGCGGTGGGGCTGCGAACCTTCGTGCATTTGGCGGAGCACTGGCGGGATTAGCCGGCGGCATTACACTGGACTCTTATGAAAATTTCCATTCTGTTGTTTAGCGCCGCGCTGCTGTGCGCCCAGTCCGCCAAGGTCGATGTTATCTCGAACGCCGAGATGCAACGCATGGAGAAGAAGATCAGCGGGCAGAAGATCGGCTCCGAGTCGCTCGCCCGCTATTCCAACTCGTCCATGCAACTCACCCGCCGCGAAACCAGCGGCGTGGTCGAACTGCACCAGAACAAAGCCGATATCTTTTATGTGCGAGCCGGCGAAGCCACGCTCGTCGAGGGCGGCACTGTCAACCATCCCAAGACCACCGCCCCCCATGAGATCCGCGGCGAAAGCATCACCGGTGGCTCGCGCCATGCCTTAGGCGCGGGCGACCTGGTCCACATTCCCGCCGGCGTGCCGCACCAACTGCTGCTGGCGCCGGGCAAGACCTTCACCTATATCGCCTTCAAAATCGACCAGTAACGGGTGTCATGGCGTGCCGCGCTACATAGGCGTTGCGGTAGGCCGTGAAGCGCTGGCTCAAGCGAGCGCGTACTTCCCCGCGCGGCGCCAGCACGTGATGGTCGATGCGCTTCACCGCCAGCAGGTCGCGCGTGGTGGACGTGATGAAGACCTCGTCCGCCGACAATAAATCCTCGGGCCGCAAGACCCGCTCGCCGACGGTAATGCCCGGCTCGGCGATGGATTCGAGCAGTATCGCTCGCGTCACGCCCGGCAAGCATCCCGACGCGAGCGGCGGCGTCCACACCTTGCCGCCTTCGACGATAAACACATTGGCCGACGTGCACTCAGCCACTTCGCCACGCTCGTTCAACAGCACCAGTTCATCGAAGCCGGCCTGTTGCGCGCGCTCGACCCAGGTCAGATTCTCCGCCCAGGAAAGTATTTTGGCTCCGGCAAATTCGCAGGCGGCATGGCGAGCATGCGGTTGCGTCATCAGGGTGACGCCCTCGCCCCATGGTTTCAGGCCGGCCGTCAGCGCCATCACGTCGCACGCCTCGCCCGACGGCGCCGGACCTTCCCACATGCCCCCGCCGTTGCGCACCACCACCACGCGCAGCGTCGAATCCCACGCCTGATTGGCCGCCACCAGTTGCAGCAGCCAGCCGCGCAGTTGTTCCGAGTCGCGCGGCATGGGCACATGCATGCGCTCGGAATCGTGCGCCATGCGCGCCCAGTGCCGTTCATATTCGAACAGCACGCCGGCCTGCACGCGCAGCGTTGAGAACACGCCCCAGCCCGCCAGCAGCCCCACCTGTCCCGGACTCAGCATCGGCTCCACGGCCGCCCGCACCTTGCCGTTTTGCAACACGTAGCGATGGATCGACATGTCATCCAATTATGTCCCAAGCTCACCGTACAATCGAGAAGTGAAGGTTGTTATTGCCGGCGGCGGCATCATCGGGCTTACGCTCGCGTGGCGCTTATCGCAGCAGGGAGTCTCGGTTACGGTGCTCGAAGCCGCCACAGCGGGCGGGGAAGCCAGTTGGGCCGGCGCCGGCATGCTCGCCCCGGGCGGCGAAATCAAGTGCGACAACGAATGGGACCGCTTTACGCTGGCTAGCGCGCGCCTGTATCGCGATTTCGCCGCCGAATTAAACGAGGAGTCCGGCGTCGATCCCGAATGGCGCTTGAGCGGCGCCGTGGATCTGGCCGCTTCCGAAGCCGAGTGGCACGTCCAGTGCGAGCGCGCCGCCAAACAAAGCGCTCTGGGGATTGACTCCGAACCACTCAGTCCGGCGGCGCTGCGCGATCTGATACCGCAACTCGGACCCGGCGGCTGGCAGGCCCGCTGGTATCCCGCCGACGCGATCGTCAACCCGCGCGCGACAGTTCGAGCATTGCTCGCCGCCTGCCGCCGCCGCGGTGTGGTGGTCGAAGAGAACACCCGCGTCCTTAGCGTTCGCGACGGCCTGGTTTCGACACCACCCCGGCAGTATCGCGCGGACGCGGTGGTGCTCGCTTGCGGGGCCTGGAGCAGTCTCATCGATGCTGCGGTGCCACTGCCGCCGGCCGTCCCGGTGCGCGGGCATCTGATCGGTTACCAGTGCGCGCCGGGCTGGCTCGCGCCCATTCTGCGTCACCAGCACACCTATCTCTTACAGCGCGATTCCGGCCTGCTGATCGCCGGCGCCTCGGAGGAACACGCCGGCTTCAACCGCGGCATCAACCCGGCCATCGGCCGTGACATCGCCGATCGCGCCGCGCATCTGCTGCCCGCCCTGGCCGGCCAAAAATATGAAACGTGGATCGGCTTTCGTCCAGGTTCCGAGGCGGGCCATCCACTGCTGGGCCAAGCCGCGCCCGGCCTGTGGCTCGCTTATGGCCACTACCGCAACGGCATTCTGCTGGCTCCGGCCACCGCCGCGCGTCTGACCCGCGAACTGCTCAGCGCGCGCCCGGACCTGCGGCCTTCAACTTCGGCGGCATAGCCGCGGCCGCGCGCGCTTGCCGCACATCTTCCGCCAGCGCCCGCGCCACTTTATCGGCTACGTCCGCCGTGGCGCCCCGGAACTTCGCGCCGCCACTCTCCTGCGTCGTGGCCCACAGCACGTCGCCATCGCGATTCACCAGCCGCACCGCCGCCATCGACTGATGCCGCCGCTCCGTGCTGCGCGCATGTTCGGCATCGCCCACCGACGCCGACGCGCCGCGGCTGTTGGCCCGCGTGCTGTAAGAGCCGCCGGTCGAGAGTGATGTCTGCACGTGCCCGTTAATGCTGTCGCTCGATTCGTGCTCTTCCTCGAAGATCACGTCGCTGGCCGTGCCCCGCAGAAAGGCATCCGCGCGCTCCTCGTTTTCGGTCAACGCGAACAGACGGTCGCGCATCAGCGTGCTCATCAGTATGTCGCGCACCTCATCCGCCCCCATCGCCGCGCCCAGATGATCCACATACACTCGCTGGATGGTGAGCAGACTGGCGGGTGGCCCGCTGCTCTGGATAGCTGGCTTGGCCGGTTCGATCGCGGCGCATGGCTCCGCTACCGACAGCAGAGCGGCCAGTACCGTCAAAGCCGCGGCGCTCATCCTTTGCCTGCTTTACGCGCCTCTTCGTCCTGGTACTCCACCTTGCGCCCGGTGCGCGCCTCCAGGCTCACCAGAACCGCCCGCACATCGCCTTTATCTACCTGGAACACCATGGCCTGTTGCCGCCCGTCGGCGTCGGCATAACCCACGGTTACGAAATGCGAGCGCTTCTTGCTCAGCAGCAGCAGCGGCGAAATCAGTACCGCGGCAACGTAGCGGCGGTTGACGCGCAGGCCGTACTCAATCAGGTTGACGCTGCTGTAAGGCACGCTGACCTGCGTGCCGTGCGTCTCAAAACGCAGCGTATCGCCCGCACTGATCTCGAGCTGCCCCGGCACTCTTCCGGAGAGCTCCGCCAGAGTGCCGCCCACATAATGCACGTGGCTCCCGCCGTGACCTGCCGGGACTCCGGGTTGGGCCATCGCGACGATCAACAGCAGTACTGCCGAGCTTGATCGAAACATAGTGCACCAGAGCTACCAGATGCTGCCTGTTGTCGCTATTGCCCTGGCGCCTTCTCGGGCATACGCTGAAGAAAAGTGACGATCTGCCAGCGCTGTGCCTCCGGCAAGTGCGCGAACGAAGGCATGCGGCGGCCCGGCGAACCGTTGCGCAGCACCCAGAACAAGGCCCCCGGCGGCGCTTGGCGTACCAGCTCATAGGCCAACGCCGGTGCGCGCCCCGTTCCCTGCTTATCGGCGCCGTGGCACTCGGCGCACTCCCGTGTGTAGAGTTTCGCGCCCGCACGGATGGCCTCCGCATCGCCCGCCGTCGGGTTGGACAGGGGCTTCGCGCGGGCCGCGGCGTACTGCAGCAGCGACCCCGACCGCGCCAGCACCACGCCGCAGAATATTAGAACCGCGCCCCACCGTAACAACTTCATCGGCGCCCGCTCCTCAGCAGCTGCTGGATCTCATACGACACACCGAAGCGCAGCAGAAAGCGCGCGCTCGAATCGGTCAGGCCGAAGCCCGGCGAGATCTGCATTTTCATTCCGCTCGCCAACGTCCAGGCCAGCGTGGGAGCCAGGTAGTGCGAGGTGTCGCGCAGCCCGAAGCGCTCATGCGTCCCCATGCCGCCGTACAACTCTAGGCCCACCTGAAAATTCTCGGCGCACAACTGGCAGCGGTCCGGACGTGCCTTCAAAGCCAGCGGCCGGCTCACTCCGGCCGCGTAGCCAAATTCGAACGGCGCATGCCGCACGTTCTTCTCAACGATAAAGTTCTCCGCCACGGTCCAGCCTTTCACATGGCTGCCCAGGATCAGCTTGGCCTCTATCTCGCGCTTTTTCTCGAGCCGCGCTTCGTGGTTAGGGTCGGTCAGGTCCGCCTGCCCATCGGTCGACACCACCTCCAGCAAGCTCTTGTCCGCGCCGTTGATGTTTTCGAACTCGACATACAGCACCGGGTTGATCCAGTGTTCGCCGGGCACGACGCGAAAACGGTTCTCCCAGCGGTAACCGGTGAAGAGCGCGCCCTGGCCTCGCGTGGCCTGCCCGTCGAGATACAACTCCGTGGTCCACCAACCGGTGGCGCCATATTCGAGTTCGAGCACGCTGCCCAGAAAACGCTGGCCGTCGCGCGGCTTCGCCATGGCGCTGCGCGTGGCGACTTCCAGGTTGCCTGGCTCTTCCATCTGGTGCGTATAGGTCACGAAAAACGGACCCTCGCCGGCGGGCAGGGCTACGGCTCCCGCCAATGTGGCCACGACCGCAAAAAATTTTTGGATGCTCACGTAATCCAGCAGGATAGAGGGTTGAACCTGCGGATTCCAGAGCTTAGGGCCGAACGGCGGAATATCAGATCTAAACAGTCCTATATCTCCCGCCGCTGGCCAGCGTGCTACATGCTGTAGAAAAACTGTTCGTAAACGATTTTGCCGCCGGCAACCTTGTAGACGGCAACTTCTTCCATCGTGAATCGTTTGTTTTGCGGTTTGAAGGTGACGTCCAATTTGAAAGTCACGGCGAAGTGATCGTGCGCGACCAGCGGACCTTCCACCTTAACGGAGTGGACTTCGTGGTTCGCTGCCCACCATTCGCCCTTAGCTTTGACGGCCGCCAAGCCCTTGGTCTCACGCGAACCTCCGGGAGGCGCGCCTGCTTCCATGCTCTCGATATCGGCTGAGTAGAGCTGGTCCGTGGCCTCGTTGAACTTGCCTTCCGAGCAAAGTTTAACGAGCGTGTCCGCTACGTCTTGGGTGGTCATGATGGTTCTCCTGGCATCACGCTAGCACAGCGGAAAACGTGCTTTGTAGCCGGCGCCCGCCCGGCACCTGTATCCTAATTTTTGATGGCCACCTCCGTGCTCTCCGCCCGTTCGCACCGGGCCAGTATGCCCTGGTACATCTGGGCCTCGGTCGCGGCCGTCACTTCGGCCATGGTCGGCGTGCATTGGGACATCAGCTGGCATCGCTCTATCGGACGCGACGCCTTCCTGACCCCGGCGCACATCGCCATCTATATGTGCGGTGTGCTGGCGGCCGTCGCCTGCGGCTATCTGATCCTGGCCACCACCTTCGGCAAGTCCGGCCTGCGCGACAGCGCCGTCTCGGTCTGGGGCTTTCGCGCTCCGCTGGGCGCGTTCATCTCCACGTGGGGCGGCCTGGTGATGCTGGCCTCGGCGCCCTTCGATGATTGGTGGCACAGCGCTTACGGGCTCGACGTCAAAATCCTCAGCCCGCCGCACATGGTGCTGGCGCTCGGCATGATTGCGGTCGAGTTTGGCGCGCTGATCTTAGTAGTAGGCGCGATGAACCGCGCGACCGCCGATTTCCGCCCGGCCCTCGAGCGCATCTTTCTTTACCTCGCGTCGATGCTGCTGATCGCCCTGCTGGTGATCTCGCTCGAATACACGGGCCGCATCTGGATGCACACCGCCGTTTTCTACTGCGTGGTGTGCCTCTTGGTGCCGCTAGTGATGGCGCTGGCGTCGCGCGGTTCGGGCAACCGCTGGGCCGCAACGCAGGTGGCCCTTCTTTACACCACGTTTATTCTCGGACTGCTCTACATCCTGCCGCTCTTCGCCGCCGAACCTAAACTGGGCCCCGTCTACACCCCGGTGAAACAGTTCATCCCGCCGGGCTTTCCGCTGCTGGTCGTCGTGCCGGCGCTGGCGCTTGACCTGGTTTGGCAGCGACTCCGCGGCTGGAATGCGTGGGCCGTGGCGGGGCTCTCGGGCGCGCTGTTTCTTGCCCTGTTGCTCGCGGTGCAATGGCCCATGGGCACTTTCCTGATGTCCCACGCGGCGCACAACGCCGTCTTCGGCTCCATCTATATCGATTACCAGGCCGGTCCCAAGTCCTTCATGTTTCGAAATCTTTTCATCCCCGCCGAGCCCAACTTCCGCGCACTGCTGGTTCTGGCGTTGGCGCTGGCGATACTTTCGATGCGCGCCGGGTGGGCCGTCGGCAATTGGATTCGGGCCGTGCGCCGCTAACCGCATGGCTCACCCGCATCGCTTCCTCCTCCTAGCCCTGTGCCTCGCGCCGGCACTGCTGCGGGCCCACGTCGGCAGCCCCGATATCTACGCGCAGGGCCAGGCCGGCCCCTATTCGGTATTCGTCACGGTGCGCCCTCCCGCCGTAATCCCCGGCGTCGCGCAAGTCGAGCTTCGAGTGCTCTCGGGCGACGTCCGCGGGGTGCACTTGGTACCGCTGCCGCTGACCGGGCTCGGCAAAAACTTCCCGCCGACACCGGATGTCGCGATGCGCGACAAAGCCGACCCAACGCGCTTCACCGGCTCGCTCTGGCTGATGGCTTTCGGCTCCTTCGAAGTCCGCCTGGATCTGGACGGCGCACAAGGCCACGGCGCCTTCGCGGTGCCCGTACCGGCACTCTCGACGCGCGTCTACAGCATGCAGAAAAATACCAGCCTGCTGTTGCTGGGCTTCATGCTGTTTCTGGTCGTGGGACTGGTCAGCATCGTGGGCGCCGCCTTTCGCGATGCGCGTCTGGACGCCGGCCTCTCGCCGACGCCGCGGCGCCGACACCAAGCCTGGGCCGTAATGGCCGCCATGCTGGTGTTTTGCGGCGGCGTGCTGTGGCTCGGCAACTGGTGGTGGTCGAGCGAAGCTGACAATTACCGCCACAACATCTATAAGCCGCTGGACCTGGCGGCCATTCTCCAAGGCAATCAGTTGCACCTGCAACTGCACGACCCAGGCTGGTTGAAACTGCGCCAGCTGGACGACCTCGTTCCCGACCACGGCCACCTGATGCACCTGTTTCTGGTGCGCCTGCCGGGGCTCGACCGCATGGCGCACCTGCACCCCGACATGGTCGCCACCGGCCGCTTCACCGTGGATCTGCCGACGCTCGATGCCGGCCACTATACCCTCTACGCCGACATCGTCCACGAAAATGGGCTGGCCGAGACTGCGGTCGCCACGCTCGACACAGCCCCCATCACCGGCGTTCCGCTGCAGGGCGATGACAGCCAGGCCGTGGCATCGCCGCTTCAAAACGCCGCGGATTCGAGCGAGTTCCCGCTCGATGAGGGCATCCGCATGGTGTGGACGTCGCCGACCAGCGAGATTCGCGCACGGCGTCCGGAACTGTTCACCTTCGAGGTGCATGACGCCGCTGGCAACCGCGTGGACGACCTCGAACCCTACATGGGCATGGCCGGCCATGCCGAATTCATCCGCTCCGATGGCCAGGTTTTCGCCCACGTGCACCCGTCGGGCTCGGCCGCCATGGCAGCCATGCTGTTGGCTCAGATGCCGCCGGCTCATGACATGAGCATGATGACGATGCCCCAGGAATTGACCTTTCCGTACGGCATCCCCAGCGCCGGGCGGTACCGCGTGTTTGTGCAGATCAAGCGCCACGGCCAGATCCAAACGGCCTATTTTGATTTCACCAGCTACGACCGCCCGCCTTCGCGCTAGCGCCGGCTTCAGACGGCGTTCACGCGGCCAGGTGAAATTCCTGCCCGATGTGTCGTACACAGACTCGCTCCGGCGCCGACCCCGCGGCTGCCAGCAAACGCTCCAGCGGCTCTCCGCGCGGCTCGCGGCTTAGCTCGAACGTGCCGTGGTGTACCGGCAGTACGAATTCCGCACCGGCGTGGTTGGCCATGGCCCAGGCTTGCTCCGGATTGCAATGCGCGCGAATCCACGGGTCGTACGCGCCTACGGGCATGATCGCGAGGTCCACTGACCGCGATGTACGCAGTTGGCGAAATGAATCCGTATAGGCTGTGTCGCCGCCGAAAATTACGCGGTAACGTCCGCTCTCAATCAGGTACCCGTTGTAGGAGCGGAACGTATCGCTGCGCATGCGCGCACCCCAATGGTTCACCTCGAAAGCCTGCACAGTCGCGGGGCCCACGCGCGCTTGCTCGTTCCAGCGCAGCTCGCGCACCTCGCGGTAACGCCTCACGCGCAGCAGATCCGAGGTGTTCGCCGCCGTGATCACGGTCGAGCCCGCGTTCTCGAG
>DOZZ01000152.1:2210-2581 GCA_003517725.1 Bryobacterales bacterium | reverse complement strand
TCGGCCGTTCCGAGCAGGACGGCGGACAGCACGCTAAGATTTTGCGGGACTTTGGCTTGCGCCAAACGCACGCCGGCGCCAACCGGGTCGGTAATTTTCCAGATGCCCGCGACCAAAAATACGATCGCGATCAGGATCGCGGCGGTCCAGTTCACGGCACTTTGCCAGGAGGGCCGGTCAAGGGTCGCCGGCGTCGAGATGGTTTGGTCCATGTACCTTTATCCTACCGTGGCAGCCGCTATACTGATGGCCATGCAAAAGCGCGCGGGCGGCGCGGCACTCTTGCTCCCGTTCGGCTTATTGGCGCAAACAGCCGACCTGGTGGTGGTCAACGCCCGCATTTATACCGGGAATCCCGCGCAGCCGCGGGC
>DOZZ01000152.1:1218-1928 GCA_003517725.1 Bryobacterales bacterium | reverse complement strand
AAGCCCGGCGAATGGATTCGCGGCAAGGCCTGGGATCAGAATTTATTCCCGGCCAAACAGTTCCCTACGGCCGAGGCCCTGAACCAGGCCGCGCCGGCCAACCCGGTGTTCCTAAGCCGCGTGGATGGGCATGCCGCCTGGGTCAACCAGAAGGCGCTGGATCTGGCCGACGTCAACGCCGCGACGCCGGATCCGCCGGGCGGCAAGATCATCCGCGATGCGCAGGGCCGCCCCAGCGGCGTTCTGGTGGATCGCGCGCAAGGTCTGGTCGGCGCCCAAATACCCTCCCCCACGCTGGCCGAAGTGGAACGCCGGCTCGAGCGCGCGGCGCGCGAATGTGCGCGCCTGGGCCTGACCACCGTGCACGATGCCGGCGTCGATGCCCAGGAACTCGAAGCTTACCGCGCCCTGATCGCGCAGCATCGGCTGCCGCTGCGCGTGTACGCGATGCTCAGCGTCTCGGAGGTTCCGGGCGACAACGCGCTGTGGCGTGAGTATCAAAAAAAAGGGCCCGAGATCGGGGCTTTCCTGACTGTGCGCAGCGTCAAACTTTACGCCGACGGCGCACTGGGCTCGCGTGGCGCGGCCCTGCTCGAGCCCTACTCGGATGAGCCATCGAACTCCGGCCTGTTGATCTCGAGCGAGGCCTTCCTTCGCAAGATCGCTGAAGAGGCCGTGCGCGCCGGCTTCCAGGTCAACACCCACGCCAT
>DOZZ01000152.1:0-1073 GCA_003517725.1 Bryobacterales bacterium | reverse complement strand
CATGCGCAAGTTGTCGCGCCCTCCGATTTCGAGCGCTTCCGCCAGTATTCGGTGCTGGCGTCGATGCAACCCACGCACGCCACCAGCGATATGCCCTGGGCCGAAGCGCGTCTGGGGCCGCAACGCATTCGGGGGGCGTATGCCTGGCGCCGATTTATGAGCCTGGGAGTAGCGCTGCCGTTTGGATCGGATTTTCCGGTCGAGAGCCCCGATCCGCTGTGGGGCATCTATGCCGCCGTCACGCGCCAGGATCATGCCGGTAACCCGCTGGGCGGCTGGTATCCCGATCAGCGGTTAACACGTGAAGAAGCCCTGCGCGGTTTCACGCTGGACGGCGCTTACGCGGCGTTCCAGGAAAAAGATAAAGGCTCGCTCGAACCGGGCAAGCTGGCGGATTTCGTGCTGCTCTCGAACGACATCATGCAGATTCCGGCCGCGGACATCTGGAAGGTCCACGTGACCCTGACCGTGCTGGGCGGCGACGTCGTTTACTGGGCTCCATGAAGCCCGCTCTTTGGCTGCTGCTGTGGCCTTCCCTGCTCTACCCGGCGGTGCTGGCCAACGACACCTACCAGATTCCGCCGGGTGAATGGCGCTCACTGCACTTCCCCGTGTCGCAGGCGCCGGCACGCGTGGAATGCCACTTTGCCGTGGGGGCGCAACCGGGCGCCGCGCGGGCCGTGCTGCTGGCGCGCGAGGACCTGGAACGTTTCGCCAGCCATCAGCCCTACGGCTATCTGGCCGCCACCGGCGAGCAAAGCCGCGGTTCGTTTCAATTCGATATCGGGCGGACCGGCACCTACGCGGTGCTGCTGATCAACAGCAGCGCCAGCGGCGTCGCATCGCCGATCCAGTTGTATGTGTCTTTGGGGCGCGTGCCGGCGCCGCCCGGCCCCACCGTGACTTTTCTTTCGCCCGGCCGCAAAGTGGCGACCATCGTGCTGAGCATCGCTCTCTTTTTAACGCTGCTGACCTGGTCGGTCGGCCGTCTGCTGCGGGCTATGCGGGGTAACAGTACTTCTGTCGATTAATTCTTTGGCGCAGACCTTGAAAACGCCGGTTGTGGTCACCCT
>DOZZ01000188.1:11209-14176 GCA_003517725.1 Bryobacterales bacterium | reverse complement strand
CACCCGGGCGGCGGCGTGATGGGCGCCTCGGGCTACAACTGCGCGCGCGAAGTGCTCAGCCGCTAAACGTTATCCCCGGCGCTCTTCTTCCGCTCGTACGGCGTCTTCAAATACTTGGCGACTTCGTCCTGCGCGCCCTGCGTGTTGTCGTTAGTGCGCCGCGCGTGCTCATACTCGTTCACCGCGCGCTCGCGCTGGCTCGTGATGTCGAAGATATTGCCGAGCTTGATGTGCGCCCACACTTCAATCCACTTGGGCTCCAGATCGCCATTCAGCGCCTCCCGGAACTCATTCGCCGCGGACTGAAAATTGTTCTGCAGAAAGTAGACTTCGGCAATGCGGTAATGCGCCAGCGAGCTGTTGCGCGAGGTCTCAAGCGCCTTCTGGTACTGCTGCAACGCCTCGGTAAACTCGCTGATCTCGGCGAACTCCTCACCCTTGCGGATCGCCACCGCCACGCGCACCGACGGCCCGTACCGCAGCAGTTTACCGGCCGGGTCGATCACCACGTTCTTAGGCTTGCCGAAGGTATCGATCGAGAACTCCGACGACGTGCCCGCCACCTCGATCGTCTTCAGCTCCGGGTTGCCTTCAGTCTCGATCTTGATCTCTACCGGCATGCGGAACGTGTCCAGATCCTGCGAGATCTTGCCCACCACGCGAAAGCCCTTCTGGGTGCGGAAGATGGTGTATTCCAGTTTGAACTCGGGCGCGCCGCTGCTTTCGATCCACTGCAGGAAAAACCATTTCAGATCCTGTCCCGCGGTCGCCTCGGCAGTCTTGCGGAAATCTTCCGTCGTCACCGGCTTCCAGACGTACTGGCTATAAAAACTCTTCAACGTCTGGTAAAACTTCTCGTCGCCCAGGGTCGCCCGCAGCATGTTTAACACCGCCGCGCCCTTGCTCGCGGTCAGGGCCCAGAACTCCGGCGAAAAATCTTCGAGCCGCGCCGATTGAATGATCGGCACATTGTCCACCGTCAGCGCTTCGGTCGTGTCGGCTTTCATGATGGTGTCGAGCGCTCCCGAACCGCTGGTATGCTCCAGCCACAAGCCCTCGGAGTAGGCCGCCAGGCCGTTTTCGAGCCACAGATGGTTGCGCGTGGCCGGCGACAAACCCACCTCCCACCACTGCCGCGACACATAGTTCGCCAGCAGCTTGGGGTTCACGTCGTGGCCGATCGAGCGCGGATTCAGAAAGATAATGCCCGGCGCGGCATACCCGGCCGGCGCACCCGCCTCGGTCTCCACAAGAGTCAGGTTCACATACGGCGCGCGTCCGAACAGCCCGCTGAAATAATTGATCACCTGCGCGGTCTGGTCGCCCCACGCGCGCTCCGCGTCCTTTTCCGTTCCGCGGAAATAGATTTCCGTCGAGACGCCCTCGGCATTGATCCTGTTGGGCGCGTCCTTAGAGACCGCGATGCTGCCAGGGAACGAGCGCTGCGCCGAGCGGAAGCTGAACACAGTCTTGTCGCCCGCCACCTGGGATGTCGGCACGCCGGTGGCGATCACGCGGTAACCCGCCGGCACGGTCACGTTCACGTCGGCGGCGAAGCGGTCGGTGGAGTAGCCGCTCACTGGAAACCAGCGCCCCGGATACATCAGAAAGGCGTAGTCCGGGTGGATCGCGGCGAGCTTGATGCCATACACCGGCGAATCCTCGGCGCCGGTCAGCTTGCCCGAGTAGGTGAAGGTCAGGGTCAGCGCCTTGCCCTTGGGCAGCGGGTCGAAGCCAATCCGGAACCCGGCCTCCGTGCCGCTACGCGACGGGTTCATCGTGTGGCCCTGGTCATCGGTCACTTTGCCGATCGCCAGCGCGCCGTTGAGCTCGAACGCCGCTGAGTTAACGCCCTCGTCGAGCGCCACCAGATGCACCGCCGCCCGCGCCGAAAGCGTCTGAGCGACCGGATTGATCTCGGCGTCGATGGTGTAATGGTCGACGTCCACACGGCCTTTCGCGGCCTGCCCGTGCAGCATCGCCGGAACCGCCGCCATCAGCAGCGCCAGCAGCTTAACTCGTCGCACCATTTGCCTCCACCACCGCTAAAATCTGCATCACTTCATCCGCCGCCGCCGCAATGGGGTCGCGATCGCTCTGCAACTCAGCTCGCACTTCGGCCAGGCCGGAGCGCATCGCTTCCCGCGCCCCCGCGTCCTCCAGCAAATGGCGGGCTTCCGCCGCGAGGCGCCCGGCGGTACACTCGCTCTGCATCAACTCCGGCGCCAGACGGCGTCCCGCGATCAGGTTCACCATGCTGTAAAAAGGCACTCGTACCAATAGCTTACCGAGATACCAGCTGAGCTTGCTGACCTTGTAAAAGGTCACCAGCGGAGTTCCCAGCAGCGCGCATTCCACCGTCACGGTACCGCTGGCCGCCAGCGCCAGGTCGGCATGCGCGATGGCGTCCCAGGACCTGCCTTCTATCACTTGGATGGCTGAAAACGTTTTGCGTTCCCGAAAAATGTGTTCGTCGAAGAAGGCTTTCCCGGTGTTGGGCGACGCTGGCAGCACAAACTGCACCGGCCCTTTCGCAGCCAGCAGCGCCGCGGCCCCCACCAGATCGTCCAGGTGCCGCAGCGCCTCGCCGCGCCGGCTGCCGGGCAGCAGAACCACCAACGGGACGCCAGGCGTTAGGCCAAACTCCCGGAAAAACTCCTCGCGGCCGGTAGACGCCCGTATGCGCCGCGTCAGGGGATGCCCGATGTAGCGCGCCGCCACCCCATGGTCCAGAAAGAACGTTTCTTCGAACGGAAAAATGCACAGCAGCCGGGTCAGCACGCGGCGCATCAGCGGCAGCCGGTCCTTACGCCAAGCCCACACCTGAGGCGCCACCAGGTAGACTACGGGCACTCCGAGAGCATGCAGCTTGCGGGCGATGCGCAGGTGAAAGTCGGGCGAATCGGTCAGCACGGCCACGGCCGGGGGTTCGCGCCGCGCGGCCGCCAGCAATTTGCGAAACTCGCG
>DOZZ01000188.1:10222-10958 GCA_003517725.1 Bryobacterales bacterium | reverse complement strand
TCCGAAGCATACAGATCGCCCGATGCCTCGCCCGCCGACAAAAAAATCGAGATGGGTCGCTCCGCCGCCATGCGCCCACGCAGGATAGCATCGCTTGTTAGACTCAGGGAGCCGTAATGCCGACCCAGGAAGAGACCGACAACTTACTGATACCCGATCTGGCGCGCCTGATCGAGCCCCTGATGCAGCCGTTATCCTTCGGCTTCCACTACTATTCGCTGGCGCGCATCGCCGAAGAGGACCTGAAGCCTTACCTGCACGATCCGGTAGAGTCGCTGCCGCCCTCGCTGCGCGCGCTGGCTTCGCCCATGAAGACCCTGCTGGTGCCCTTCCTCGATTCGAGCGATGGCAACAACTGCCGCGTAACTTATCGGGAGCCACCGCCCGAGCGTTACGTCCGCATCATCCAGAACCCCGGCGCCGAGCGCCTGTTCATGGTTCTGGCGGTGCAAAACGAGCCAGTGCCCGAATACCACCACACCTTTTTCCGCGCCATCTCGCGCCACGTCTCGGACGCTCATCCGCCCATGCTGCTGGCAACCTACGAGGCGCTGCTGGGCGGCGAATTCGACGCCGGCGTGCACGGCGAAGTGGACGAAACCAGTTGGCTGCTCAAGCAGGACTTGAACGCGAAGCGCAGCGGCAAAAAGTATGAAGAATACGTCCGCGCCTCCCTCGAAGACACGCTGACGCTGTATCTCCACGGCATCTGCTGCGACATTGACGTCGAACGCGG
>DOZZ01000188.1:9717-10047 GCA_003517725.1 Bryobacterales bacterium | reverse complement strand
CCGCCGGCGGGCCGAGCGGTATTCCCGGAACAACTGCGCAGTTAGTGGCCTTGGCTGCTACTGCTTGTGCATCGAGTTGCGGTTTAGCAAGCCTTCCAGCTTGGCCGCTTCGGGCGGCGCCGCCGTGTTGCCGGTCAGAATTTCAGAGTTGGTGATGTCGCGCCCGTAGAGGCGGCGGTCGGCATCCGGATCGGGACGCAGNNCGCAAACAGGCCGCGCGAACGGGAGTAGGACAGGATCTCGGCGCGCATCTGGGCGTCCGTCTGGGCGCTGGCCTCGCGGCCTAGCGGACCCGCCGCGGCCGTGGCTTCGGCGCCGATCGTAAATTTG
>DOZZ01000188.1:5742-9584 GCA_003517725.1 Bryobacterales bacterium | reverse complement strand
TCGTTCATCACCAGCAGCACCACATCCTGCTCGGAGCCGCCGATCTGGAAGCCCACGCTGCCCCCTTCAATCTTTACGGCAGCCGGCGCGGACCAGCCGGTCCCGCTGTGGCGGCGGCACATCGCGAAGCCGGCGCCGTACTTACCGCCTACGATAAAGCCGGCCTTCTTGAGCCCGGGAATGACCACGACGCACTGCGCTTTCTCGATCAACTCCTGTGGAATGCCCTTGTCGGACATGTTCATCATGTCGGAGAGGACGTCGGAGGCATCGGCCAATCGAGCGGCCGGAGCTTCAGCAGCAAACAAAGCAGGGGCTGCCAGCAGACTGGCGGCCAAAAACATCGGTAGACGCATTTTCTATTTACCTCTTTTGTTAGTAAGCGCGTTGGGTTCCAACGTACTGTAGCTTACCGCCCGATTACTTCTTGCCCAGAAAGCGCAGGCGTACGGCGACCGCGCGAGCCTGGCCGCGGCCGAAAGCCAGGAACTGCGGCGAGCTGATGTTGTTATTGACCTCATTGGGGTTCAGGCTGTTCGTCACGTTATTGACTCCGACGCGCCAGGCCCACAAATATTGCAGGACATGGAAGCGCCGCTCCAAATGCAGATTCAGGTCATAGTAAGCCGGAAAGCGGCGGCTATTGGGCGGTCCCGCGAGCAGGCCGAATTCGTCCACCGTGTTGAAGGGAAAGCCAGTATGGTACTCGCCAAGGCCCGCCAGGTAGGTCTCGCCAATCATGCGCCGGAACAGATGCGGCAGTCTGCCGGTTAGAATGGGTGCCCAACCCCAGACCAGCACGCGGTTGGGTGTGTCCCAACTGTACGGGCCGGCGGCTTGCGGACCGAGCAGCGGGCTATCGACGGCGTAATCGACGACGGCGTTGCTGCGCGCCGAAGAGCGGGTGTAGCTGGCGGACCATTCGAAGTGGTGCGCAAACGTGCGGCGCGCGGTCAGCTCAAACGCCTCGTAACGGTCGCGGCGCGAGTTCTGCAGCAGGTAGGCGAGCTGATCGTCCAGCGCGTGCCGTGTAAATCCAAGTTGCCGCGTGCCGCGCCGGAGCACGTAGCCGGCTTTCCCGTAGATTCCGAACAGCAACTCCCGCTCCAGGCTGAAACTGAAGGCCTGGTGCCGCGGAAACTCCAGCCGATTCGGCGGCATCACGAAGGAGGTGGCCAGCACGCTCGAGACCGCGCCGGAGGGTGAAAAGAATTGCGAATAAGTGCCTTGGTCATAGGGCCGCGACAGCACATCCAGAGTTACAACATCGTAGAAAATGCCATAACCGGCGGCCGCTTTGGTCCCGCGCAGCCAGCGCGGAGCATAGGCGGCGGAAAGGCGCGGCGACAGCAGCCCGCGGCCCAGCGCCGTGTCCTGATCCGAGCGCAGACCAGCTTCCACCAGCAGCGATTCGGCCGGCGACCAGCGGTCGATCAGGTAGGCGGCGGCGTTGGTGTCGCCCTTCGAGAGCGCGGGACTGCCTCTGAACTGGATGGTGCGCAGCGCGTTGCGGGCGGGGCCCACCAGATCGTACTCATGGCGTTGCGTAATCTGGTCGAGGTCAACATGCTCGGCGTCCACTCCAACCTTCAACTGGTGCGAGCCGAAGGCGCGGTACTTGCGGAATGAGAAATTCAGAAAACCCTGCGCGCGGCGGGTATTCCGGGTTTGGTCCGCGAAGTAGTTGCCGCGATCGCCATAAGGAGTGATCACGAAGGGCAGTGTGCCTTGCGGGCTGGACCTAAAGAAACCATGCGTCTCGGCAAATCCGGCTTCGAGCAGCGAACCGCCGCGGAAAAATTGCAAATCATGGAGCGATCCATGGAACAGGTTGGAGCGCTGGTTCACGGTAGTTTCCACGGGATCGAGAAAAGACAGCCCGTGGAGCCGGTCGTCGCCATAGTTCACCAGCAGACTGGCCGTCACAATGTTGGACGCCGTTAGATTGATCTGCACTCGCGAAAGATTACTCAATGCCAGGCCCGAGGTTTGGTTGGGCAGCGGCACGCCCGAAATGGTGTCGACGTGATAGAAAGATTCGAAAGCATTGTCGAGCCAGACGCGGCCCTTGCGAAGCGGGCCCGAAACATTCACGCGCGGCGTCCACTTATTGATGTGAAGCCCTTGTTGGGAATCCAGTCCCGGGAAGAAATTGGTGGCGGCGAAGCGCCAGTGGTCATCGCCCATGTCGGTTTTCAGCTCGACCGAGCCGGCCGAGCCGCGGCCCGTATCGGCGGCGAAGCGGCTGCTCTTCACCTCCACGGTCTGCACCGCGTCAATGTTCAGGCGCGCTTCCAGACGACCGGTGTACGGGTCGGCCAGGTTGAAGCCGTTGAGCGTATAGCTGGTTTGGCCCGAGGTGCCGCCATTGACGTGCTCGCGGCCAGCGGCATCCAGCACTACGCCAGGCAGCAGCGGCAGGGCGCGCCGTATATCCTGAGCCGCGGGAAACGGAACTTCCAGGATCTCGACGTTGGTCAGTTCCTTAGTTTCAGTGGTCTGTTTGGGATCAATCACCGGCGGAGCATACGTGACGTTGACTGAGTCGGCCACATCCTGAAGATGGTTCAGCGTAATGGTTAGCGCGTTATCGCCGGCGTGCAAGGAAAGGTGCGGCTCCTGAAATAGAAAGAAGCCGGTCTTCTCGACGCGCAACTCAACTTCACCGGGTTCGAGCGTCAACTCAAATTTGCCGCCCGGCTCACTGTCGGCGGCGGCCGCGCCCTCGGGTACGCGGCGGACCTGGATGCGGGCTCCGGCTACGGCAACGCCATTTTCATCCACCACTTTGCCGCTCAAAACGGCAGTGGGAGGGGCAGCCGGCGCGACTCCGGCCAGGAGCAGCACAAAGTACACAATCCGGCAGCGCATCTAGGGAGTCCGCGCAATCGGCAGCACAGGTTTAATTGTAACCGGCTCATTTACGCTAAGGTGGACGTTATGAAAGTAGAAGTACTGCTGACTGAGACGGAAATCGCAAAAGAATTCGCGGAATCGATGCAGGCGCGCGATCTGCCCGAAAAATTCTTCTACTGGTTCCCGCTCTCGGTAAATGCCTGGACGGCGCAGCAGCAGCCCTCGCCAAAAGATTGGTGGGGCGTCATCGGGCAGCACATCGGCCACATCACGGCGCACTTTGGCAAGACCATTCCGGTGATCAGTTTCGGGTCGGGCGACGGCAAGCGCGATCTGGCGTTGATTCAAGGCCTGAGCGGCGGCGGCAAACCGGTGCAGTATTACCCGGTGGACGCCAGCCAGACGCTGCTCGAAATGGCCTGCGCGGCGGCCGAAGACCAGGATCTGGAAGGCAACGGCATCAAAGCCGACATCTCGAGCCGCATGCATCTGCTGCTGGCGGCCGATGCGGCCGAAGCGCCGCGCCTGTTCCTGATGGCCGGCAACACCATTGGCGGCTTCGACCCGCTGGAGCAGATCAAGATGGTGGCGGAATGCATGAAACCGGGCGACCGCCTGATCCTGGACGGTGAGCTTTTTTCCGACGCAGCCGCAAGCGCGGCATCGGATGAAGGGGCACGACGGCTGGCCATGGCGCCGCTGAGCAGTGTCGGCGTCACGCTCGAGAACGGCGAGATCAAGTTCGACCACAAAAGCGACGGACGGCACGAGGGATTGCACCTGATCACCAAGTATTTTCACGCGCTGCAGGACATGGCCGTGACGGTGGCAGGCCAGGAGATCAGCCTGGCGCGCGGCGAGCGCATTTTCCTGAACTTCAAATACCTGTTCACGCCGGAGGCCTTCGAGTGGCTGCTGGTGGAGCACGGCGGGTTGAAGATTCTGGGGCGCCAGGTGAACGAGGCGCAGGGTGTGGTGACGGCGGT
>DOZZ01000188.1:0-5548 GCA_003517725.1 Bryobacterales bacterium | reverse complement strand
GTCCGACCTGCTTCGTAAAGGTCTGCGCGTGGTCGCCTCGCGTTATTATTCCGGACGGCGGGCGCCCTCTACGCTGCTGTTTGAATCAACGAACTCAAAACTGGGTGATGAGTCGGAACTGTTTCGGGATCTCGAACATTGATTCCGCCGGTCGTTGCCGATACTGGTGGGTTGCTGCGTGCGCTTGCCAAGACCCCAGAAGGCAAGGCCAGTTTTCCGGAATACCAAAGGGTTTTGACATCCGCGTCCGCAATTATCGTTCCCGGATTGGTGCTTGCGGAGGTGGACTACTTCCTAAAGGATGACCGGAAAGTAATGCGTAAACTGATCGCGGAGATCTTTGACCCAGCAACACGCTATGAGTACGCACTACCACTTCCCCTGGATCTCACGCGCGCTCTGGAGCTCGACGCCCGATTCCGGAACTCGGTCTTGGACTCGTTGACGGAACAGTAGCGGCAATCGCCGAGCGCCGTCAGGTTTACCGAGTTCTGACCACGGACAGGCGCGACTTCAGTGTCATCCGCGTGGGCCCACGCCTCACGCATGCGCTGGAATTGCTGCCATGAAGGCCGGTTGCAGACGAAGGCGTGGGTGTGGTGCTTCCCAAACGAAGTTTGTGGGTTGGTTCTTACGCAGTGATAGCGGGCCCTCGCAGTTCATGCAAGGACGAGAGCTCGACCATGGGCTCTGCAGCGCGGAAAAACATCTACTCACGGCAATGCCGCGCAACAACCGATCTGTCCCGGAGTTGGTCTGGCCGGTGCGCGAAAACCACCTGTGGAATTCGCTACGATAGTGAGCGGAGGAATGGGTGAGTGGTTGAAACCGGCGGTCTTGAAAACCGTTAGCGTCGAAAGGTGCTCGGGGGTTCGAATCCCTCTTCCTCCGCCAAACTTGTGGAACCGGAACTGACTCGTGCCCTAAAAGACGCCGTGCTCCTCCGGATGGCCGGGGAACAGTCTTACAATCGGGCCACGAATATTTCAAACATGGAGATGTGGTGTCCGTCGAAACAGCGGCGGAGGGCATTCACGCCGCAGCGCGGCCAGCCGACTATACAGTCTCCATCTCCTCGGATGACGGCGTCGTCATTATTCCTGTGATTGCCCGCGCGGCAAAACGCCGCGCTAAAACCAAGCGACTCACGCTGGCGGACGCCGCCCAATTGCTTCAGGATGAGGATAAGGATGCGTTGGTGCGCATGCTGCTGGACTGGGCCCAAGAGGACCCCGTTCTGCAGCGGCTGCTGCAGCATGCGGCACGCCGGTCCAGCCCGGAGGCCGCCGCGTTTGTGCACGCGCTGGAAGCTCTGCGCGAGAAGTACAAGATCAAGCGCAATTTCCTTAAGCTGCTGGAGGAATTAACGGAAGACGCTGAATCTGGGGTGAACTTGCAGACCGCAGGAAGCTCCGTTAAGAAGTTGGTGACACTGACCACGAGTCCGTCAAGGTCCATGTGCAGGTATTCTAGCCGAAGGCCGAAATGGCCTCTGGGTTACTGGATGGAAAACCGGTCCGGTAAAGCGAATTTGCTCACTGCCGGCGGCCTTCTCTCAGGAGACGCAGCATATCCTGCTCCGGTGAGCGGGCCCGCGATTCGAGGGAAAGCACTGTTCCGTCCCTCGAAACGGTCTTGTGGACCCTAAGTCCGCCACTGGGAAGTTCGGCCCGTTCAATCCCGCTAAACGCGCATCTCAACTGCGATGCTCCCCTACCCGTTATCAGCCGACTCAGTCAATCTGATGCCAGTAACGTCGTTCTCCGGGCGCGAAAGTAAACGTTAGGCGACCAGGGAGGACCTATGTGTTCCGTTGGCATTCAGGAATTCCGGATTTGCTTGGCTGGCCAGATAAGATCGGCCGTTGTGTAATGGGCTGCACGGGACGGGGCGTGCGGTACGATTGCTCAAGAAGGACTGCATGGACGTCGCACGCTGGCTGCGAGTCGAGAAACTGTATCACGCTACCCAGGATATTGAGCCTGAGCTTCGCCGTGTTTTGCTCGTTACGCTATGCGACGGTGATGAAGAGAGCCTGAAGCGAGTGCGGTCCCTGTTGGGTGCCGGTCGTGATGTCTCAATGCGAGGCGGACCATTCCCGTGCAAGGTGGAACTCGCAAAAACGCCTGGCTCCGAAAGCCCTACTTCGACGATGTCTTCTTCATGCGACGTGGGCGCCGCCTTTGCACTTCCGCCAGATGCTCCCGGCGCGTTCGTCGGGCCGTACAAACTTGCGAAACCCTTGGGATCGGGCGGGATGGGCACCGTCTATCTTGCCGAACAGCAGTTTCCACTCCGGCGTCGCGTCGCGCTCAAAATCATCAAACCCGGGACCAACACCTCTCAGGTGATCGCCCGCTTCAATGCCGAGCGCCAAATGCTCGCCATCATGGATCATCCGAATATTGCGAAGGTGCTCGACGCGGGCGCAACCGACACCGGCCAGCCCTACTTCGTCATGGAATTGGTGGAGGGAACGTCGATTACCGAGTACTGCGACGCGCGCCGTCTGACGATGGTCGAGCGCCTTCAACTATTTATCGCCGTGTGTCAGGCCCTGCAGCACGCGCACCAGAAGGGAATCATCCATCGCGACCTCAAGCCATCTAACATCCTCGTCACAGAATATGACGGCAAGGCGATTCCCAAAGTAATTGATTTTGGGATCGCGAAGGCAATGCAAC
Source organism: Bryobacterales bacterium (assembly GCA_003517725.1). Classification (GTDB taxonomy): domain Bacteria; phylum Acidobacteriota; class Terriglobia; order Bryobacterales; family Bryobacteraceae; genus DOZZ01. Next base: position 2,864 of record DOZZ01000188.1, on the reverse strand, counting down.
CATCGCCTGGCGAAGAGGCGGATTTGACGCGGGCCGATGCAATTATTGGAACGCTCGCGTATATGAGCCCGGAGCAGGCTGGCGGAATGGCCCTGGACCTTGACACGCGTAGCGATATTTTTTCGTTAGGTGTCACGTTGTATGAACTGCTTACCGGCACGACGCCGCTCGGAACCGGCAAGCCAGGTGGCGTGCTGGCAACAGTACGGCGCATCCACGAAGAAGTTTTTCCGCCGCCCTCCGCCCGGTTGAGGGCCTCGCCTGGGCCGCTTGCGACTCTTTCCGCGATTCGGGGAATGGATCCCGCGAACCTGCTTAAGGAAATTCCGTCCGACCTCGATTGGATTGTTATGAAGGCGTTGGAGAAGGACCGCGCACAACGTTATCCGACGGCGAATAGCATGGCGCGCGACCTCGAGCGATATGTCAACGGAGATCCAGTGGAAGCTGGTCCGCCAAGTGCGACGTATCGCGTTCAGAAGTTCGTGCGCAAGCACAGGCTGGCTCTGGCGACTGCGGCGGCGTTCGCGTTGTTGCTAGCGATAGCCGTGCTGGTCAGCACGTGGCAGGCTGTCAGGGCGAGCCGGGAGCGCGATCGCGCCGTCGCTGCCCAGCGCGAATCTACCGCCGAAAAGCTGGCTGCGTATGCTATGGAAAATCTTGAGCATGATCCCGAACAGAGCATCATCCTCAGCATGCATGCGATCAGCGCCACCTACCAGTTCCAAAGGGCAGTCTTGCCGGCGGCCGCCACGGCATTGCATTTCGCTCTCGCTGCTTCACACACGCGTTTGTCGCTCCGCGGCCACCGCGGTCCGGTCCTTGCGGTGGCATCGAGCGTAAACCAAAAGTACCTTGCCACAGCAAGCAGCGACAGCACGGCTAAGGTGTGGGATGCCGCCACTGGTCTGTGCTTGCGCACACTGCAGCATTCGGAGATTGTCGAGGACGTGGCGTTCAGTCCGGATTCCATGCGCGTTGCTACCGCGTCTTTGGACGGAACGGCTAGAGTTTGGAATATTGCCGGTGGCGAGGAGTTGCTCACCCTGCGTGGTCACCGGCTGTCTGTAAATAGCGTTGCTTTCAGCCCCGATGGCAAACGGCTCGCCACCGCTGGCGCTGATGGAACGGCAAGACTATGGGACCTCCGCAATGGGCGCGAGTTGCTCACGTTGCGGCGCCCGGCGGAAATCTTTGCAAAGGTAAGTTTCAGCCCGGACGGCAAACTGCTCGCGACAACGACTAAGCAGGGCACGGCCACAATCTGGGATCTTGCCAGCGAAAAAGAGAAGGTCACGTTCCGCGGCGAAGACTTGGCTTTCAGTCCCGATGGTAGACGCGTGGCCACAGTTGACCACGGCACCGCGAAGGTCTGGAACGTCTCCACCGGGCGTGAGTTGATCGACTTGCGCCACCAGAACGTGATCCGCCGCGTGGCGTTCAGCCCTGACGGCAAGCGGCTGGCCAGCCCTAGTTCGGACAACTCCATTCGAATCTGGGACAGCGACACCGGACAGGAAATTATCGCTTTGCATGGGCACTACCTTCAGATTTTCAGCCTGGCTTTCGTCGGTGATGGCAGCTCGCTCATCAGCGGCAGCTTGGATCGAACGGCCAGGGTCTGGAACTTGAGCGGTGGAGGGGAACTGCTAAAAGTTCCGGGCCATGAGGATCGGATCGCCGGTCTAGTGTTCAGCTCCGACGGCCGGCATTTCTTGTCGGCCAGCCTTGACGGAACCGCAAAGATATGGGATACCAAAACCGGCAAACCTCTACTGGTGTTGCGCGGCCATCATGACGGAGTGCTCGACGCCTCGTACAGTCTGGATGGCAGGCGCGTTGTCACAGCCGGCGGCGACGGCGTCGCTAAGATTTGGGATAGCGCAACAGGCCGCCAGTTCTTGTCGATCCAGACCCACCAATTGGCCGTGACCGGAGCATTTTTCAGCCCCGACGGGAAGTACCTGGTGACCAATGGGTACGGTGGGAGTACAAAGATTTGGGACGCCGCAACGGGCGAACAGTCATTCAGTTTCGGCGGGGCCAGTGAAGCTCTCGTGTGGGCGCGTTTCAGCTCCAATAGCAAACAAGTTGCCATCGAGAATTCCAATGGGAGCGTGAGGGTGTGGGAAACCAGTACTGGCCGGCAACTATATAAGTTGGGGGCTGGTCGGCGCGAAACGAAGGCCGCTATGGCGTTCAGCGCAGACGGTCGGCGTCTTGCCCGCAGTGAAGGCGACATGGTGAACGTGTGGGATGTCTCACGCTCGCGGCAATTGGCCGCGTTGCGGCTACCGCAGGGCTGGACGCCCGCGTTGGAGTTCAGCCCCGACAGCCGACTCCTTGTCGCTTTGGTGCCTACGTCGGACGGCGACATGCTGGGCCGAAGTCACGGGGGTGCCCGAATCTTTAGGCTATGGGACACGGCCACAGGCAAAGAACTATTGACGTTCAGTGATCCAGGCCTGATCGGCTCTGTCGTATTCAGTCCCGGCGGCAAACAGCTCGCGACGAACATCGACAAAACAGTGAGACTCTGGGACACCGTCACCGGCCGTGAAATGTTCACGTTGGGTGGCGACGGGGCCAGAGTTATATCCATCGCTTTCAGCCCCGACGGAAGACGTCTCGCCACCGGGGACAGTGCAGGTTTCATGCGGATGTTCGCGCTCCAGGTTCCAGACCTCTTGGATATTGCCAGAGGGCGAGTAACCCGCCCACTCACCAGCGAGGAGTGTCAAAGGTACTTTCAAAGTTATACTTGCCCCGCGCTGCCATAAGCATGCTGCCCGGCCAGCGAGTGGAAGGGAGTCACTGGCGAGCGACACCACTGCGCGTGGTGTGAGTCCGTTGGCTCCGCTAAC
>DOZZ01000280.1:1450-2662 GCA_003517725.1 Bryobacterales bacterium | reverse complement strand
CCCCACATACTGCTCAATCCGTGACGCACTGCGCTAGGTCAACAAGCCCGGCACCACTTCGCCGGCTACGTCGGTGAGCCGGAAATGGCGGCCCTGGTATTCGAAGGTGAGCCGCTTGTGGTCGACGCCGAGGCAATGCATCACGGTGGCCTGAATATCGTGGACGGCCACCGGATTCGAGACCACGTTGTAGGAATAGTCGTCGGTCTCGCCGTAAGTGATGCCGGGCTTGATGCCGCCGCCCGCCATCCACACGCTGAAACAGCGCGGATGGTGATCGCGGCCGTAGTTGGTGTCCATCAACTTGCCCTGGCAGTAGACGGTGCGGCCGAATTCGCCGCCCCATAGCACCAGCGTGTCGTCCAGCAGACCGCGCTGTTTCAAATCCTGGATCAGCGCGGCGGAGGGCTGGTCGACGCTCTGGCATTGCAGCGCCAGGTCGCGCGGCAGATCGTTGTGCTGATCCCAGCCACGCTTGTACAGCTGGATGAAGCGCACGCCGCGCTCGGCCAGACGCCGCGCCAGCAAACAGTTAGCCGCGTACGTGCCGGGCTTACGCGCGTCAGGGCCGTACAGCTCGAAGGTGCTATCAGGCTCCTTCGAAAGATCCATCAATTCCGGCACCGAGGTTTGCATCTTGTAGGCCATCTCGTACTGCGAGATGCGCGCGTCGATTTCAGGGTCGCCGTAAGCCTCGGCGTTCATGCGATTGAGCGCGGCGATGCCGTCGAGCATGCGCCGGCGCGTCTGTTTATCGATGCCCGGAGGGTCCGACAGGTACAGCACCGGATCGCCGGCCGCGCGGAAGTTGACGCCCTGATAGCGCGATGGCAAAAATCCGTTGCCCCAGAGCCGCGAGAAGAGCGGCTGATCGGTGTTGATCGCGCTCGATTGCGCAATCAGCACCACGAAGGCCGGCAGATTCTGGTTCTCGCTGCCAAGCCCATAGCTGACCCACGCGCCCATGCTGGGGCGGCCCGGCTGCTGGCTGCCGGTCTGAATAAAGGTGATGGCGGGATCGTGATTGATGGCTTCGGTGTTGGCCGTGCGGATGATGGCGATGTCGTCGACAATCTTGCCGTGATGCGGCAGCAGCTCGCTTAACCACGCTCCGGACTTGCCATGCTGGCTGAAGTTGAACAGCGAGCGCGCCACGGGGAAGGATGCCTGGCCCGAGGTCATGCCGGTGATGCGCTGGTTCTGGCGCACCGA
>DOZZ01000280.1:980-1316 GCA_003517725.1 Bryobacterales bacterium | reverse complement strand
ATCTGCGACGGCGCGCCGGATTGGTGCAGATAGATCACACGCTTGGCTTTGGGCGCGAAGTGCGGCAGGCCGGGCAGACCGCCAGTTTGCGCGGCCGTGGCCGTTGCCGCGAAGAGGCGCGGGTTCAGCAGCGACGCCAAGGCTGTCGCCCCAATCCCCGCGCTGGCCGTCCCGAAGAAGTGCCGCCGCGTCATGGCGAGCGCCTCGGCCCGCTCCTGGGCTGCCCGCAATTGTACTGGATCGGTGCTCACATTACTCCTTTGTGATGGTCTCGTCGAGATTCAAAATCATGCTGGCCACGGTGGTCCACGCCGCCATGTCCGCCTTCGACACTTT
>DOZZ01000280.1:0-761 GCA_003517725.1 Bryobacterales bacterium | reverse complement strand
TCCACATTCGAGCCGCCTTCGGTGAGCATGCGCCGCGCCAGCGCGCGGGCCGCTTCGATATACGTGGTGTCGTTCAACAGCACCAGCGCCTGCAGCGGCGTGTTGGTTTGCAGACGGCGCGCGCTGCACTTTTCGCGATCGGGCGCGTCGAACGTGATCATCTCGGGCGGCGGGCTGGTGCGCTTCCAGAAGGTGTACATACTGCGGCGGTACAGATCGTCGCCATGCCCTTGTTGGTAGGCCTGCGCCGAGAAGCCGTCGCCAAACGCGATCTCGCGCCACAGTCCCTTGGGCTGGTAGGGGCGCACGCCGGGTCCGCCAACTTTTTCTTTCAGCAGGCCGCTCTCGTAGAGCGCGCCGTCGCGAATCATCTCGGCGGGCAGACGGAAGCGCGGGCCGCGCGCCAGCAGCCGGTTTTCGGGGTCGCGCTTTTCGAGCTCCGGCGTCACGCGCGAAGCTTGCCGATAGGTTGCGGACGTAACGATCAGGCGCTGCATGGCGCGCATGTCCCAACCCGACCGCACAAACTCCGTAGCCAGCCAGTCGAGCAGTTCGGGGTGACTCGGAGCTTCGCCCTGCGATCCGAAATTCTCGGCGGTCTTGACCAGGCCCGTGCCGAAATAACCCTGCCAGTAGCGGTTCACGGCCACGCGCGCGGTTAGAGGGTTGGACGGATCCACCAGCCATTTCGCCAGCGTCAGCCGGTTCGCCGGCTGGTCTTTGGGCAGCGGCGGCAAAACCGCCGGCACGCCGGGCGTGAC
>DOZZ01000283.1:9051-17784 GCA_003517725.1 Bryobacterales bacterium | reverse complement strand
ATAAAACAGCACCGGAACCTTACCCGTGTTGGTGATGCCGTGCGTCTTGTTGGCCGCGCAGTACATCATCGAACCCGGCTTTACCTTCACGGTCTTCCCGTCGACGAGAATCTCGGCGGTTCCTTCGGCGATCACCATGAATTCTTCCTCCGCATGCTTATGAGGCGGATCGGCCTTAGCCACCGCGAGCAGCAGGCTTCCCCCGACCATCGAGCGGATCTGATCGGTCGCCCCCTCAAAGTACACATGCGCGTCGCCGAAGGGAAGCTACTTGAGCGGCGCCGTCTCGAAGTTTGGATGCGCCGGCGGCCGAGACGGCAAACGGGGCCGCTGGAAAAAGCTTGAGTAAATTTTCAACATGTCTGCCACGACGCCGGTATGCGTCATTTTGGTAAACTACACTTTCCACCCCTTGGCGGCGTAGCTCAGCCGGTTAGAGCGACGGTCTCATAATCCGTAGGTCCGCAGTTCGAGTCTGCGCGCCGCCACCACATTCCCCATCAGCGGTTCAACTCCTTTTCGATGCTCTCCAGTTCTTTGGCGGCATCCACGTAATGGCCCTGCGCGGTCAACTCGCGATATTTCTGCAGATGTGTCTTCACGCGGGCCAGCCGCGCGTTGTCTTCTGCCGCGGTGCCGGTGAATGTCACGGGCGCCGGCGCGGCGCTGCTGATTGCCGTGGGCGCCGTCGAGGTCGCGCCCTGCCCCAGTTGCACCAGCGCCTCGTCATAGGTATCGGCGTAGATGAGGCGATTGCCGATGGCCAGGACAATCTTCTTCAACTGCGGCATGCGCGCTTCATTGGCCTGCAGATAAATGGGCTCGACGAACAGGAACGTGTGCTCCACCGGCAGCACCAGCGGCTGGCCGCGCAATACTTGCGAGCCCTGCTGGTTCCAGAGCGTCAGGTCTTTCGAGATGTTCTGGTCCTGATTAATGCGCGCGCTGATCTGCATGGGGCCTAGCGTCAGCTCCTGTTTCGACAGCGCCAGCACCACGCGCTCGCCCAGGTGTTCGCCGTCGCAGCGCGCCAGCATCACGCCGATCAGGTTCTCTTTCGAGAACGGCGTGAACGTCGTCATCAACATAAACTCGGGCTTATCCTCGCCAGGCAGCGTCGCGACCACATAAGTCGGCGTGGCGGACTGCGCCGTGCTGTTCTGGCCCGAGGTGGAACGCGACAGTTCCCAGATATCCTCCTTGTTGTAGAAGGCCTGCGGATTGGTCATGTGGAACACGCGGTAGAGCGCGGCCTGTACCCGGAAGAGCGTCTCGGGGTAACGCAGATGCGCGCGGATCTCAGGCGGCATCTCCGACACGTCGTGGAACAGTTGCGGAAACAAACGGCGATAGGCCCCGATCAGCGGGTCGGCCGGATCCATATCGTACAATCGCGTGCTGCCGTCGTAGGCATCGATGGTGGCTTTCACGCTGTTGCGAATGTAGTTGATGGGCGTGCCGACATCGGTGAGGCGCGCGAAGGGGTGTGCGTCGGAGGTGGTGTAACCATCGGCAATCCACACCAGCCGGCCGGCCGGCGTGATCACCAGGTAGGGGTCCTGGTCCCATTCGATGAAGCCGGCCAGTTCCTGCAGGCGGGGCAGCACCTGGCGCCGGATCATCATGCGGCTCTGCGGCGTCAGGTAGTTCGTCAACAGGATATTGGCGTCGGCGTAGTGAATCGCCGCCAGCAGCCGCATGCCCACCGACGAAATCGGGAAGCCGCCCGACCCGTCATAGCGCGACTTCTGGTTGGCGTCGCCCGAGGGGTAGTTGAACTCCTCCTGCGCGGTGCGTACAAATACGGGTTCGTGCAGCACCTCGCCGTAGTAGATCTCGGGCCGCGTGATCTTCAGGCTGGGCGTGCTGATCTCCGGCGGCATGTTCTGAATCAGAAACACGGGCAGCCCCTCGGGCGTCAGCTTGCTGACCTCGGCCAGAGCCACCCCGTAACCATGCGTATAGATGAAGTGCGGGTTGACCCAGCTGGCGTTGGCGCCCTGCAACCGGCTGATGTCGAGCTCGCGCGGCGTGATCAGCGTCTGGCGCAGCTGGCCGTCGATGGTGTAGCGATCGACGTCGGTGTCATGGAAGACGTAGTAAGGGCGCAGGGCCTGGCTTTGCGTGACGGTGTCGTGGAACGGCCGCCAGTCCCACAGGCGCACGTTGTCGAGCAGGTTGCGATGGCGATTGACGTCGATGGAGGTGCCGGGCTGCGTCTTGTATTCGATCTCGCGCAGGCGGTTTTCGAGACCGTAGGCGCTGCGCGTGGCGTGTATGTGCGCGTCGATATAGGGCGATTCGAGCGAAATTTCATTGGGCTTGACGTACAACGCCGAGACCAGGCGCGGCACGATCCAGGCCACTGGCAGCGCCAGGGCCAGCAGCAGCATCGGAGTCCAGCGCCGCAACCAGGCGCACGCGGCGGCCAGCACGGCGGCCGCGACCAGCAACCACTGCAAGGGCAGCACCACGTGTTCATCGGTGTAATCCACGCCCACCATGAAACCGTGGTCGTTGTACACCATGTCGAAGCGGCCCAGGAAGAAGTGCACCGCGAGCGCCAGCAGAAACAATGTCAGGATGGTGCGGAAGATGCCCGATTCCAGGCCGCCGGGCAGGCGCAGGAGGCCCAGGTCGAGTTCCCGCATGTCGCGCACTTCGGCCATGCGGTACCGCAACTGCCAGCCGCGCGCCGTGATCCAGAACAGCACGCCCGCCACCACCGCCAGCGCCAGCACGTAACCGAGCAGGGCTGAATAAAAGGGCAGATCGAATAAATAGAAGCCGAGGTTCTTGCCGAAAACGTTGTCGTGCCAGCTACTGGCGACGGCGGGCAGGCCGCGGCTGCCGATATAGCGGACGACGGTCCAATTTTCGAGCGTGGCGGCGGAGATCAGCCAGGCCACGAACAGCAGCACCAGCGACACGGCCAGCCGGTAGAGCCGGGCCTCGGCCTGGTGCGCGCCACCGAAGCGCATGCCCAGGCGATGGGTCAGCCATAGGGCGGCAAAGGCCAGCAGTGTGGCGGCCGCCAGCGGGCTGTACTGGTAAAGGAAAAGGTTGAACCAGGTTTCGACCTGGCCCAACTCCTTCCACCACGCGTATTCGATGGCGAGACTCGACAACCAGCGGACGGCAAACAGCAGGAAGGCGAGGATCGCAATGAGGATGATTCCCTTGTGGCGCGAGCCGTGCGCTGGGCCGTACGCGGGCAAGACACGTTCTCCGGGCATGCCGGAAGTGTATCAGAGCGAGTACAGCGGGGGCTTGGCCGGCGACGGCTGCGGGCATCAGCGATCACATTTGGGGGTGCGCGATCTACTGGAGGCGGCATAAGATGGCCAGATTCAAACCAACGGAATCAATTATTCAAATTCGGGGGGGCGAAGGAATTGCGACGGCCGCGGGTGCGATGAAAACAGAACACGGTAGCGGAGTTTAGATCGGCGTCACTGCTATCGGGCTCGGTGGGGAGGGGGACGCAGCTCTTTTTTCACGGCAAAGCCGCGAAAAAAAACCGCGACGTCCCCGAAGGGGCTTTGCCGCCCGGCGGGATGGGCGAAGTTTACCGCGCCCGCGAGTCACTATTCGGCGAAGGCCAGTGGTGAGAGGGGTGCGCCGGTGGCGCCGGTCAGCTTCATGGGCGAGGCCACGAAGGTGAACGTCCAGACCCGGTCGCGCGCCAGTTGTTCCAGGTTCAGGCACTCGATGATGTGAATGCCGCTTTCGACCAGCAGGTGCAGATGCACCGGCATAACGGGATCGGGCACCAATTCGAAGGCGATGGTATCGGAACCGGCGGCGAAGATCTTCCTTGCGCTCAGCCATTCCGCGCCGGCTCGAGCAGGGCCGGGCCCATGCACCTCGGCCAGAAAGCGACGGGCATCTTGCCAGTACTGCGCCCAGCCGGTCCGCAGCAGCACTACGTCGCCGGGCTCGATGCTGACGCGCTCGCGTTCCACTGCCGCATCAAGATCGGCTGGAGTGATCTGGTAGTCCTTCGCTAACGGGGCGCCACCCGCGATGTCGAGCAGCACGCCGCGCCGCACCATCGGGCCGACCGTATCGATGCCGTGCGTCTCGACGCCGCCGGCGGCGGACTGGCGGACCTGCTGGCCTCCGTGAAAGTGGCCATGCAAGGAGAAGTGGCTGAGCGCGTCGATGTGTGTCCCGACATGGCTGCCGGCGGCGAAGGCGTCGGCCGCGGAACTACCGCCGGCGGCCGACACGAAGTCGCCATGCAGCTTGACCAGGCCGAACAGAAACGGCGGATGCGTGGGATGGTGCGGCATCCCCGCGTAGTATGGCTGCGCCAGATCGTAGACGCGGGCCTGCGACAGGCGCCGCGAGAGCTCGCCCACGTTAGTCGTGCTTGCTGTAGTAATAGGTGTACTTGCTATAGAGTTCGGTGGCGCGCGCGCCGTTGACCACGATGCCGACCACGTTGTTTTCGCACAGTGTCTGCGTGGCGCGGGTGATGTTGTCGAAGGTGGTGGCGCCGATGCGCACCACGATTACGGTGCCGTCGGTGAGCGTCGAGAGCAGGTTGGCGTCGGCCGAGAACAGCAGCGGCGGCGAATCGATGATGAACCAGTTGAACAGCTTGGGCAGGCTCTCGATGGTAGTGCGCACATGCCGCAGGTTCAGCAGTTCGAGTGGATTCCTGACCGGCGTGCCGGCGGGCATGAAGTAGAGGTTGGTGTCGCCCACCTTGCGGATGCATTGATCGAGCGGCGCGTCGCCCAGGATGTAGTCGGAAAAGCCCGGCGTGCGGTCGGTCTGGAACAGCGAATGGATGGTGGGGCGGCGCAGATCGATGTCGGCCAGCAGCACCGCGTTTTCCGACAATTGCGCCTGCACCAGCGCCAGGTTCACCGCGGTGAAGGTCTTGCCCTCGGCCGGCGACGCGCTGGTGATCACCAGCGAGGTCAGCCGCTGCTGGCTCTTCAGATGATTCAGCCGCGTGCGCAGCGAGCGGAATTCTTCGCCCGGCATTTCGTGCGATTTGCTGCCGTCGATCAGGTGCAGCTCCGGCGCGGGATCGAACGGAATCCGGCGCGCCTTGCTCAGCAGCTCGGTCAGTTCCACGGGCCGGTCCAGCTTGACGTGCGACGACAGCTCGGGCTGAGGATACACCGGGACCGGCGAGGGATGTGCTTCGGGAGCCGGGACGGGTCCGGTGGCTCCGGCAGGGGTAATCGGAAACTGTTCTGCTTTGCGAAGGGCGTCGTGAACTCGGCTCATGCTTTGGCTCCAGACCTCAGGTGCGCGCCACGTTGAAGTGGTAGTACATGGATGCGGTGGCCGCCAGCACGCCTAAAATTACGGCGGTCGACCAGCCTAGATACGCCAGACGGCGCCGGCGCTGCACCAGCAGGTCATTCTCGAGCAGCGGAATGCTGCTGAGAATCTGCATTTGGGTGTACGCGCGCACATCCTTCAGATTCTTAAGCGACGTGTCTTTCATTTCGCGGAAGCCCGCCATGGCCGCGCCAATCACGATGCCCAGGCCCAGCCCAATACCGCAGATCAGCCAGCGGTTGGGGCTGGTGGGCTGCTCCGGCAGCGACGCGGGATCGAGCACTTCCAGGTTCTCGCCGGCTTTGCGGGTGACCATGGCTTTATGCGTGTCGGCCACGCTCTGCTTCTGCTGCAGGTCCTGGTACTTGGCCGAAGCCAGTTCGTAATCCTTCACCAACTGCGCGTAGCGCTGCTCGTTGGCCGGACCGGCTTCCAGGCGCGACTGGAAGGCCGCAATCTGATTGTTCACGCCCTCCAGCTGCTTCATCTTCTCGGTACGGTCGAGCTCCACGGCGCGGATGGCAGCCTTGCTCGCGTTGATGTTCGCCTGCAGATCGCTCAGCGTGCGGGCCAGTTGCGGGCTGGCGTTCTTCTTGGGATCGGCCTTCTGGCTAGCCACTACTTTGTCGTTCTCGCGCTGCAGCGTGTCGCGCTCGCGCTTCCAAACGCCGATCTGCTGCTCGTAGTTGCGAATGTCGGGATATGTCTCCTTGTACATTTCGCGCAGCGACGTCAGCTTCGATTCGGTCTCGGTGATGCGCCTATTCAAATCCGCCAGACGCTCGGTCCGCGGGTTCGACGTTGGGTCATCGCTGTATGGGGGAGCCGTGGCGACGATGGTCTCGTACTGGTTCTTGGAGCTATCGAGCCGCGATTCCAGCAGCAGTTTCTCCTGCGAATCGCGATTCAACGCGCCGTCGATCGAACTCCGCTCGTTCTGCAGCGAGGTCAGCGCCTGCACGTTGAACTGCGACTGCTCGGGCAGGCGGCCCGCGTTGTGGATGCGGAATTCAGTCAATATAGCCGACGCCTTCTCGGTTTCGGCCTTGGCCTGCGCCAGCTCGTCGCCCAGAAACTCGGTGGTGACATCGGTCTGGGTCCGCTGCGTCGACAGGTTGGATTCCATGAACTTGGTCACCAGCGCCTGCACCACGCGCTGCGCTTTCATTCGGTCGGGATACGCAAACGAGATCGTGAACGCCGACGCCGGCCGGTTCTGCTGCCCGGCGATGTTGATCAAGCTGATCTTGATGTCCTTCGAGCGCATGCGTTCGATGACATCTTCGAGCGGCTTGCTGGCCAGATCGGATTTATAGAGCTGCAGTTCGGGGCTCTGGATCAGCGCCGAGAGGCTGGTACGGCTCAGGATGTCCTGCTGCATCTGGTTGATGCGGTCGGCCATCTGCTGGTTGACGACCGCCGGAATCAGCGCCTCGGAGATTTGCGCCGGCGCAATGCGCATGGACGCTTCGGAGATATAAACGTTGGGCAGCAGGAAGGCCACGACGCACGAAATCACCAGGCCGGCGAAGATCGGCCCGATGATCCAGGCGCGATGGCGGCGCGCGATATCCAGATAATCCTGGAAATCCAGATCGCGGCGCGAAACACTGACAGTACCTTGAGGCGGCATCATATCTAATAATCCTGTGCGGCAGGCCGGCTAGGGAACGAAAATCTGGTCGCCATTTTGAACCTGAATATTTTGGTCCAGATTCTTACCCTTGCTTACCTGCTTGTAATTAAAGCTAAAACGCTGCGACCCTCGCAGCAAATAAATTTTCTTAGTATTGGCGAAATCGCGGAATCCCGAGGCGTTCACCAGAGCTTCCAGAACGGTCACGGGGCCGGTCAGCGGATAGCTTCCGGGGCGGTTGACCTCACCCTGGATGGTGTACTTCTTGCTGTTCACGCGCATCAGCTGGACGTTCACTTCCGGGTTCTTGATGAAATCCTGGAGGCGCTTAGTGATGGCGGCGCTCAGCTCCGACAGCGTCATGCCGTCCACCTTCATTTCACCGATCAGCTGCATCGAAATATAGCCGTCGGGCCGCACGTCCAGAGTGCCGCTCAGGTCAGGCTCATGCCAGACCCGCACGTATAACGAATCTTCAGGCCCAATCGTGTAGACCTTCTTGTCCGCCCCTATCGCATCGCCCGGCTTCGGCGGGTGGCTGGTATCGATCTTCGACCCCTCGGCTTTGCCCTCTTCAGCTTTGGCGCTTTCGCCGGCGGGAGCGGCGTCTTTAACGCTGTCGGTCTCCACCCGCGTGGATGAGCTCGCTTGCGGCCTTGCGGCGCCCTCATCTTCCACTGCGGCCGGCGCCGAGGTGGGCGGCGGAAGTGGTTTCGAAACAGGTACCTGACTCAGGGAAAAGCCCGCAAAGGCGAGGGATAGGCAGAATAGGTTAATCAAGCGAAACATAATTTCGATACACGGATCCCGTCACGTTTGGTTCCAAATCTCTTCTATTGTAACGTCATAGCAGAGTCCACACTAGGTACGGACGTATGAAAAATACCCAGTACTTCCTCGCCAAGACCGATCCTGAAACTTATTCTATCGATCATTTGGCCCAGGCACGGCGCACCGTTTGGGACGGCGTCCGCAACGCGCAAGCGCTGCGCGCCATCCGCGAGATGCAGCCGGGGGACCGCGTGTTCATCTATCACAGTATGGGGCACGCGGCCATTATGGGGCTCGCGGGAGTGGTTTCGCCGCCCCGCCCCGACCCGAAAGACGCCAAGCTGACCGTGATTGACCTGGAGTTCCGTTCGATGTTCGAGCCACCCGTCACCCTGAAGGAAATCAAGGAATCCGGCCTGTTCGACGATTGGGCGCTGGTCCGCCAGAGCCGCCTCTCCACCATGCGGGTTCCCGACACTTTTGTCGAGTGGATGCGGGAGCGTTATCCGGCGGCCGGCATTTAAATTAGGAATTCGCCGGGAAATCCCACTTCGTGGATAGGGTTTCTCCCGTTTTGCGGAGGCACGCTAAACAGGCCTTTGTAAGTATCTGAAAATTAGAGTAGTCTGGAAACAGACGGGTCTTTTTCTCTGGCACGGCACGTGCTAGTAGGGGCACACTGGGCCAAGGTGTATCTGCCCGTGCAGTCTGATGCTGCAAGAGCTGAAGTTTCAACTTTCGACGGCGTTCCTGACGGTGCTGACGGCGGCCGCCTTGGTGGCTGCCATTTTGAATTTCCAGCAGTTGCACCGCTTCCATCTGGGCGACGACGGCGTCACCTGGATCGATCAATCCACCAACGGGCAGCCGGAGGTAAAGGCTTTTCGGGTAGCGCCCAACAGCAGCGGGGAACGCGCCGGCCTGCGGAAGGGCGACGTGCTGGTGCGCATCAACGGCGCGGCCATCGCCAAGGCCCAGAACGTCACTCAGATCGTGGCTGACAAAGCCTGGCGCCGCCTGAC
>DOZZ01000283.1:3728-8912 GCA_003517725.1 Bryobacterales bacterium | reverse complement strand
TCGAAAGCCCTGCATTTTTCGCTCTATTGCCTGGCGTCGTTCATCTTTTCCTGCTTCCACTACACCGGCAAACTGAACGGCTTCGACAAGATCATCTACTGGGCCAACGTGGTCGCCACCTGGCTGGCGCCGACGCTGTTCCTGCACTTCACGCTAACCTTTCCGGAGCCGCGGCGCTGGTACCGCGCCCGCTGGCATGCGCCGCTGCTATACCTGCCGGGTTTGGCGCTGACGGCCTGCTATGTGGGCTTCGCTTCCGGCGCGCTGCAGACCAGCGTGCCTCTGGTGCTGGTGCGCGATTGGCTCGACCGCTCCGAAATGGCCCTGCTGACCAGCTTCTACCTGATCAGCGCCGCGCTGCTGGCCTTTGAAGCGCGGCACACCGAAGACGCCACTACCCGTCAGCAGCTGAAGTGGCTGCGCAATGGCACGGTGTGCGGTTTTCTGCCGTTCGCGCTGCTCTACACCATCCCTTACGTCGCGGGTTGGGACGCCACCCAATGGTCGCGCCTGGCGGTGATCTCCCTGCCCCTGATTCCGCTGACCATCGCTTACGCCATCGCGCGCTATCGACTGATGGATGTGGACATTCTGTTCCGGCGCGGCTTTGCCTACACGCTCGCCACGGTCTTCGTGCTGGGCGGTTTCTATGCCGTGGTGTTCGCGCTGGGCAGCATGGTTCAGAAGAACTTCAAGGACCTCAGCGAGACCGGGCTGGTCGCGGTGATGCTGATTGCGGCCTTCCTGTTCCAACCCATCCGCAACTGGATCCAGGAACGCCTCGACAAGTACTTCTATCGCGAGCGCTACGATTACCGCCGCACGCTGATCGAGTTTGCGCGGGAATTGAACTCCGAGACCGACCTCGACAAGATGCTCACCTCCGTGGCGGACCGGCTGATGCAGACGCTGTCGATCCGGCACGTGGCGTTCTTCGTGCGCGGCGGGGAGGCCTGGGAATTGCGCAAATCGGTGGGTTCGAGCGGGCGGTCCCTAGCCGGCGAAAGCCTCGATTTGAGCTTCCTCGACTGGCAGCGCAGCACGCCCTACGTGTTCTTCGAGCGCACGCGGTACCGCCTGGATGCCGTGTCGCACGGCTGGCCGGCCACCGTGCGGCATACCGTCGCGACCCTTGATCTGACCTATTACATACCGTGCACGGTGCGCGGCAATGCCATTGCCTACCTGGGCGTCAGCCGCTCCGAGGGCGGCGACTTCCTGTCCACCGAAGACGTCGAACTGCTGGTGACGCTGGCCGGCTACGTCGGCATCGCCATCGAAAATGCCAGCCTCTACCGCGAGCTCGAACGCAAGGTGCACGAATACGAGCGCCTGAAGGAGTTCAGCGAAAATATCGTCGAATCCATCAGCGTGGGCATTCTGGCGGCCGACCTGGAAGACCGCGTCGAGAGCTGGAACACGCGCATGGAAGAGCTGACGGCGATCCGCCGCGAGGATGCGCTGGGCCGCAAGCTAAACGACCTGTTTCCGGCCAACTTGATGGAACATGTCGAACGCGCGCGCGGCGAAAGCGGCATCTGCCACATCGACAAATTCGTGCTGCGGGCGTGGGGCGGCGCTTCCGATTCTAATGGCAATGGATTCCAGGCC
Source organism: Bryobacterales bacterium (assembly GCA_003517725.1). Classification (GTDB taxonomy): domain Bacteria; phylum Acidobacteriota; class Terriglobia; order Bryobacterales; family Bryobacteraceae; genus DOZZ01. The sequence goes on along the minus strand of DOZZ01000283.1, from coordinate 7,301 downwards.
GCCCGCGAAGTGACGTTGAACGTGGCCATCGCGCCGCTGGTGTCGCGCGATTTCGAGCGCATCGGCCGGCTGGTGATCTTCGACGACATCACCGACCGCTCGGAGCTGGAGCGGCGCCTAGTCCAGGCCGATAAACTCAGCAGCATTGGATTGCTGGCGGCGGGCGTGGCGCATGAAGTCAATACGCCGCTGGCCGTGATCTCGAATTACGCGCAGATGCTGACCCGCCAGCTGGCTGGCGACGAGCAGAAGTCGCGCATGCTCGAGAAGATCGCGCGGCAAACCTTCCGGGCCAGCGAGATCGTCAACTCGCTGCTCAATTTCTCGCGCACCTCGGCTTCCGGCCTAGGCGATGTGGATCTCAATAAACTGGTGCAGGAGGCGCTGACGCTGGTGGAGCACCAGTTCGAGAAATCGGGCATCCGCGTCGGCTGCGAACTGGACCAATCGTCGCCCACGCTGCAGGGCAACTCGGGCAAGCTGCAGCAGGTGTTCCTGAACCTCTTCCTTAACGCGCGCGACGCCATGGAGAACGCCGCAACGCCGGCTGGCGGCCATTGCCTGACCGTTACGACGCACCGCGACAACGGCCACGTGCGCGTGGAAGTGCGCGACACCGGCCATGGCATCGCGCCCGAACACCTGCCCCGCATCTACGATCCGTTCTTCACCACCAAGTCCGCGCGCAAGGGCACCGGACTTGGCCTGGCCGTCACCTACGGCATCGTGCAGGAGCATGGCGGTACCATCGAAGCTTGCCCCCTGTCATCCGGCGGTACGCGCTTCACGGTGGATTTGCCGCTGGGCCTGCGCCAGGCGTCGCCGGCGTCCACGGCCCAGGTGCAGAACGCCTAAGCTCGGCTGCACGGGCCGGGCGTAGAGAACATGACCGCTTCTGAAACTTCAAAAAGTGTCGCGTCGAAGGGCCGCATTCTGGTCATCGACGACGAATTTGAAATCCGCGAAAGCCTATCGGATCTGCTCTCGCTCGAAGGTTACGCCGTCGAGTTGGCGCAGAACGCCGCCGAGGGCGAGCGCAAACTACTCCAGAAGCCGTACGACCTGGTGCTGCTGGATCTGATGATGCCCGACAAATCTGGCATGGAAGTGTTGCGCGATCTGCGCGAGACCGACTCCGAAACACCAGTGTTCATGGTGACGGCCTACGGCTCGGTGGACGTAGCGGTGCAGGCCATTAAACTCGGCGCGACGCACTTCGTCACCAAGCCCTGGGACAATGCCAAGCTGCTGCGCGAGATTGAGCGCATCACCTCCGGACCGCTGCTGCAGAGCGAGAACCAGCAGTTGAAGCGCGCCCTGAAGCAGCGCTACAACTTCCCGAATATCGTCGGCAAAAGCGAGCGCATGCTGCGGCTGCTGGACTTGGTGGAGCAGGTTTCGTCCAGCCGCTCCACGATCCTGATCACCGGCGAGACCGGCACCGGCAAAGAACTGATCGCCAAAGCCATCCACACCACGTCGCCGCGAGCGGAGCAGGCTTTCGTGCCGGTGAACAGCGGTTCCCTGCCCTCCGATCTGCTGGAGTCTACGCTGTTCGGCCATGTGCGCGGCGCGTTCACCAGCGCTATCCACAGCAAGAAGGGCTCTTTCGAGATCGCCAATAACGGGACCATCTTCTTCGACGAAATCGGCACCGTGAATGCCGAAACGCAGGCCAAGCTGCTGCGCGTGATCCAGGAAAAAGAATTCGTGCCGCTGGGCTCGAACGAAACCATCAAGGTGGATGTGCGTATTCTGGCCGCCACCAACGCCGACCTGCGCAAGATGGTGGAAGAGGGGCGTTTTCGCGAAGACCTGTACTACCGCCTGAACGTCATCAACATCAATCTGCCGCCGCTGCGCGACCGCAAGGAAGACATCCCGCTGCTGGTGGATTTTTTCTTCACGAAGTATTGCCGCGAGAACGGCAAGTTTCTGGACAACCACAAGAGCGCGCTGAAATTCCAGCCCGAAGCGGTGCAGGCGCTGATGGAACACACCTGGCCCGGCAACGTGCGGGAGCTCGAAAACGTGGTGGAGCGCGCCGTCGTGCTGGCCACCGAGCAGTCCGTGCCGATCGACGTGTTTCCGGATTACCTGCTGGCCGCCAGCGGCCGGTTGCGCCGCACGGACGGCGGCCCGCTGCCCGCCGATGCTTCGCTTTTTGAGATCGTGGCCGACTTCGAGCGCCGCGTGATCATCGAAAATCTGGAGAAGTGGAGCTGGAGCCAGACCGAAACGGCCGACTCGCTGCGCGTACCGCTCTCCACGCTCAACCAGAAGATCAAGCGGCTGAATATCGACATCAAGAAGAAGTCGGAACGCTGAGAGGCGGCATGAGAGCCCAGATTTCGCGCTCCACCGCGGCCGTTCCGCACTCCCGCATCCGCGAGTTGGCGGAGATCGCGCTCGGCATGCCCGGCGTGCTGCGCCTCTACTTCGGCGAATCCAATCTGCCGACGCCGGCTTACATCAAGGAAGCGCTGGCCCGCGCCATCGCCGACGGCTTCACCTATTACAGCGAGAATGCCGGATTGCCGTCGTTGCGCGAGGCCATCGCCGCGCACTACGCGTCCAAGCAGTCGGTGGCGCTCGACCCGCGCACCGAGATCGTCATCACGGCATCGGGCGTGCAGGCTCTGAACGTCGTCATCGGCGCGGTGCTCGATCCCGGCGACGAAGCTATCGTGCTGACTCCGGCATGGCCCAACGGGTCGGCCATTGCGATGATGGCCGGCGCCGCCGTGATTCAATTGGCGCATCCGCTGGTCGGCTCGCGCTACGAAATCGACTTCGAAGCCCTCGAAGCGGCCATCACGCCGCGTACGCGGATGCTGCTCTATACATCTCCCTCGAATCCACTGGGCTGGGTGGCGAGTGTGGAGGACCAGCAGCGGCTGCTCGAACTTTCGCGGCGTCACGGGCTGTGGCTCATCGCGGATGAAGTCTACGACCGGCTGTGGTACGAAGGCCATTCGCTGGGCGATGCCGCGCCCTCCATCCTGCGGCTTGCCACGCGCGACGACGCGGTGGCCGTGGTGCACTCCTTCTCGAAGACCTATTGCATGACGGGCTGGCGCCTGGGCTGGCTGGTCGCGCGCGCCGATCTCGCGCAAAAATGCACGCAGTTGAACGAGTTCATCGTGTCGCACGCCGCGAGTTTTACGCAGAAGGCCGCCGAGACCGCGCTGCGCGATGGCGAGCCTGAGCTGCGCGCCATGCTCGAACGGTTGCGCGAGAACCGCGACTATTGTCTCGACGCGCTGCGGCGCATGCCGGGGCTGACCGTGCCCGAGCCGGCCGGCGCGTTCTACCTGTTTCCGAAAGTCGACGGGCTGAACGATTCGTTCGACTTCTGCCGCCGTCTGCTCGAAGAAGAGCACGTCGGCATCGCACCCGGCGTGGCCTTCGGAGCGGGCGGCGACGGCTCCGTCCGGCTGTGCTATGCGGCCGAGCGCTCCGTGCTGGAACCCGCCATGGCACGTATCGCGGCATACCTGCAGCGCCGTCAAAGCCGGGCAGCGGTACAATCCGTCTGATGCCTTCTCCGATCCGCATCGGTGCGATCACCGA
>DOZZ01000283.1:945-3572 GCA_003517725.1 Bryobacterales bacterium | reverse complement strand
TGCGCATGATCGGCGCCAAAAACATCATGGATCTGAGCGATGCCGAGATCGATGACGCGCGCGGGGTATTGGACGCGCATAACATCCGCGTGCTGGGCATCGCCTCGCCGCTGCTGAAATGCACGCTGCCCGACGCGCCCGCCGTCGACGACCGATTTCAGCAGGACATGTTCGCCTCGAAACACACCTTCGAAGACCAGCCGCGGCTCACGGCGCGCGCTTTCGACATCGCCGAGCGCACCGGCGCCAAAATCGTGCGCGTGTTCAGCTACTGGCGCACCGTCCAGCCCGACGCCGTCTTCGAACGCGTGGCCGCCGCGCTGCAAGCCCTGGCCGAGCAGGCCGCCAGGCATGCACTGGTGATCGGCATCGAAAACGAGCACGCCTGCAACATTGCCACCGCCCGCGAAACCGCGCGCGTGCTGGACGCCGTGCCCCATCAGAATTTGCAGGTGGTGTGGGACCCGGCCAACGCCTACGTTTCGGGCGAAGAGGCCTTTCCCGCCGGCTACGGGCTGCTGCCGGCCGAGCGTATCGGGCATGTCCACGCGAAGGATTGCCACATGCGCGGAGGGCACGCCCCGCAATGGTGCCCGGTGGGCGAAGGCGATGTGAATTGGACCGGACAAATCGCCGCACTGCAAGCCGCGGGCTACGACAAGGCCATCCACCTGGAGACGCACTGGGGCGGCCCGGACGGCGACAAACTGGAAGGCAGCAAAATCTGCGGACGCAACCTGAGCCGCCTGCTGAGTTCCTCGCGGTAAGCGTTCGAGCCTTATGATGACTTCGCCGACGCCGCGCGCCCGCGCCATGGCGCGTTTGATCGACCACACCATCCTGAAGCCCGAAGCCACGCGCGCGCAGGTGGAGCAGATATGCCAACAGGCGCTGGCCCACGGCTTCGCGAGCGTCTGCGTCAACCCTTATTGGGTGCCGCTGGTAGCGGCTGAACTGGCCGGCTCGGACGTGTCGGTCTGCACCGTGGTTGGTTTTCCGCTAGGCGCGACGAGCACAGCCGCGAAGGTGGCCGAGACTGGCATCACGCTGGGTGACGGGGCGCGAGAGATCGACATGGTCTTGAACGTAGGCGCGTTGCGCTCGGGCGACTTGGACATCGTCCAGCGCGATATTGCGGCCGTGGTCGAAGCCGCGCACGGCGGCGGCGCGATCGTCAAAGTGATTCTCGAAACGGCGCTGCTCGAAGATGCGCAGAAGCTAAGCGCGTGCCGCCTGGCCGTGACGGCGGGCGCCGATTTCGTCAAGACTTCAACAGGCTTTGCGGCCTCGGGCGCCACGGTCGAGGATGTCGCCCTGATGCGCGAGGCCGTGGGCCTGGCGCTCGGCGTGAAAGCTTCGGGCGGCATCAGAACGCTGGCCGACGTCGAACGCATGGTAGCGGCGGGCGCCACGCGCATCGGCACTAGCGCCGGCGTGGCCATCGTCGAGGCGGCCGCCCTCTAAATGGCCGTTCCACGCAAGACAGCCAACCGCTTCCGCGAGCGCGCGGAGGTGCTCGATTTTCTGCTGGAGGTCGCCGCCGCCACCAGCCAGACGCTGGACCTCGACGAATTGCTCGCGAACGTGGCCCAGATTGTGCGCAAGGTGCTGCCCTATGAACTGTTCGCCATCCTGCTCTACAACGACCGCAACCAGGAGCTGCGCATACGCTACGCCGTGGGCCACCGGCTGGAAGTCGTCAAGAACGTGTCGATTGCTTTGGGCGAAGGCATCACCGGCGCCGCCGCCGCGCGCCGCGAGCCCATTCTGGTGGCCGATGTCCGCAAAGATCCGCGCTACCTGAACGCGCTCGATGCGGTGCGCGCCGAGCTGGCCGTGCCGATGACCGCGCGCAACAAGCTGGTGGGCGTCATCGACGTGCAGTCGACGCGCATCGGCGCCTACAACGAGTACGACCGCGCCATCCTGACGCTGATCGCCAACCGCGTGGTGGCGGCCATCGAGAACGCTCGCCTCTACCGCCGCGTGGACCGTCAGAACAAGACCCTGCGGCTGCTGGCGCGCACCTCGCAGGAGTTCAGCGCCATTCTGGATCTGGACGATTTGTTGAGCACCGTGTCTTCCAGCATCCGCTCGCTGATCAACTACGACGCGTTCAGCATTCTGCTGGTGGATCAGGAGCAGAACGCCTTGCGGCACCGCTTCAGCATGCGCTTCGACGAGCGCGTCAAGATCGACAACATTCCGATCGGCAGCGGCATCACCGGGGCGGCGGCGCTCGCGCGCGAGGCGGTGCGCGTGCACGACGTGAGCTCCGACCCGCGCTACATCGCCTCGCATCCGGACATCTGTTCCGAGGTGGCCATTCCGCTGATTGTGCAGGACCGCGTGGTGGGCGTGATGGATCTGGAGAGCAGCGCGCTGCGCTTCTTCACCGACGACCATCTGCGCATGCTGCTGTTACTGGCGCCGCAGATCGCCAGCTCCGTGGAGAACGCCCGGCTGTATGAAGAGATCGCCAAAGATCTGCACGCCGCGCGCGATTTGCAGGCCGTGCTGCTGCCCGCCGAAGCGCCCGAGATTATTGGCCTCGAAGCCGCCCTGGGGCTGCGCCCGGCGCGCGAAATCAGCGGCGACCTGTACGATTTTTTCGAATACGGCGACAA
>DOZZ01000283.1:0-814 GCA_003517725.1 Bryobacterales bacterium | reverse complement strand
GCGCGTTATTTCACGCTGCTGCTGATGCTGTGGCACCCGCATTCTCTGCAGCTGACGCTGGCCAATGCCGGCGCCAATGCCCCCATGGTGTGCCGCAACGGCGAGATCCTGCGGATTCAGGCCGAAGGCGTGCCCGTGGGCCTGCTGCCCGATCAAACCTACGACACTGCCACGTTTCAAGCGATGCCGGGCGACGTGATCGTGCTGTACTCCGACGGCGTTTCGGACCATTTAAACTCGGCCGGCCAAGAGTACGGACACAGCCGCCTGGCGCAGGTGGTACGAGCGGCGTGCCAAGCGAGTTCGCGGGATATCGTGGACGCTATCTTTGCCGATCTGGACGCCTTCAACACCGTGAAATTCGACGATCAGACGTTGATTGTGCTAAAAGTGAGCCCGGCCTGATGCTGGAATATCGCAACGCCTCGCTCTACTGCGATGACGTGGAGCTCGAAACCATCGCCCGCAAAGTCGGTACGCCCTGCTACGTCTACTCGGCGCGCGCCATTCTGGTGGCCTATCGCGCTTACGATGCGGCGTTCGGCACGCTGCCGCACACCGTCTGCTACGCCGTAAAAGCGAATTCCAACCTGGCCGTGCTGGCGCTGCTGGCCAAGGCCGGCGCGGGCTTCGACATTGTTTCGGGCGGTGAGCTGTTTCGCGTGGTGCGCGCCGGCGGCGATCCGCGCAAGGTGGTGTTCTCCGGTGTGGGCAAGACTGCCGACGAAATGTCGTACGCGCTGAAGCTGGGCATCCACAGCTTCAACTGCGAGTCCGAGAGTGAGTTGGCGCTGTTGAACGAAATCGCCGGCGG
>DOZZ01000044.1:8616-24335 GCA_003517725.1 Bryobacterales bacterium | reverse complement strand
AAGCCTTCCAGCATCCAGAGGCCCTCTTTTTGTGCCAGGGTCGAATAGAGGATGCTCTTGCCATCCGGCGCAAGGCTAAAGTGAATACTCGACCGTAGCGGGTTGACAGGCCTAAAATCCACGCCCACATCCCCTATGGTTTTCACTTGGTTGGTCGCGATATTGAGCGAAAATAGGTATTGGTGCGTTCCCTCTTCGCGGATTCCATACAGCGTCTTGCCGTCTTTCGAAAAGGTCATGTGGGGCGTGGCGATCTGCCCGATGGCGCGGGTGGACTTGCCGTCGGGTGAGATAAGACTCCAGCCGGAATCGTCGCGGAACGAGATCCATTCGCCGGTAGGGGACCAGTCCGGCAAGTTGGGCAAAAGTTGTGAACGCAGCGGAACCGGGGTTGCCTCTCCGCTGGTTTTGCAAGTCATAAGAAGAGATCGCCGCCCGTCACGCTTGAGATAGGCGATGCGACCACCGTCCGGAGACCACGCCGCCAGTGCCTCACCGTCGTCCGCGTTCGTGAGGCGAACGGGACGTCCACCCGCTAGCGACGAGATCCATATCGCAATCTCGTCTCCCGTGCCAAGCCGCGTATAGGCCAGGCGCTCGCCCCCGGCCGAAAGCAAGGGGTTCATCCACCAGTCGGTAGTTCCAGGCGGAAATAGAGCCGGGGTCACGAGGGGACGCTCGGATCCATCGCCTTCATGCAGCCAGATCTCAGGTTCGCCGTCGCGGTTTGTGACGTAAGCAAACTTTTCGGATTTTCGGGCCCATGCAGGCATCGCAGCGGGCCTTTGCGAAGAGATCAGCGTATGGATGGAAGCGTCTTCCAGGGACGCGGAGACGAGCTTGTAATCTCCGCTACTTTCAAGAAACAAGATCTGCTTGCCATCCGGCGAGACTGCCGGAGAGTTCTCCGAGCCTAGCCCCGTGGTCAGCGCCGTGCGGCGTCCCGTGACCGTGTCCATAATCCAGAGATGGCTGGTATCCGCCTGGCGCACCCGGAGCGAAATCACGATATGCCGGTTGTCTGGAAACCAGGAGAACGTCGGTGGCCCGCCATAATGCGGCAGGTCTTTCAGAATCAATTGTGGGACCCCGCTTCCGGCTGGTAAGGGAATATTCCAGACTTCCCCCAAGCGGTTTCGAGTGACGAAGTACAGAATCCGGGACCCATCGGGCGAGAACTTCAACGTCGGGAAGTTGGACAAATCCTTAGCCTTGAAGGGTGCCGGGAGGTAGGGTTTCAGGGGGGCGCCAACGGGGGAAGAAATGGCAACCGACATGGCGCCGTCTTCTTCTCTTTGCAGCGTCGCCAACGCCTTTCCGTCCCGGGCAATGCTCGTCCATGCGGCGTTGTCCCGCACCAGGCTATCGGTCGGCAGCGGCATCACAAATTGGGGTTCGCCGCCCGTAATGGAGACGGAAAAAAGCGCTAGCGGCGGTACCGTGCCCTGGGGATTCTTTCCGGCAATGAAGATGCGCTGGCTGTCTGCCGACCATCCATACGCGGACGCTCCGTTTGCCAGTTGTGTGATCCGGGTCGGCACGGATAAATTTAGGTATCGAATGAAAACCTGCGGCTTGCCGTCCACCCGCGCGGAATAGGCAAACGCCTTTCCATCCGGAGCCCACACCGCAGGCGATGGGCTCTCCATCGAGATTTCGATGGGCGCGAAACGATAGTTCTCGATGCCATGATGTTTGGGCGCGAGTAACAGCGCGCCCGCTGCGCCCGCCACAAGACACGCCACCGGGATTGCCCAGGACATCCATGTTCGCTTCGGCATCGCCGCGGCCGCACTTTCCCCGCTGGTACTGAACAGGTCGGAGAAATGCTCGTGCTGATTGCGCAGGTCCTGATAAAGGTCGCGGGTCGATTCATAACGCGCCGCGGGCTCTTTGGCCAGGCACCGGTCCATGGTCCACCGCAGCGGTGCCGGAAGTTTGAGTTCCACCGGCGCGGGCTCCTCGCGCACGATGGCCGCCAGCGTCTCCACCTGGCTGTCTTTGGCGAACGCTTTCTTGCCCGTGGCCATCTCATACAGAATCAGCCCCAGCGAAAACTGGTCGGAGCGGTAGTCCACCACCGCTCCACGCGCTTGCTCCGGACTCATGTAGTTCGGCGTACCGAGAATGGCCCCGGCTTGTGTCTGGATTTTTGCGGTCAGGTCGCCGTTCCCAATCAGCGCGGGTTCGGCATGCCGTGCCAGACCGAAATCAAGAATCTTCACGCGTCCCTGCGGGGTAAGCATGATGTTTTCCGGCTTCAGATCGCGATGCGTGATCCCGGCCCCATGCGCTGCCGAGAGTCCGTCGGCAATCTGCATCGCAATGTCGATCAGCCGGCGGACCGGCACCGGCCCCTTCCCCAGCAGCTGCCGCAGCGAATCGCCCTCAATCAGTTCACTGACGGTGTAAGGAGTGCCATCCTGATCGCCAAAATCGAAGATGGCCACAATGTTGGGATGGTTGAGTGCCGCGACCGCGCGTGCCTCGGTAGCGAACCGCGCGGCCTCTTTGCTAACGATTTTGAGCGCCACGTCCCGCTGCAGTCTGGAGTCGCGGGCGCGGTAAACTTCGCCCATCCCGCCGGAGCCCAGGAGGGACAAAATCTCATACGGCCCGAAATTCTTGACCGGACTCATTCAGTTAAACAGCATACGCGCTAAAGCCTCTGGCCGATCACCTACCCTATAGAACACTACCGTGCTCCGTCGGGCGTTCCGACCCGTTCCACAAATATCGAGCGTTCCTTTCCAGTAACTTGCACGTCCCTCCCTGCGGAACCAGCCCGAACCGCGCCTTACTCTACATGCGGGAGGCAACTAACAGTGCCCATGTTTTCGTATCTCTACACCGCCCATGACACCCGGATCCCGCTACTTCACAACCCGGTCTGCCGCGCCGTGCATCAGCCCCCGCCGAAAAATTGGCTTTGTTCGTCAAAAAAGCATTGGCTTTCAAGCCATTTGTAGGCAGCAGCTGAACAAAACAAAAGGAAAACCGGCTCCGGAAATTGGCTTTGTCCGTAAACGCGCGTCAGTTCCGAATCGCCAGGTACGAGACCCCCGCTGCCGACGTCACTCCGCCGCCCAGGTCCATCACAACACTACTGTCGCCGTCCGGCAATGCCGGCACTTCCACGTTCACCTGATACAGCCCGGGCGCGACTAAGCCCGCGAAGTGCACCATTCCGGGAACGCCGCCGATCGTAACGGTAGGCGTCACTGCCAGCGGATAAACGGTAGGCAAGATCTCCCCATCCGGATAAGCCGGCGAGGTCGCCCCCAGACCCGTGGCGTACAGCACAACGATCTCGCCGGGCTTCGCCGGCCGCGTGGTGGCGGCGGTACCGAAGAGCCCCGCGGGCCCCACTAAGCTATAGTCGCCAAACTCAGCCGCAATATACTTCCGCCCTTGCGGGTCGAACTGGAAGAAGGCCGGCGAGGCCGCCGCTTTTTGCACCGTAACCGACGCCGACTGACCGGCTGATGTCGTGACCTGTACGGTGACCGGTCCCGTGGTGCTGTCGACCGGCGCGAGCACGTTCAACTGGGTCGGGCTGATGTAGTAGATGTAAGCCGGCTTGCCGTTGATGGTGACGCTCACGCCGCTGAGTGCCGTGGGTAGTTTACCGCCTCCGAAATCGTTGGTGTTCCAAATGCGCGTGGTGGACGCCAGATTTTGCCCAAAAATACTGACCCAGGCGCCGGATGCGATGGAGCCCGTCAAACTAGCGCCGTTCACCACCGAAGCAGCCGTGAATTGCGGCACGCTGGGCGCAGTGGGCCCAGCCTTTAGAACGCCCAGCGCGCTGAGAGCAATTTGATTTTGCCCCGCGGTAGTGGGGTGGATGCCGTCCCAGAACAGGTACTGGTCCGGGTTGATGCCCGCGTTCCCCTGGGACTGATCGGTCACGTTGACGAAGCCGCGCGCCGCGGGATTATGAGCTATCTCAAAATACAAACTAAAAATATCCAGCCGGTAGAGATGGAGGGGCACCCCGGCCGACGCAAGACGCATCTGCAGAGCGTCCAAATCGGCATTCAAAACGTTGCGATATAACGCTGTACCGGCATTGAGCGCCGCGGCTGTGTCCGACTGGCCGGAGTAAGTGGGCAAAGTCCCGAGCGGAGGCAGGTTCGGAACCAGAATGTTCACCGCTCCACCACGAGCCAAGCGCTCTACCAGCGCGGTGACGCGCGCGGCCACCACCGGCACGTTATCGGTCGAGGCGTTGTTGAAGAAGTCATTCCCGCCGCCCCAGACCAGAAACAGCGCATTGGGGTCTGGCGGCGTGGGCCGGGCCAGATAGTCGCTGACTTGCTGGCCCATGTTTTTGACGGGCAGACTCAGCAGGCCCACGGTCACCAGGGTGGTTCCATCCTCGGTAGTGGCATCGCCGTAGGCGTAATCCGCGCCGCCGGTGCTGCTGGCGGCCACGGCGGGCAAGCCGAGCGCCGTGGCCAACTGTTCCACCCAAACGCCGAAGTAGGCGCGGGCCGCGGGCTTGGTCGCGGCGCCATCGGTGAAGCGCCCATCCGTATAGTTGAAGGCTTCACTGGGATAGCGCACGCCATACTTCGCCTGAACGTCATGCGCGACGTTGCCAGTATCGGAGAGGCTGTCTCCGAAGATGACTAAACCTGAAAAAGTGGGGTTCGTTTGAGCCGGAAGCAAGGCGGAAACGAGAAGGAGGAGCAGGGGCAAACGGAAAAAGAGCATCTTCTGCTTCATAGGGGCTTCAGCGATCATAGGAGTAATTTTGAATAAGCGCTAGCGGTGCTCCAGGCCGCCCGTTACTGCCAATAGCTGGCCGGTGATGAAATCAGGGCACGTCAAAAAATAGACCACGGCATCGGCGATCTCCGAGCCTTTGCCCGCGCGTTGCATCGGCGTGGCGCGGACCATGGCCTCGATGCGTTCGTCACTCTCGCCGAACGGAATGACCCCGGGTGCCACCGTGTTGACCGTGATCCCCGGCGCCAGGGCTTTCGACAGCGCCTTGGTCAGCATGATGACCCCGGCCTTCGACGCGCAGTAGTGCACGTGCTCGGCCCACGGGCGCAAGCCGCCGAGCGAACTGATGTTCACGATGCGGCCGCCCGGCTGCATCATGCGCGCGGCGCTTTGGCAACAGAAAAAGGTCGCCTTCAGGTTCACCGAATGCACGTAGTCCCAGTCGTTCTCTTCGATCTCCAGCACGTTGAAGCGCGTGAACCGCGCGGCGTTGTTGACCAGGCCGTCCAGGCCGCCGCAGCGTTGGCGCACTTGTTCGAACAGCCGGCGTATCTGCGGCACGCTTTCGAGATCCGCCTGGAACAGCTCAGCGCCGCCGCATTCCGCAGCGGTCCGCTCAGCCTCTTCCCGCGACTCGCCATAGTGCAGCGCCACGCGGGCGCCCTCGCTGGCCAGCCGCAGCGCGATCTCGCGCCCGATGCGCTTGGCCGCGCCCGTCACCAGCACGATTTTGCCTTCGAGTTTAGGCGACGCGCTCATTGTGTTCTTCCACGGTCTCGGTTTCGAGGTGCAGCGCCGGTTCCGGCAAGCGCCCCGTGAAGTTGGCCCAGCCCCAGAAGATGGCCGTCGTCGAGCTCAGGATGCCCGCCACCAGCCCGATGGTGCGCGGATCATAGTGCTGCGACGCAATGCCCGCGCCCATCATCGACAGCATCATGGTCGACCACACCAGGGAATCGACGGTCGAGAATACGCGCCCGCGGTATTCGTCGGCCGTATGCCGCAGCAGCTGCGAAAAGTTGAGCACGGAGCTCACCGCGACTGCCGCGCGCGAAAGCGCAATGAAGATCAGGCCCAGCGCGAAGTGGGGCGTCTGGCTGAAGATTACGTAGGTGACGCCGTGCACCACGTAGCAGATCGAGATGGTTTTCTTGTAACCCGCGAACGTGATGCGCTTGCCGAGCCAGAACGCGAAGGTGCCGCCGGCAATCAGGCCGCAGCCGGCGCAGCCCCAGATGACGCCGATGCCCGCCGCGCCGCGGTGATACACCAGCTCGCCGAAGAGGCTGAACAGAATCTGCGCCGCGCCGCCGCCGCTGGCCCAGCCCACGCCGATCAGCCCGATGCCCAGCAGCAGCGGGGTGGCGGCCATGTAACGCAGGCCCGCGATGTACTCGTTCCAGGGACGCGATTTTACGATGCCCTTGCGGCGCACGGCTTTGAAAGTGCCGGTTCCGGCGCTCAGAAACGCCACGCAAAACGCCGAGATCATGAACGACAGCGAGTTGAACACGAAGGCCCATTCGTAGCCGAACTTGGCGATGCTGAGGCCCGCGCTGAAGGTGCCGATGGTAGTGGTGGTCCACTGCGTGATTTGTGTCAGCGAGTTGGCGGCGTGCACCTCTTCGGGCGTGGTGATGGTCGGCAGGATGGACGAGCGGCCGGCGCTGAAGAACGGCGAGGCGAACATCAGCAGCGCGCTAAAGCCGTAGAGCATCCAGGTGCCCGGATGCGCCAGCGTCAGGATAAAGCCGAGCGCCAGAACCGCGCGGATGGTGTCGCTCGCGATCATGACGTGCTTGCGGTTGAGGCGGTCGAGCACCACGCCCGCGATGGGCCCGGCCATCACCGCCGGAATGGCGCGCGACAGCATCACGCCGGTCACGGCGAGGCCCGAGCGCGAAGGGTCCAGGCGCGTATGCTCGAGCGCGAGGCTGAAGACCGCGATGTTGTTGAAGTGGTCGCCGATTTCGCTGACCACCTGTCCGATCCACAAGCGCCGGTAGTTGCGGTTCGAGCGCAGCAGGCTATAGAAATTCAAGCCAGCGTCTCCTCGCGCAATGTGATGGATTGCATAAAATCGTGGTCGATGGCGTAGCCGAAGCCAGGGTCGTCGCGCACCGTGATGGTGCCGCGCGGGGTAGTCTCAACCGGCGGGGTGATCACATCGCGCTTCCAGTAGCGGCCGCTGGCCGAGACGTCGCCGGGCAGCGTGAAATTAGGCAGCGTCGACAGTGCGATGTTGTGGGCCCGTCCGATGCCGGCTTCCAGCATGCCGCCGCACCAGACCGGAATGCCCGCCGCCTGCGCGACGTCATGCAAGCGCCGCGCCTCGCTGAAGCCGCCGACTCGCCCCAGCTTGATGTTGATGATGCCGCAGGCACGCATGGCAATAGCTTGCTCAGCGTGGTGCGCGGTGCGGATGCACTCATCCAGGCAGATAGGCGTTTCGAGCTGTGACTGCAGGTGCGCGTGGTCGATGATGTCGTCGTGGCTCAACGGCTGCTCGATCATCATCAGGTAGAACTCGTCGAGGCGCTTTAAATGCGCTGCATCGGCCAGCGTATATGCCGAGTTGGCGTCCACCATCAGCTTGATCGCCGGGAACTTGTGGCGCACGGCCCGCACCACGTCCACGTCCCAGCCCGGCTTGATCTTCATCTTGATGCGCTGGTAGCCGGCGGCCAGTTCGCACTGGATCTTTTCAAGCAGTTGCTCGACGGAATCCTGCACGCCGATCGACACGCCGCACGGAATCTCGCGGTGCGCCCCGCCGCCGATGTGCCGGTACAGCGGGAGCCCGGCCAGCCGTGCTTCCAGGTCCCAGATCGCCGCCTCCAGCCCGCCGCGCGCCATGCGGTGGCCGCGAATATGTTCGAACAGAGGCGCGACGTTGTCGGCCGAGTCCAGTTCCCGCTGCAGCACGCGCGGCGCGCAATAATCGCGCACAATCAGCCATGCGGCCGCGGTCCACTCCTCGTTGTAGAAAGGATTTTCGCCGGCCGTCACCTCGCCCCATCCGGAGATGCCGCCGGCCGTCACCTCCACTATGATGATGTCGCGTTCGTGCGTGCGGCCGAAGCTGGTCTCGAAGAAATGCACCAGCGGCATGCGCAGCTGGCGCATCACGATGCGGTCGATCTTCATGCGAATCGTCCGAAACAATAGGTGCCCGCCGTGCCGCTCTTCTCAAAAGCCACGACAGCCAGGTTCTCGCTGAAGAGCTCTTCGAAACGATCGCAGAGCGCGGACTGGACCTCTCGCGCGCGCCGCGGCTCGTTCCGGCGGATCTGCTCGATATCGGCCGGCACGGTCACCTTGGCCTCAATCGCGGGCTTCGAAAAAGCACGCCCCGCGATGGCCTGCACCACCCGATCCGAGCGCAGCCACCACTCCGCCGTGCAGCGATCCGTGGGCAGGCCGCCGTGCAACTGGCTGCTGGTCTTGCCGTATTGATTGCGAACATAGCGGCGGATCACCGCGCCCAGACGCTCGATGTTGAAGTACGCGTTCTTCAACTCCAGCGGATCGAAGGTCCACTCCATCAGGTCCAGCTCGCGGCTCAGGGCTTCTTCGCGCTGCTGTAATTTCAACTGCCGCCCGATGCCGTAATTGCGATACTCCGGCGCTACACCCAGCATGTGGCTGTGCAGATAATACTGGCCGCCAGTCTTCAATCCCGGGATCGACAGGCAGAACGCGACCATGCGCGCATTGTGAAAGGCGCCGAAAGCATGCCCGCCGATTTTCGTGGCAACCACGAACAGCCGCGCCGGCAGCAGGTCTACATCTTCGAAGCCCCAGATGCTCTTCTGCAACTGCACGGCCCCGCGAAAATCGTCCTGCGATTCGAGCGCGCGAATTTGAATATCGGGCGCGCTCAACGTTTGGCCGCTTGCCATAGCGCCTCCATTTCCTCGATCGAAGCCTCGGGCAAGCCGCGCCCCTGCGCGTGCAGCGCTCGTTCGATGTAGGCGAAGCGCGCGCGAAACTTGGCGTTCGACTTGCGCAGCGCCTGCTCCGCGTCCACTTTGCGGAAGCGCGCCAGGTTCATCACGACGAACAGCAGATCGCCGATTTCGTCTTCGACTTCTTCGGGGCTGACCGCGGCTTCCAACTCGGCCCGCTCTTCATCCAGCTTGGCCAGCACGTCTTTGACGTCCGTCCAGTCGAAGCCCACCTGCGCCGCGCGCGCCGTAATCTGCTGCGCCTCCACCAAGGCTGGCAGATTGCGCGGCACGGCGTCCAGCAGGCCACTGGGCGCGCCGCCCTTCGCCGCCTTTTCCTGCGCTTTGATCTCGCTCCAGCGCTGGCGCACCTGTCCTTCGGTCTCGACATGCTCGTCGCCAAAGACGTGCGGGTGCCGGCGAATCAGCTTGTCGCTGATCGCGTCGATCGAATCGCCGATCTCAAACAGCCCCTGCTCGCGCGCCAGCTGCGCCAGAAAAACGGCTTGCAGCATGACGTCGCCGAGTTCGCCGCGCAACTCGTCCCAGTCGCGGCGATCGATGGCGTCGAGCACCTCGTAGGCCTCTTCGAGCAAGAAGGGTTTGAGCGTGTCGAACGTCTGCTCGCGATCCCACGGGCAGCCGTCCGGCGCTCGCAGGCGCGCCATAATTTCAGCGAACCGCGCGAACTTTGCGCCTAAATTACCATCGGATTGCGCTGCGGAAGTCATGCCGGGGAATACCTTTCACTTTACCGTGAATCCCGCGAGGCCTCGGCTTCGCGGGCGCGTTGTATCCTGAAAATGAGATGAGCGAACTCGAGTCCACCACCAGCAATGAGCCCGTGGAGTTGCCTCCGGCCTCCTTCGAATTTCTGGTCTTCTCGATGCGCGCGCAGGCGGAGATGCAGCTGGGGCTATTGCATTTCGGAGACGAGCAGGACCGCCCGCAGCCGGATCTGCCGATGGCCCGCCACACCATCGACATGCTGGCCGTGCTGCAGGAGAAAACCAAGGGCAATCTGACCCTCGAAGAGCAGCGCCTGATCGAAAATTCTCTCACCGAGTTGCGCTTCCGCTTCGTCCAGGCCAGCGCAAAGTGAAGCTCACGGTCCTAGGCTCCGGCACCAGTGCCGGGGTGCCGACCATCGGCTGCCGCTGTGCAGTCTGCACGTCCGCGGACCCGCGCGACAACCGCATGCGCCCCTCGATCGTGGTGTCGCATGAAGGCCGCAACATTCTGATCGACACCACGCCGGACTTCCGCACCCAGGCGCTGCGCTCAAATCTGGACCGCGTCGACGCCATCCTGTTCACGCATTCACACGCCGATCATATATTAGGCCTCGACGACGTGCGGCCCTTCAACTATATGCAGGGCGCGCCCATCCCGATCTACGCGGCGACCGACACACTCGAGACCATCCGGCGCATTTTTTCCTACGTTTTCGAGGACGCGCCGCGCCAGACGCACGTGCCCAAGCTCGAGGTCCACGTGGTTGACGGCAGCCCCTTCGAGCTTTTTGGCTTGCAGGTCCAGCCCATTCCGCTGGTGCACGGCAACCAGATGATCTATGGATATCGCATCGGCCCGCTGGCTTACATGACCGACCATAGCGAGATCCCGCCGGCGTCCAAGGCCATGCTGCGGGATCTCGACGTGCTGTTTCATGACGCGCTACGCCGCACGCCGCACCCGACGCATTCGACGGTCGATGACGCGTTGCGCAACATTGAAGAGCTGCGCCCCAAGCGCGCCTTCTTCACGCACATCTGCCACGACCTGGGCCACGCGGCCACCGAAGCTTCGCTGCCGCCAAATGTGCATCTGGCCTATGACGGCATGCAGCTGGAGATGCCGGCGGCATGAGCCAGTTGCGGGTGTACCGGGGCATCGAGCAGATTCCGCCCGACTTCGGCCCGTCCGCGCTCACCATCGGCAACTTCGACGGCGTGCATGTAGGGCACCGCTTCTTGATGCGCCAGACCGCGCAGCTCGCGGCGGAGGGCGGATGGAAAGCTTCGGTGCTGACCTTTGATCCGCATCCCGCGTACATCGTGGCGCCATCGAAAGCGCCGCGCCTGATGACTGCTATCGCGCGACGTTGCGAGCTGATGCAGGAGGACGGCATCGAGCAGGTGTTGGTGCTGCCGTTCACACCGGAGATCGCGCGCCTCACGCCGGAACAGTTTGTGGAAGACCTGCTGGTCCGGCGCCTGGGCGTGAAGGCCGTTGTCGTGGGAGAAGATTTCCGTTTCGCCGCGGGCCAGAAGGGCACTGCGGCCCTGCTGCAATCGCTGGGCGAGCGCCTGGGTTTCCGCGTGCAGCTGATTGAGTCGATACTGGTGCGCGGCGAGCGCGTGAGTAGCAGCCAAGTGCGGCGCCATGTGGAACTGGGCGAGGTGGGCCGCGCCGCGCGGCTGCTCTCGAGGCCTTATTCGCTCGAGGGCGCGGTGGTGCCGGGCGAAGGCATTGGCCACCGGCAGACCGTGCCGACGCTTAATCTTGCGCCCGATTCCGAGGTGCTGCCCGCTTCCGGCGTCTACGTCACGTGCACGCGCGATCTCGAGACCGGACGCAAGTGGCAATCCATCACCAACGTGGGTTTCCGGCCCACCTTCAACGGCCAGTCGCTCACGATCGAGACGTTTTTGTTGAGCGCGCTCGACCCGCCTTCTCCGCGGCATATTCGCGTCAACTTTTTATGGCGCGTGCGGGACGAACGCAAGTTCGACTCGCCCGAGGCTTTGAAAGCGCAGATCTTGCAAGACGTCGCTCGCGCCAGCGCCTACTTCCGCCATCGTGACGCCCTGGTTCGCGTGCGATAATTAGAGTTCAGCCCAAACCCAACAGGAGTGTAGATGAGTTTATCCGCAGGCAAAGAGAAGCACATGAAAGCCCTGTCCAATTCGGCCGGCGTGATTGCCGCTGCCGCCATGGACCAACGCGGCAGCCTGGCCAAAGCCCTGGCTTCGGCCAAGGGCGTTGACGAGAAGCAGATCACCGACGACATGATGCACGAATTCAAGGTGCTGGTGACCAAAGTGCTGACGCCGCATGCCAGCGCGATCCTGCTCGACCCCGAATATGGCCTGCCCGCCGCGGCCGCGCGCTCGAAAAATGCCGGTCTGCTGCTGGCTTACGAGGCCAGCGGGTACGACAACACGCAACCCGGCCGCCTGCCCGATCTGCTGCCCACCATTTCGGTCAAGCGCATCGTGGATTATGGCGCCGACGCCGTCAAAATCCTGCTCTACTACAGCCCCTACGAAGACGCGCACGTCAACGACATTAAGCACGCTTTTGTCGAGCGCATTGGCGCCGAGAGCGAAGCTTACGACATTCCGTTCTTCCTCGAATTTGTCGCGTACGATCCCAAAGGCGGCGACGAGAAGGGCCTCGAGTTCGCTAAGGCCAAGCCCGATATCGTCACCAAGAGCATGCAGGAGTTCTCGAAGCCGCAGTACAAAGTTGACGTGCTGAAGGTGGAAGTCCCAATCAACGCCAACTTCGTCGAAGGCAGCAGCGTGTTCAAAGGCCAGGCCGCCTACAGCCGCGCCGAGGCGCTGGACCATTTTCGACGCGCCGCGGATGTGGCGAAAAAACCGTTCATCTATCTGAGCGCCGGTGTCAGCAACGCCCAGTTTATTGAGTCTCTGGCGATGGCGTCGGAGTCTGGGACCGATTACTCGGGCGTGTTGTGCGGCCGGGCGACGTGGAAGGACGGAGTGCCGGTCTATGCGAACAAGGGGGCTGCGGCGCTGGAAGACTGGCTGGGCAGCGAAGGCGTGAAGAACATCAACGCCGTCAACGACGCCATCAAGTCGGCCAAGCCGTGGTACGCGAAGGTGCAGTCGGCGAAGGCGTAGCCGCTGAGCTCGACACGGGAACCCAGGCCGGAGTCCCCGTGTTCGCCCGCCGGTGAAAGCTTATTATGAAGTAGGAGGGCAACAAGATGGGAAATCTCGACTGGTCACAATGCCCGGTTGTGGAAAGTATCCCGGGCAAAGTGAGCGGCGCGTGGACATTTCGCAATTCACGGACGCCAGTTAAACTCGTCTTCGAGAACCTTGAGGACGGCCTGACCATCGATGAAATTGTGGAGCAGTACCCGGTTTCTCGGGAGGAGATCAAGGCCGTACTCGATTTCGCCGCCCACAGTCTCGACAAAGCGCCCAGCTTTTAAGCTGTGCTGATATTGCTTGACAACAATGCTCCGCGCGGTCTCATCCGAGCGCTCCCTGAGCACACCGTCACCGAGGCGCGGGAACGAGGCTGGGCTACGTTGAAGAATGGCGATTTACTAACCGCGGCGGAAGCAGCTGGTTTTGATGTGTTCTTGACGGCGGATAAGAACATCCGCTACCAGCAAAACCTTGAACACCGCAGAATAGGTATTGTGGTCTTAACTGTGGGGCGCTGGGCACCTGTTCGCGGCATGTTGGCTGAAATTGCTGCTGCTGTCAACGCAGTGCAGCCCGGCGGTTATGTGGAAGTGGAAGTAAAGGCCAGCGAATGAACCTGCCCAGATTTCACTGACCGAAGTGCTAACGGTCAACCGGTGGGCTAAAGCCCAAATGCAGGATGAATCCCGCCCCACATTAGATTCCGGCGTTGTTTCGGAAGTCGGCGCCTTCCCACCTTGCCACTACTGCAGAGGCGAGGCAGTTGCCCAGCACGTTCACTAGCGTGCGGCCCATGTCCATCAGTGCATCCACTCCTAGTAGCACTGCTACGCCTTCCATCGGTAGTGCGAAGGTCGCAAGCGTGCCCGACAAGATCACAATTGCCGAGCGCGGGACGCCGGCCACGCCCTTGCTCGACAGCATCAGCGTCAGCATCATGAGGAGTTGCTGCGGTAGCGTCAGATGAATGCCCGCGGCCTGCGCTACGAACACCGACGCCACGGAAAGATACAGCGTGGTGCCATCCAGATTGAAGCTGTAGCCGGTGGGAAGCACGAAGCCTACGATATGCCGCGGCACTCCGAAGCGCTCCATGTTTTCGAGCGCCAGCGGCAGCGCGGCCTCGCTCGAAGCCGTTGAGAACGCGATTAACCCTGGTCCTCGCACCGCCTGTAAAAAGCCGCGCAACGGAATCCGCGCGAGCATCACGATCGAGCCCAGCACCAGCACCACGAACACGGCCAACGCGCCATACAACGTGGCCAGCAGCTTGCCCAGTCCGAACAACACACCGATGCCTTTCGACCCCACCGTCACGGCCATCGCCGCACCCACGCCCAGAGGCGCCAGGTACATCACGTAATGGGTGTAGCGGAACATGATCTCGGCCAACGACGCGCAGAACCCCACCACCGGCGATGCGCGTTTACCCACGGCCAGGCAGGCGGCGCCGAAGAGAAATGAGAAGACCACGATCTGCAGCACATCGCCGCGCGCCATGGCGTCGATGATGCTCGACGGTACGATGTGTTCGAGCACCGAAGCCAGCGTCTGCTTCGGAAGGGCCGCGGCCACCTCAGCACCGGTCCGCGCCAACTGCATGCCGGCGCCAGGCTGAAACAAGTTCACCGCGGCCAGCCCGATAAACAGCGCGATGGTCGTGACCACTTCGAAGTAGATCAAAGCTTTCAATCCGATGCGGCCCATGCGGCGCAGATCGCCCGAGCCCGCGATGCCCGCGACGAGGGTGCCGAAGATCAGCGGCGCCAGAATGGTCTTGATCAGCCGCAGAAAGACAGCGGCGACCGGGCCCAGTTGCACCGCAAAAGCCGGTGCCCACACCCCCAGGGCCACGCCCGCCGCCATACCGAGAAAGATCCAGAAGGTCAGCGACAGCCGCTTCAGCACGCTAGCGCTCGCCCCACTTCAGCTTCTGGCGCAGCACGTCGAAGAACATCTTGTGCGGCGGCCGGATCAGGTGCAGCGCGTGCTCCGAGAGATGGCACTCGATGCGATCACTCTCGCACAACGGTTCGCCCACTTGTCCGTCGATGGTCAGGAAGGCCGAGCAATCCTGCGTCTTCGAGATGATCGTGATGCTCATCTCCGAAGGCACCAGCACGGGCCGGTTGGTCAGCATGTGCGGGCAGATCGGCGTCAGGCAGATGGCGTTCACCGAGGGATAGATGATGGGGCCGCCGGCGGATAACGAATACGCGGTTGAGCCGGTGGACGTCGAGACAATCAGACCGTCGGCCTTGTAGCAGCAGACCAGTTGATCGTTGGCGTAGGCGTCGACGTCGATCATGCGGGCGATATCGGCTTTGGTGATGACGACGTCGTTGAGCGCCTCATAGCGGCCGATGCGTTCGTCGCGGCGGTAGAGGTCGGCGCGCATCAGACGCCGCCGCCCGATGCGGTGTTCGCCTCGAAACGCGCGCTCGAGCTCCGGAAAAAGATCTTGAATGCCGATGGCTGTTAAGAAGCCCAAGCCGCCCAGGTTGACCGCAAACAGCGGGATCTCACGGCCCGCAATCGCGCGCGCCGCCGAGAGCAGCGTGCCATCGCCGCCCAGCACAATCACCAGCTCGCAGCCCTCTGGCACCTGTTCGCGCGGCAAGGCGTGGTGGCCGTCCAGATAGCCGGCGGTCTCGGCATCGAAGCGCGCTTCGACGCCGCGCTGCAGCAGCCACTCCATGAGCTCCGGGACCACATTAGCGGCGGCCGGTACGCGCGGCTTCGAGAATATCCCGACGGTCTTAATGGTAGCCATGCAGCAGGAACTCTTTGTTGCCTTCCGCACCCAGAATCGGGCTTTCCATCAGTTCGGTTGAAAATCCCAACGCCTGCACCGCCTCCTCAATGCGCCGGCAGGCCGCCCGGTGCAACTCCGCGTCGCGCACAATCCCGCCGCTGCCCACCTGCCCGCGGCTCACCTCAAACTGCGGCTTCACCAGCACCACCATCTCCCCGTCAGGCTGCAACAGGGCCGCCGCGTGGGGCAGGATCTTGGTCACCGAGATGAAGCTGACGTCGCACACCAGAATCGCAGCCGGTTCCTTGATATCTTCGAACGTCAGGCGCCGCGCATTCAAGTTTTCATGTAGAATAACGCGCGGATTATTGCGGAGCA
>DOZZ01000044.1:6995-8563 GCA_003517725.1 Bryobacterales bacterium | reverse complement strand
GTTTTCATGTAGAATAACGCGCGAATCGTGGCGCAGCTTCCAGTCCAATTGACCCGCGCCGACGTCGACGGCGTGCACGCGCAGCGCGCCGGCTTGCAGCAGACAATCGGTAAAGCCGCCGGTGGAAGCGCCCACGTCCAGGCACACTTTATCACGCGCGTCGATGTGGAAGTGCTCCAACGCCGCCGCCAGTTTCAGGCCGCCGCGGCTTACAAAGCGCGCGACTTTTGCCAGCTCCAGCCGGACATCGGCCGCCACCGCCTGGCCGGCTTTCTGAGCCTTCTGGCCATTCAGCAGGACATCGCCAGCCATGATCAGCGCCTGCGCTTTTTCGGCGCTTTCGACCAATCCGCGCTCCACCAGCAATTGGTCCAGGCGCGTTTTGGCGGCCATCAGGACTTCCGCTGGACGATCATGTCAGCAATTTGCCGCAGCCGTCCGGCGCGCTCGCCAAAGTCTACGAGCGCGGCGTGCGCGAGGCCGCACTCCTGGGCGGCCATCTCGCGCGAGCGCTCCAGGCCGTAGACCGCCGGGAACGTGATCTTCTGCTGAGACGCGTCTTTGCCCGCCGTTTTGCCCAGCACCTCGGAGGATTCTTCCACGTCCAGAATATCGTCGACAATCTGGAACGCCAGCCCAACGTGCTCGCCGAAAGCGGTCAGCGCCGCCAGTTCGGCTTCGGAAGCGCCGGCGAAGATCGCTCCCAATCGCACGCTGGCGCGCAGCAGGGCGCCGGTTTTAGCGCGGTGAATAGTGTCGAGCAGCTCCGCCGTGGGCGTCTGCCGCTCGCCTTCGATATCGGCCACCTGTCCGCCGATCATCCCGCCTACCGTGCCCGACGCTACGGCCAGTTCGGCCACCAGACGCACGCGGCGGTCGGCCGGACAGTCCACTTCGGCCAGCGTCTGGAACGCCAGCGTGAGCAGGGCATCGCCGGTCAGAATCGCCATGGCCTCTCCGAACACTTTGTGGCAGGTCGGCTTGCCGCGCCGGTAGTCGTCGTTATCGAGCGCCGGCAGGTCGTCGTGGATCAGCGAATAGGTGTGGATCAACTCGAGCGAGCACGCGGCCCGCACCACGCCGTGGCCCGCATGGCCCGCGGCGCGTGCGGCTTCCAGGCACAGGATGGGCCGTATGCGTTTGCCGCCGGCCATCAGGCTATAGCGCATGGCACGGTGGATGGTGGCGGGGGGCGCCGCGTCAGGCGGTACCAGGCGGTCGAGTTCGCTGTCGATGCGGGCCTGTTGCGCCCGCAAATACTCGGGGAGCGTCATGCGCGGGATTTGGACCAAGAAGCCGCGCGCATCACTTTTCCGGCTGGAACGGCTGCGGTTCCAGCTTGCCGTCTTTCTTGAGCAGAATCTCCACGCGCGTCTCGGCGCTCTCCAACTGCTTGCGGCAGGCATCGCTGAGCGCCATGCCGCGTTCGAACAGTTCGAGTGAGCGCTCGAGCGGCAGTTCTCCGCTTTCGAGCTCCTTGACCACTTTTTCCAGCTCCGTCAGGCTTTTTTCGAACGAAGCCAGCGTACCTTCCGCCATCCGTACATTCTAACGTGGAGCCTTGTAGC
>DOZZ01000044.1:0-6807 GCA_003517725.1 Bryobacterales bacterium | reverse complement strand
GTCGGGCCGCCGCTGCCCAGGTTGCCCTCGATCGAGTGCTTGGCCATCGTGACTTGCCCGGTCATCGTGAAGTCCGTGGTCACCGACGAGTTCGACGTCGCGGCATGCACGTGCGCGTTTACCGCCGGCGCCAGGCGCAGCGTGATCGCCCCGTTCGACGACCGCGCCCGCAACTCGCTCTTCAGCGCACCCGGCATGGTCAGGTCAATCGATCCGTTGGAGGTCGAGAAATGCATTGGTCCCGCCGAACCGTTCGGCCCCAATTGCAGATGGATACCGCCGTTCGAGGTGGTCGCTTCCACCGGGCCGCCCACCGCATCGCCCTCGATGCGTCCGTTCGAAGTGCGCATCACCGCTCCGCCGCCCACATGGTCGACGTCGATGGCGCCGTTCGATGTCTGCGCGTCCAGATTGCCGCTCAGGCTATCGACGTGGATCGTTCCGTTCGAAGTCTTGACGTGCGCCCCGCCCTGCACGCCATTGATGTGAATCGCGCCGTTCGACGTCACAATGCGCTCCAGTTCCACCTGCCGCGGCACGTGCAGCAGCATGCGCACGCCCATGGAGCCGTGCGACATCGAGGGCCGTATGGCGCGCACCGCCAGCGAGCTGCCGGAGCTCTGTATGTCGAGCTTGATATCCTTCAGCATCTCCTCTGTTGAGGCGTGGCGGGTGCCCGTGATCTCCACGGTGTTGCGGTCCCAGGTCATGATGTCGATGCCGCCGTTGAAGGTCTCGACGCTCAGGCGGTCGCCGGCGTGGAACGGCCGCGATTCATGGAAATCGGACTGAAACTGGTCGCCGTCTCCGAGGTCCAGGCCACAGGCACTGGTCAGGCAGGCCGACGCCAAAAGGGGTAGAAACAGAAGTCGCGAAGCCATAGTTCCTCCTTCCAGCAGCTACGGCGGACGCCGCGCCGCGGTTCGGATTATTTCGTGATCTTGCGCAGATGCGCAAATGAGTAGATCCCGGTGGCGTGCCCGTCGCTCCACGTGATCTTGATGGCGTAATTGCCCACCGGCTCCACGGCCAGCATGCGCAGCTTGGGCTGGAACATCTTCAGCGGATTATCCTCTGTCTTCTGGCGCGGCTCCGTCCCATGCGCCCCGGTGCAGGCGGCGCAGGGACAGTGATCGCGCAGATACTCGTTGGTGAAATCGCTGGTCGCGCCATCTTTCCAGTCGATATGAATACCGCGGCTCTTCGAGATCGCGAAGTGCTCGGGGTCGGTGCAAAGGGTGTCTTCCATTATTTTGTTTAGCTCATCACGCGCTCGACGTCGCGCACGCCCGAAATGCGCCGCATGGCGCTCACCAGCTTTTCGAGCTGTTTCTTGTCGTTGACGTCCACGCGCATCTCGACCGACGCGCCGTCGCTCGAATCGTCGGCCTCGCTCTTGGCCTCCAGGCTGCGGATGTTGGCGTTCTCGGACGACAACACCGAGGTCAGCTGGTGCAACAATCCCGGCCGGTCATCGGTGCGCACGATCAGGCGCACCGGGAAGGATTCCTTGGCCGTGCGCTCCCATTCCACGTCGATCTTGCGCTCCACGTCGTACATCAGGTTCAGCACGTTGGGGCAGGCCTTGGAGTGCACGCTGATGCCTTTGCCGCGCGTGACGTAGCCTACGATGGCCTCGCCGCGAATCGGGTTGCAGCAGCCGGCGCGGTACACCATCAGATCGTCCATGCCGCGCACCGTGATGGCTGCTTCGCCGTCTTTGCGCCGCGTCTCCGGCGTGCGCGGTTCTTCCACCACCGCCGGCTCGGCCGCGGTCTCCGGCTCCTCAGGGAACTGCCCGGGGGCGGATTTCTGCAGCACCTGGCGCGCCGAGAACTTGCCGTACCCGAGGCCGGCGTAGAGATCTTCCACGCGTCCGAAGCCGTAGCTCGCGGCCACGGCTTCCAATTCCGCGCGCGTTATTTTGCTCAACTGCACGCCGAACCGGCGGGCCTCTTTCTCGAGGTACTTGCGGCCGATCTCGATGGCCTTCTCGCGCTCGGATGCCTTGATGACATGGCTGATGCGGTTGCGCGCCCGCGCCGTCTTCACCACCGCCAGCCAATCTTTGCTGGGCAGATGGCCCTGCTGCGTCAGGATCTCGACGCTGTCGCCATTCTTCAGCGTGTACTTCAGCGGCACCATGCGGCCGTTGACCTTGGCCCCGATGCAGGTGTGGCCCACGTCGGAGTGGATGGCGTACGCAAAGTCGATGGGCGTGGCGTCCCGCGGCAGCACGATCACTTTGCCCAGCGGCGTGAACGTGTAGACCTCTTCGGGATACAGGTCGACCTTCAGCGTCGACATGAACTCCGACGGGTCGCTCATGTCCTGCTGCCACTCCACCAGGTGCCGCAGCCAGGCCACGCGCTTGTCGTCCTCGATGCCCTTGCGCCCTTCTTTGTATTTCCAGTGCGCCGCGATGCCCTCTTCGGCGATGCGGTGCATCTCCTCGGTGCGGATCTGGACCTCGAAGTGGCGCCCTTCGGGACCCATCACGGAAGTGTGCAGCGACTGGTACAGATTGGGGCGGGGAATGGCGATGAAATCCTTGATGCGGCCCGGAATAGGATGCCACTGGTTGTGGATCACGCCCAGCGCGGCGTAACAGTTCTTGACCGAATCCGTGATGATCCGGATCGCCAGCAGATCGTACACCTGCTCGATCGAAATCTTCTGGCGCTTCAGCTTCAGGTACACCGAGTAAGCGCGCTTGACGCGGCCGTCCACGCGCGCCGGAATGCCCTCCCGCCGCAGCTCGCCATCTACCGTCTGGCGGATCTGTTTGAGGAACTGTTCGCTCTCGCCGCGCTGCGATTCGATGGATTTCGAGATCTCCTGGTACGCCATCGGGTCCAGGTAGCGGAACGCCAGATCTTCCAGCTCGCCGCGCACCTTTCCCATTCCCAGGCGGTGCGCGATGGGCGCGTAGATCTCGATCGTCTCGCGTGCGATGCGGTCGCGGTTCTCGGCCGGCAGCGCGGCCAGCGTGCGCATATTGTGCAGCCGGTCGGCCAGCTTCACGATCATCACGCGGATGTCGCTGACCATGGCCAGCAGCATCTTGCGGTAGCTCTCGGCCTGGCGCTCCTCGGCCGAAAAGAAGTCAAGTTTGCTCAGCTTGGTGACGCCGTCGACGCACGCCGCCACCTCGGCGCCGAAGCCCTCGCGAACCTCGTCCAGGGTGGCCACCGTGTCTTCCACCACGTCATGCAGCAGCCCCGTTTCGAGCGACACCATATCCATCTTCATGTCGGCCAGAATCAGGCCCACGTGCAGCGGATGGGTCAGATACAGCTCGCCCGATTTGCGGCGCTGGTGCTTGTGATGGGCCGAGGCAAACGCGTAGGCGCGCTCGAGCGGGGCGAGGTCGTCCTTCGGACGGTACTCGCGCGCCTTGGCTACCAGCTCGTCAAACAGCGTGTCAACAGAGGGTTGGCCGGGCAAGCATAAGGGGTCGGCTGCCACAATTTCATTGTACGTGACAGGTTTAATACAAAAGGCCCGGCAACTTTGGAGAGCCTGCATTCCAAAGCGCCGGGCCCGGCGGGACCGTCTCGATAATTACCTACGGTTTCGGCTTGATACCCTTGGCTTCGTCGACGGCTTTCTTTTCGGCCTTGATTTTACGCGTATCGAGTGACTTCTGCATCCAGTTATCGGCCGATTCGATTTCCTTCTTGTACTCTTCCGGTGAATCCGCCAGGTCTGCCTTGTATCGGATCAGCAGGTTCATGTAGGCCATGGCGTCCTCATACTGCGGATCGATCTGAATGGCTTTCTGCTCGTCCTGTATGCCTTCAGTCAGGATCGGATCCCACTTGGCCTTCAGTTCTTCGCGTACCTTCTTATCCTTCAGCGGGCCGGGATCGTCGGGCTTCATGCCCATCTTCTGGCGCACTTCGCGGTCCGGCGTAATCCACTGCGTCCAGGCGATCACGCCCAGGGTGTAGTAGGCTTCCTTGGCGTTGTGGTCCAGCGAGATGGCCTTTTTGTTCCACTCCACGGCCTTGTCGAAGTTCTTCTCGTTGAAGTAAATGGAGGCAACCGAAGCAGTGGCGATCCTGGCGCTGTCGGCATCGGGCTTCGAATCCAGCACCTTGTTGAACTGGTCGAGCGCGCTCTGCGCGAAGCGGTTGTTTTCGGGCGAGTCCGCGCCCGGAATCCACTGGCTCATGTAAGCCATGGCCAGATACAGGCGGGCCGTGGGGAAGTCCGGGTCCAGGTCGGTAGCGGTTTTGAAATGGTCCACCGCCTCGGGGTAGCGCGCGGCTTTGAAGGCCTCCACGCCCTTGTTCAGGTTGTCCCGCGCCTTCAATTTGCTGCAACCGGAGCCGAACACCAGCAGGGCGGCGACGGCGGCAACACCCGCGGCGAGGCGGGCCGGCCTTCCGAAGTGGCCTGCCATTACTTGCCTTCCTCCACCTTCGGCGTCATCAGACCTACTTTGTCGATGTTGGCGCCGTGCGCGTGGTCGATCGCCCGCGCCACCGTCTGGAACTCCAGATTCGGGTCGCCCTTGATGAACACCACCCGCTCGGCGCGCGTCTTGAAGATCTCGATCAGACGCTCTTCCAGTTTGTCTTCCGCCACCGGCTCCTGATTCAGCTGCAGGGACTTGTCTTTATTGATCTGAATCACCACCGTGCGGTCATCCTGGTTGGGCGGCGCGTTGGGAGGCGGCGGTTGTGGCGCCAGCGCTTCCAGACCTTTCGGCGACACCGGTGAGATGGCCATGAAGATGATGAGCAGAACCAGCAGAATATCGATCATGGGCGTCATGTTGATGCTCGACTGAACACCGCCACCGCCGCCAACTGCCATTGCCATAGCGATTCTCCTTAAAGAAGTTCTAAATTTTAGATACTGCCGCCCGACGGTTTAGCCCCGTGCGAGACCTTTTCCTGCACCTGTTCCGTCAGCAGGCCGATCTGGTCCACGCCGGCCGCTCGCAGGTTATCCACGACATCTTCCACGCGTTCATACTTGGCGCGGGAATCGCTCTTCACAAACACCATCTTGCTGGCACGGTTGGTCAGCAGATCCTTAACTTTTTGCGGCAGATCTTCGGGCTGCATCTTGACCACGCCGGGGCTCAGGTACACCTGGCCGTCGCGCGTGACCGCGACAATCACCGCGTCTTCCTTATCCGCGTCGCTCATGGTGATGGGGTTGCGCGTCTTCGCCATGTCCACGCTGACGCCCTTCGAAAGCAGCGGCGTGATGACCATGAAGATGATGAGCACAACCAGCATCACGTCGACCATCGGCGTGACGTTGATCTCCGAAACCGGGGGTGACGCTTTTTTCAGTTCCATTCGCTTGGTCTCCTAAAGCATCTCTGGGCGCCCCTGCGGCAGTTGGCGCGGCCCGTGAAGGCCGCGCCGGCAGAGACAGGTTTCAACTCTCCGGGCCGCAACCCGGCGCTACTTCCGCAGGCTCAACTTGGCGTGCGACCGCTTCAGGAAGTAATCGACCAGTTCCGAGCTGGAGTTACCCATCTCGACGTCGAACGAATCGATACGGCCCGTGTAGTAGTTGAACATCCACACCGCGGGAACGGCCACCAGCAGGCCCAGAGCGGTGGTGACCAGCGCTTCCGAGATGCCGCCGGCGATGGCGCCGATACCGGGCGTCTTTTCCGCAGCCATGGTCTTGAACGCGTTGATGATGCCGATTACCGTTCCGAACAGACCCACGAAGGGCGCCGTCGAACCGATGGTGGCCAGGGAAGCGACGCCGCGCTTGAGTTCGGCGTGCACAATGGCTTCGGCGCGTTCGAGCGCGCGGCGTGAAGCTTCAATCTCTTCGCCCGAAATTTCGGTGCTGGCCTGGTGCGCCTGGAATTCCTGCAGTCCGGCCACCACCACTTTGGCCAGGTGGCTCTTCTTGTAACGATCCGCGATCTTGATCGCTTCGTCCAGCTTGCCTTCGCGCAATGCTCCGGCCACGGCCGGAGCAAAAAGACGGCTCTGCTTGCGCGCCGCGCTATACGCCATCAAACGATCGATCATGACGCCGATCGACCATGCCGACATAATGAACAGCAACACGACCACCATCTTGGCCAGCGTGCCCATCTGGTTCCAGAGGTGGACTGGATCCCAACCAACTTCCTGAAGCAAAAACCCGTAAACCTGTGTCTGAAGAAGCATCATTCCTTGTCTCCTGCGAGTTGATTTTACGCTCTACTCAAATTGCTCTGCCAAACTGCTTTCGTGTTACTGGCTCAACGTAAAGTTCACGTCGATCGTCGTCAAAACTTCCACCGGCACGCCGTTCAGCAAGGTCGGCTTATAGACCCACTGCTTCACCGCTTCCTGCGCCGCCCCAACCAGCAAAGGGTGACCACTCAGCAGGGTTAGATTCTCGATGGTGCCTTGTTTCGAGATCGTGGCGCTAAACCGGACCACACCCGAGATACGAGCTTGGCGCGCTAATGGAGGATAGCCGGGCTTAATCTGACGGATGAGGCTGGCCAGCATCACGTTTCCGCCAATGCGCTGCGGACCTTTAGGCACCGGCTTTTCCTTAACTGGAGGCGGCGGGGGCGCGGCCGAGGGCAGCCCGCCGATAATTCCTCCCAGAACGCCGCCGGCCTGTCCGCCCGGTACGCCACCCGCCACGCCGCCCACCACGCCGACGGCCGGCGGCAGCTCTTCTTCGCGGATCATTTTGACTTCTTTGGGAATTGTCTTCGGTGCAATCAACCGATTCATGTCGAACTGCTTGGGGATGATTTTGACGACTTTAACGGCGGCCGCGGGCGGAGGAGGCGGGGGCGGGGGGGGGGGGGAGGCGCGCCCC
>DOZZ01000072.1:2370-3598 GCA_003517725.1 Bryobacterales bacterium | reverse complement strand
CCGAACACCGGCGCGGCCTGCACCTCGGCGGGCGGCCCGGGCTGCTTTCCCGGGAACAAGATTCCGGCCAGCCGCATCAGCCCGATCGGCCTGGCCATGCTGAACCGGTTCCCGCTGCCGAATTTCACCGACCCCACGGGCGCGCGGGCCTACAACTCGCAGTTCCAGTTCACCAACACGCAGCCCCGCGAAGACAAGATCCTGCGCGTGGACTACAACGCCACCTCCCGGGATACGTTGTTCGTGCGCCTGATCCAGGACGGCTACGAGAATGCCGGTTACGGCGCCATCCTGGGAGCCCTCGGCGATGGCTGGGGCCAGTTCCCGCACAGCTACCACGATCCGTCGGCCGGCGCGGCCATGACGTATGTCCACACCTTCCGTGCCAACCTGATCAATGAGCTGACGACGGGTATCAACCGGAACCACCAGGGCAACTCGCCCACCGACAAAACCCTGTTTGCGGCGAGCCAACTGCCCCTGAAGGATGCCAGCGGCAACGTCCTCAAACTGCCTAACCTGTTCGGAGCCAACTACCTGAGCCTGTTGCCCCAGATCAACTTCGGCCTGCCCTCCGGCTTCAGCGCCCAGTCTTCGCCGACCGGTATTCCGAGTCTGCCGAACTTCGGGTTCGACAGCCGCTGGCCGTTCGACGGCACGGACGAAAGCCAGAATCTGACGGACAACATCACGTGGATCAAAGGCGCGCACACCTTAAAGGCCGGCATCTACGTGGAAAAAGAAGCCCGCAACGTCAGCGTGTACTCGGCGTACAACACGGCCGGCACCTACTACTTCGGCTCCGACCTCGGCAATCCGGTCGATACCGGCAACCCCTTCTCCAACGCACTGACCGGAAACCTTTACGGGTACGGCGAGGACAACAAGAAGCAGATCAACCACGCCCGGTACACCCAAGTCGAATGGTTTCTGCAGGACACCTGGAAGCTCAATAGGCGGCTGACGATCGATGCCGGCCTCCGCTTCCAGTTCATTGGAACGCTGCGGTCGGATGGCGCGACACTCGGCAGCTTCGACACCGCTTCCTACAATGGCGCAGCGAGCGGCCAACTGCTGTATCCCACCTGCACGGTGCCAGTGGGTGGCAAGGTCAGTTGCCCCACCGCCGACAAGGCTTCCATCAACCCGATCACCGGCAAAATCTACCCTTACGCGCAGCAGGGCACGTTCGAACCCGGCGTCTTACCCGGCGGGCGGCCTGCCGTTC
>DOZZ01000072.1:1846-2250 GCA_003517725.1 Bryobacterales bacterium | reverse complement strand
GGCGTCGGCCCCATCGCCGCGCCGCCCAACTTCGTGGCTCCCATCATCCTGAACACGTCGATCAGCAGTCTGGTCGGATCCACCAGCATTTACACCCCGCAGGCGACCACCGGCGGTTCGCTGCACCTGAAACCCCCGGCCACCTACGACTGGAGCTTCGGGATCCAGCAGGATCTCGGCAAGGGCTTCGTCATGGATGTGTCCTACATTGGCAACGTGGCGCACAACCAGTTCAACCAGGGCCGTATCGATTTCAATGCGGTGAAGCCTTACACTACCTGGTCTCCCACGGCCAATAACGGTTCGCCGGGTCCGGTCGCCAAATACCTGGATCCCACCAGCGGCAACGGGGGCACGGCGGGTTTCTATTCCCCCAACCTGATTCGCGCGCTCTCCGGCGGCTA
>DOZZ01000072.1:0-1696 GCA_003517725.1 Bryobacterales bacterium | reverse complement strand
GGCGGCAACTACACGTGGTCGAAAACCATCACCTACAACCGCAATCAGTTTGTGAACGACTACCTGCTGAAGAACGTCACCAGCAACCGCCCGCAGGCGGTGAACGTGAACTGGGGTTATGACATCCCCGGCATCACGAAGTGGGCCAACAATCTGCTCACCCGAAGCCTGTTCGACGACTGGCACCTCTCCGGCGTCGGCGTGTTCTATAACGGCCAGGCTCTTGCCATCGGCTGCAGCGCCAATGGCGCCCCTCCCGGATACTGGACGGGTACCCCGACAGGCGGCTTCCCCTTCCGCTGCCAGCAGACGGGCAGCGCGTGGCTGACCGGCGACGCGTCGCCTGCTTCGGTCTGGAGCGGGTCCAACTCAGCTCTGTCCAAGGCCGACCCGAAACTCTGGTACAACTTCAACCCGGCGGCATTCACGCTTCCGCCCGTGAACTCTTTCGGTATCGGGAACGAACAGCCGACCATCACCTATGGGCCGGGCATTATGAACTTCGACATGGCCATGGAGAAGAGCATCAATGTCGGTACGGAAGCGCATCCGAGAACGCTGAGCTTCCGGTTCGAGGCCTACAACGTCTTCAATCACTTCAACCCGGGCAATCCGAATACGACGTTGAACATCAACTGCAACGCGGTGAACGGGACCTGCACGGCCCCGGCTCTGAAGGATTACACCAGCACCACCTTCGGCACGATCACCTCCGCGGCGATTCAAGCGCGGCACGCGGCGGCCACCATCCGGTTCCGCTTCTAGGCCGGGCAGCAGCAAGTCAAACGGCAGGAGCCGTGCCCTTGCGGCGGCTCCTGCCGTTTTTGCCATTCGGGGAAGGAACAGATTTTTGTGGAGGCGCGTTTGTTTCTGGTTAAAAAAGCGCGTCCCCGGGGAGACACAGGTCACACACCCCGATGACCTGCGCCACAGCGCTCGGCCTTATCTAGGAATTTTGGCTGTAGGCCCTGCAGCCGCGCCGCGGCGAGCGTGCTAACCGCTGGCTCGGAGCTTTAGAGGACCGGCTAGTCGAATTTGCGGAGCCAGATGTTGCGGACGGAAATCCGGCACGGCTGGCTTTCGATCTCGAAGCCGATGAATCCCGGCTGGTTGTTGACTGAGTCCTTGTTGTCGTCAATAAAGACCGCCATCAACTGCCCATTCATGATGTGCAACATCACGCCGCCGCGCGCGATGATTTCGTAATCGTTCCATTCGTTAACCTTGACGTAACCACCCAGGGCCTGCTTATCGCCGATATTGGCGACGAGCCGGTTGGTTTGGCCGGGCAACGCCTGCGTCACCTGGCCACGATAGGCGAGAATCCCCTGCATCGTGTTTTCGGAGTACCACTGGCCGGTGTAAGAAGCAGTTTGCGCACTGACCGGGAACCAGAAGTCCGCCTGCGGGCCGGTCATCATAAATTTGAGATCGTACGGGGGCAGGCCGGCGGGCTGCTGCCGGGTCCACGGTATGCCGGTGACGCTCCGGTACTGAATGCCGCCGCCTCCGCCCTTTTCGATCTTCATCTGCAGCTTCAAATCGAAGTCGCGTGGCTTTTCGCGGCGGTAGACGATGTAGCTGTTCCCCTTGGGCTTGCCTTCCAGGGTTTCGCCGACCATCACGCCGTTTTCGACGCGCCAGATCGAAGCGTCTGCATCCCACCCATCGAAACTCTTGCCGTCGAAGATCTGTT
>DOZZ01000201.1:12848-13034 GCA_003517725.1 Bryobacterales bacterium | reverse complement strand
GAACCCGTTGGCCGGGTGGTTGAAATTAAGGTCTCCGTAAATGTCGCCGAGCACGTAGATATCGACGCCGTGCTTGGTCCAGGGGGAGGGCGCGGGCGTGGGGGCCGGAGCCGCGTCGGCAGTCGCCGGCGCGGGGGTTGCCGGGTCCGCCGCGAGGGTGGTGCTCTGCGCGAACGCCGTGTAAGA
>DOZZ01000201.1:12191-12664 GCA_003517725.1 Bryobacterales bacterium | reverse complement strand
CGGCTTCATCACGAAGATTAGCGGAATCAACACCAGAAAATTGACGGCGCCGGCTTGGATAATCAAATTCGACCACTGCTTTTTATAGCCCAGGCCCAGCATGTAGTAAGTGGCATATACGGTGCCGGCCGCGACAATCGCCGGGATCGGCGACATGATCATCAGGAGCGGCACCGCGGGCCGGTACTGGCTGCCGTTCAGGATGTGGATCAGCACCGGCGCACCAGCCAGCAGCACGAGGGACAGGCCCACGAAGGGCAGCATCAGACGCGACGTGTGACGCCGTAAGAAAGCAAAGGCGGCCGGCGGATCGTCATGCGCCATGCGCGTGACGTGCGGAAAAATGGCCGTGGAGAGCGGGAAAACCAGCGCCTTGGCGCTGTCCACCAGGCGCTGGGCGGAGCCGTAAAAACCGGCGGCGGCGGGCGGCGCGATCAGGCCCAGGATGAACGTGTTGCCGCGGGTGTAGATGG
>DOZZ01000201.1:10417-12122 GCA_003517725.1 Bryobacterales bacterium | reverse complement strand
CAGGCCCAGGATGAACGTATTGCCGCGGGTGTAAATGGTGATGGCGGCGGTCGAAAGAAAAACATGCCAGCCATCCCGAAACGTGTCGAGCACCTCGCCCGGCGTCACGCGCACGAAGCGCGCTTTGGTCACACGGGGCAAACTGAACAACCCGATCAGGCCGGCAAAAGCGACGCTACCCGATTGCACCGCCGCGGCCCACAGGATGTCGGATTCATGGCGCACTAGCAGGAACGTCGGCAGCAGTCCCAGCAAGCGCGCCAGAATCTCCCGGAAGGTGATGAACTGCATCTGCTCCAGCCCTTGAAACAGCCAGACCGGGAACAGCACATTGCCCACGACGCTCAAAAAGGTGATGGCAAACAGCGGCAGTTCGCCGCGCAGCGAAGGCACCGACCAGACGATGGCCAGCATGGCCGCCAGGCTGGCGAGCATCAGCAGCGTTTTGGCGGCCGTCACCGACGTCAGGATTCTGGAAAGCCGGGGAATGTCATCGCGATGGATGGCGACGGCCTGCGTGGCGGTCAGGTTGAAACCATATTCGGTGATGACCACGAAAAACTGGATGAACGCCTGGGCAATGATGATACGGCCCCAGTTGGCTGGGTGCAGCACGCGGGTCAGGTACGGGTAAGTGAACCAGGGCAGAATGTACTGCGCGGCCTGTATGCCGTAGAGCGCTAGCGCATTGCGCGCCACGGTGCTGCGCAGCAGGCGCCTCACTGGAGCGCATCGACCGCTTTCTGAATTTGAGCGTCCTGCAGCGCCTCCACCTCATCGCCTTTGTCGACGCCCAGCGCCTGGTTGAAGATTTCGGCTTTCAGGCGCAGCTGCACAAATTCGCGCTCCCGCGCCCATTCGCCAAACGACGGCTGAATCTTGTGCTCCGAGAGCCACGCCTGGAACTGATCGAGCAACGCGGGCGTGACGCTGAAGCCGGCATCCACTTTGTGGTTCGCGAGGTATTCGGTGGCGAAGCTGACGAACGATCCGCTGGCCTCCATGGCGGCGCGCAGGCGCGAAGGCACCGGCGGGTACACCACGAAGTCCGGCGTGATGCCTCCCCCGCCCTTGACTGAGCGGCCCTTGTCGGTATGGAACTGCTTGTCCTGGTTCAAGTGCGCCGACGCTTCGCCCAGCTCATAATCGCCGGCATTCAGCGGTTTCTGGATGGAGCGTCCGCTGGGCGTGTAATAGAGCGCCGTGGTCAGGGCAATGCCGGTGCCGGCGGAAAGCGGGAAAACGCTCTGGACTAAACCTTTGCCGAAGCTCGGCTCGCCCACGATGGTGGCGCGGTCGTGGTCCTGCAGCGCGCCCGCAACAATCTCGGAAGCGCTGGCCGATTTGCCATTCACGATCACGCTGACCGGAAACGTGTAGGGTTCGGCGATGCTCGGCACAGTCTCCTGCTGGGCCGCCGACTTGCGGCCGCGGATGCTGAGGATGGTCTGGCCCGGCTTCAGGAACAGCGACGCCGTCTCGGTCGCCGCGGTCACCAGACCTCCGGGATTGTTGCGAAGATCGAGCACCAGGCCGTGCAACTGCCGGCCGCCCAGCTTCTCGATGGCGGCTTTGATCTCGCGCCCGGTGGCTTCGTCGAAGCTGCCGACGCGCAAATACGCGATACCGGGACGCAGCAGGAAGGTGCGCTCGACGCTGGGCGCCTGCATCTCTTCGGGAATCAGGCGCAGCTCCATCAGCCGCG
>DOZZ01000201.1:9996-10406 GCA_003517725.1 Bryobacterales bacterium | reverse complement strand
TCGTCGCCCGGCGAGATGCCCGAACGCGCCGACGGCGTGCCCGGCAGCGACTGGAGCACAATCACGCGCCCCGGCAGCAGCGACACCACGCTGCCGAAGCCTTTGCGCGTGGAGCTCTGCATCTGTTTCAACTGCTCAAACTGGCCGGGATCGAAGAAGACGGAGTGCGGATCGAGCTTGCGCAACAGCCCCGGAATCGCCCCCTGATAAAAGGCCTGTTCCGGATTGACCGGGTCGGCGGCGTTGCTTTCCACGATGGAGTAGAGCTCGATCACGCGCTTGACCTCACGCTCGAGTTCGCGCTCGCCGTTGTCGGGCGGCGCGGCCGCCAACAGACTTACGGCTCCGGCCAGCGCGATGGCAATCAGCCGCATTCAGCGTGTGAAGCGCGTCGACTGCCGCGCCGCGTG
>DOZZ01000201.1:9418-9751 GCA_003517725.1 Bryobacterales bacterium | reverse complement strand
TAGAGCTGGCCCGTCGCTTCTTCGCGCAGAAAATCGACGCGCGCCAGGCCCGAGCACTCCACCGCGCGGTAGCACTCCACGGCCAGGCGGCGCATCTCGGCGGTGTCGGCCGCGCTGAGCTTCGCCGGCAGTTCGACCTTGGCCGCGTCTAATAGATACTTGTCTTCGTAGTCGTAGAACTCGCGCGACGGTAAAATCTCACAGGGCGTCGAAGCCTCCGGGCAAGAATTGCCCAGCACCCCGCACTCAAATTCCCGGCCCGCGATGCCGCGCTCCACAATCACCTTGCTGTCGTACTGCGCCGCCAGTTCCAGCGCCGCGCCCAACTCTTCA
>DOZZ01000201.1:4844-9223 GCA_003517725.1 Bryobacterales bacterium | reverse complement strand
AGCGGCAAATGGGCGCACGCGGCGGCCTGGTCCGGGTCGCCGCGATACACCACGGCGTAGTCCACGACGGGCAGGCCGCGCTCACGGCACACGCGCTTCATCATCTCCTTATCCATCGCAATGGCCGACGCCATGACGCCGGCGCCCACATACGGCAGGCCGGCTAATTCCAGCAGCCCCTGCACTGTGCCATCCTCGCCGAACGTTCCGTGCAGCACCGGAAACACCACGTCGAGATGCGCCTGGGCTCCGGGCTCCGGCA
Source organism: Bryobacterales bacterium (assembly GCA_003517725.1). Taxonomy (GTDB): domain Bacteria; phylum Acidobacteriota; class Terriglobia; order Bryobacterales; family Bryobacteraceae; genus DOZZ01. Next base: position 8,961 of record DOZZ01000201.1, on the reverse strand, counting down.
GAATCGGCTTGGGACTCCATTTGCCCTCTTTGCTGATGCGATAAGGCAGCACCTCGTATTTCGCGGGGTCGAGCGCCTTCATCACCGAATCGGCCGAACGCACCGACACCTCGTGCTCGCCGCTGCGGCCGCCGTAGAGCACTGCCACCCGCAGCTTCATCCGAGAATTTTCTTTCCGAGCGCCGAGAGCACCAGTTCCACGGCCAGGTCCGCCGTGCGGTTCACCTCGTCCATCACCGGATTCACCTCGACTACTTCCATCGAGAGGATGCCGCCCGAATCCGCCATCATCTCCATCGCCAGATGCGCTTCGCGATAGGTGGCGCCGCCGGGCACCGGGGTGCCCACGCCCGGCGCATACTGCGGATCGACGAAATCCATATCGAGCGAGAGGTGATAGCCGACGGTGCCGCGGCTGGCCGTTTCAATGGCCTGCTCGATCACCCAGCGCATGCCCTTCTCGTCGATATCGCGCATGGTGAACACGGACACGCCGGACTCGCGCACCTGCGGGCGCTCCAGGATATCCACGTTGCGAAGACCCACGAGGGCCACGTTGCGCGGGTCTACTTTCGGCACAAACCCGTACATCTTAGCCAACTCCGGCGGGCCGAGCCCTATTAAACAGGCCAGCGACATGCCATGCACGTTGCCGCTGGGGCTGCTTTGCGGTGTGTTCATGTCGGCATGCGCGTCGATCCAGATGATGCCCATCTTCTGACGCTTCTTGCGCAGAAATTTGGCCATGCCGCTGACGGTGCCGACCGCGATCGAGTGGTCGCCGCCCAGTACCAGCGGGGCCCTGCCTTCGGCCGCGGCTTGCGTCACGGCATCGCCAATGCGCTCGCACACGGCCGCGATCTGCGGCAGATACTTGGCATGCCGCGGGCCTTCGGGCAGGCTCTCCTGCTGCTCCACCGCCACGTTGCCCACATCTTCCACTTCGTAGCCGAGCGCCGCCAGACGGCGGTTCAGCCCCGCCATGCGCAGCGCCGAGGGTCCCATGTCCACGCCGCGGCGGTCGGAACCCAGGTCGAGCGGCGCGCCGATAATTGCCAGTGTCGATTGCTTCATGGCCGTAACCTATACAGCATGCGCGGGAACGCGATGGTCTCGCGGATATGTTCCAGGCCGCAGATCCAGGCCACGCAGCGCTCGATGCCCATGCCGAAGCCGCCGTGCGGCACGCTGCCGAATTTGCGCAGATCGGAATACCAGTCGAACGCCTCGGGCGGCAACTGGTGGTCCGCGATGCGCTGCATCAGCAAGGCATGGTCGTGGATGCGCTGTCCGCCGCCGATGATCTCGCCGTAGCCTTCGGGCGCCAGCACGTCGACGCCCAGCGCGACCTCGGGGCGTTCCGGATCGGGCGCCATGTAAAAGGCCTTGATGGCCGTGGGAAAACGGTCCACCATAATGGGCCGCTCGAATTGTTTAGTCAGAATAGTCTCGTCGGTTCCGCCAAAATCGGAACCCCATTGAATGTCGCTGCCGTTCTGCTGCAGGATCTTTACCGCCTCGTCGTAGCTCAGCCGCGGAAACGGCGGCTGCACCGCTTCAAGCTTCGTCACGTCGCGTTCGAGCGTCTTCAGCTCTTCGCGCTTGTTTCCGAGCACCCGGCCGACGACGAAAATCAACATCTCTTCGGCCACGCGCTGGACTTCTTCGAGATCGGCGAAGGCCATCTCGGGCTCCACCATCCAGAACTCCGTCAGGTGCCGCCGTGTCTTCGATTTCTCGGCCCGGAACGTGGGCCCGAAGCAGTACACTTTGCCAAAAGCCATGGCGTTGGCTTCGTTATAGAGCTGCCCGGACTGCGTAAGATAAGCCTTCTCGTCCTCGAAGTAGTTCACCTCGAACAGCGTGGTGGTGCCTTCGCAGGCCGCCGGCGTGAAGATCGGCGTATCCACCAGCGTGAAGCCGTGGCTATCGAAATAGTCGCGCACCGCTTTGATCACTTCATGCCGCACGCGGATAATGGCGTGCTGGCGCTGGCTGCGCAGCCATAGGTGCCGGCGGTCGGCCAGGAATTCAGTTCCGTGATCCTTCGGCGTGATCGGATACGGATCGCTCTCGGGCACGCGCTGCAGCACCTCGACGCCCTCGACCTCCAACTCGAACCCGCCCGGCGCGCGGGCCTCGGCGCGGACCTTACCGGTCAGAATCAGCGACGATTCCTGGGTCAGGTTCTTGATCTCTTCGAAGACCGGCTCGGGCAGCGCGCTCTTGACCGCGACGCACTGCATCAAGCCGGTGCCGTCGCGCAATAGCGGAAACACGATCTTGCCGGATTTGCGCAGGTTGTAGAGCCAGCCGGCAATCGAGACCGTCTCGCCGGCGTGGGCGGAGGCGTCAGCAATGGTGATTCTTGGCATGGAGATTTCGAAGGCCCGAACTTCTAAAAATCCTCCAGGCGATCGAATACCTGGTTTACCGTCTCCAGGGGATTAGGCATGTCGGCCACTTCCTTCAACTCGAGCAGCAGCGGATACTGGCCATCGCGCGACTTCAGCAGGGTCATGGTCTTGCGCCAGTCAATGCTGCCGCCCTCGGCCACGGTCGGAAACAGATGCTGGTCCGCTTTGCCATTGTTGTCATGGACGTGCAGCGAGCGAATGCGTTCCTTCATGGCTTCGAATTCGGTTTCGATGCCGGCGCCGAGGTGCGCGTGGCCCGTATCGAAAACGTAGTGCAGATCCAGGTGCGTGACGTTCAGAAAATAGTTGAGCCGCGCGCCGCTCGACAGGTCGTTCGGAATATTCTCGAGCAGAATCTCGACGTCCCGCTGGTGCGCGAAATTCATGAGTTCTTCGAGCGAAGTGAAAGCCGAATCGATGGCGCGCTCGCTGAACTCCTCGCCCGAAACGCCCAGATGCTGGATCAGGTAGCGGAACGGCACGATCTCGGCCACTTCGAGCGCGCGCTTGATCTCGTCCACCATACGCATGCGCTCGGCCTTCACTGGCTCCGTGATGCTGATGATGGAGTCGGGCCCGGAGCGGCCCCAGAACTCGTCGTTATACATCGGCGAGTGCAGCGAATGCAGCTGCAAGTCGGAATCTTTAAAGAAGTGGCCCAGTTCCGCGATTTGCGCCTTGTTGCGATAGTCCAGGTGCTGGCGCGCGCAGAAAATTTCGACGGCCGGAATGCCGGCCTGCTCGATGCGGCCGAGCGCGGACGTGGTGAGGCGGTGGTTCACCATTAAGTGCGTTGAGAGAACCCGATTCATGGATGTCAGTTAGTAGCCCTTCGCGGTGCTTTCGGTACGGCTGTCGGCGGCGCCCTGCAACCAGCCGCCATCCACAAGAATGGCAGCCATCTCGCCGATCTGGTTGTTGACCTTCACGGCGTAGCCGCGGCTCTTGAGAGCCTCGATAGTGTCGGGCGACACGGTCTTTTCGACGAACAGCGTGTCGGGCAGCCATTGGTGATGAATGCGCGGCTGGTCCACCGCTTCCTGCATGTTCATGTGATAGTCGAGCACGTTCAGAATTACCTGCAGCACCGAATTGATAATGGTGGGGCCGCCGGGCGTGCCCACCACCATATACAATTTGTCGTCTTGCAGCACCAGGCTGGGCGTCATCGACGAAAGCGGCGTCTTGCCGGGGGCCACGGCATTGGCCTCGCCCTGGATCAGCCCGTAAAGATTGGGGCGGCCCGGCTTAGGCGCAAAATCGTCCATCTCATTGTTCAGCAGAAAGCCCAGGCCCGTAGCCGTCACGCCGCTGCCGTAGCCGCCGTTCAACGTATAGGTCACGGCCACGGTGTTGCCCTCGGCGTCGACGATCGAGTAGTGCGTGGTTTCGGCGCTCTCATGCACTGTCAACCGGCCTGGATGCACCGCCGCACTGGGCGTGGCCCGGACCGGATCGATGGAGCGCCGCAGCTCCGCGATATAGCTGGTGTTGAGCAGTTGCGTGAGCGGGACTTTAACGAAATCGGGATCGCCCAGATATTCGCTGCGATCCGCGAAGAAACGCCGCATGGCCTCGGCCAGCAGATGCAGGGACGCGGCGGAACCAGGCGGCTGGCTGGCGAAATCGGTGCCCTCCAGCACGCCCATCATCTGCAGCAGGCCCACGCCGCCGGAACTGGGCGGCGGCGCCGTCACGAT
>DOZZ01000201.1:0-4749 GCA_003517725.1 Bryobacterales bacterium | reverse complement strand
CCTTCATAAAAGTCCGACGCCCCGTGGTCGCGGATGCGCTGCAGCACGGTTCCCAGCTCAGGCTGGACCAGCTGTTCGCCGGCTTCGTAAAACTTGCCGTCGCGCAGGAATATGCGCTTCGAATCGCCGAAGCGGCCGAGCTTCTCAGCCGTGGACCGCAAACTCTCAGCCTGCGCCCACGACACCGGAAAACCGCCGGCCGCCAGCTGCACGGCGGGGGCTAGCAAGTCTTTCCAGGCTTTTTTGCCGTACTTGCGATGCGCGAACTCCAGGCCCTTGACCGTCCCGGGGATGCCCGAGGCGCGGTATCCCACCAGGCTGTCGGCGGTGGGCTTGCCGTTCGCGTCCAGATACATGTCGTGCGAAGCGCCGCGCGGCGCGCGCTCGCGGAAATCCAGAAAATCGGTGGCGCCGTTGGCCATTCGCACCAGCATGAAACCGCCGCCGCCGATATTGCCCGCCGAAGGGTGCGTTACGGCCAGCGCGAAGCCCACCGCCACCGCCGCGTCCACCGCGTTGCCGCCGGCTTCGAGCACGCGCACGCCGGCGTCGGTGGCGTGCGTCTCGCGCGTGACCACCATGGCATGCCGCGCCCGCACCGGCTGGCGTGCCGCGAGCGTGTAGGGCGCACTGACGCACCACAACACCACGACGGCGGCCGCCCCACGGCGAATTGCTGGCATAACTATCGATTCTAGCTTTGATCGGCCTCGAAAGACGAATTTCTCTCTTTCCAGGCAAACAGCACAATGCCGGCCGCCACCGAAACGTTCAGCGACGCAATCTTGCCATCCATCGGAATGCGCACCAGCGCGTCACAGTGCTTGCGCACCAGCTCATGCAGCCCGCGCCCTTCCGAGCCCAGCACAATCACGGTCGGCTCGGCCCAGTCCACCCGGCTGTGTGCGATCGTGCCGCGCTGATCCAGCCCATAGATCCAAAACCCGCGCCGCTTCAGATCTTCGAGCGTGCGGTTCAGATTTACGACGCGGGCCACGGGCAGGTGTTCGATAGCTCCGGCGGCGGCCTTGGCCACCGTTTCGTTCAGGCCCACCGCGCGCCGCTCCGGCACAATCACGGCATCCGCGCCGGCGGCATGCGCGGTGCGGATAATGGCGCCCAGATTATGCGGGTCTTCCACGCCATCGAGCGCCACCAGCAGCTTGGCGGTCTCGGCAAGCTTCTCCAGGTCCGCATAGCGCGTGGCCGCGCCCAGCGCGATGACGCCCTGGTGCGCCGCGCCGCCGGCCATGCGGTCGATGGCATCGCGCGCCTCAAACCGCAGCGGCGTGTCGGTTTTGCGCGCCAGCTCGATGATCTCCTGCATGCGGGTTCCGGCCGCGCCGCGGGCTACTAGTACGCGGTCGAGCGGCCGCCCAGCCCGCAGCGCCTCCGCCACGGGGTGTATTCCAATTAAAATTGCCACAAGCTGATTTTAGCGGCGCTTTCGTCCCGGGTTCGCCAGGTCTTCCTCGATCTTCGCGAAGCCCGCCGGAATATCGAACACCGCGGCATTCACCGATGCCGTGTTGTGGCTGGTCACCGTCGACGTCATCTCCATCAGCGAGCCGCTGGCCGAAGTGGTCTGCCCATTCGAAGAGTTGCCCGAGGATCCTTCCGCCGGCTCCTCCTGCTTCTTCTTGCGGCCCAGCCCGAAGCGGCCGCCCAGCGCCCCGGCCAGTGCGCCGCTCACCGACGTCGGCGGCGGCGAGGATTGCGACCGCGTCTGCCGCTGATTGGTGTTCTCCCCGTTTTCCACCGGAACGTTATCCATGCGCCCGCCCATGCGAATGATGGATTCGAGCGGCATGCCATCGAGCTTCGACTGCTCGCCATACAACTGCGTCATGGCTTTCAGCACGTCCGGCCGATTCATCAGCGGGTTGGCGCCAGGGACCCAGGTCAGCTTCTGCGCCATGCGCTGATGGAATTCGCGAACCTCCTGGTAGCCCGGCACGTTGGGCGCGATCCACATGTCGGTGGTCATGTCGAGGCCGCCGGTGGCCCCCGATTTCTGATCCTTCGCGTTCATCAGAAAAGTGAGGATCATCTCGTGCGTATCCACGCCGTCAATCGTGCGGTGCTGGTGCGTATCGTTGACCTTTATATCGAATGAGGCCTCGGCGCCCGGCGCCGGTTGCGGCTGTTTCATCTTGGCGGCCATGGCTTCCATCTGCTGCCGCATCTGCTCGAAGGTCAACACGGAATAAGTGCGGTTCGTGTAATGGATGGTCGTGATGGTCTGCTGATCCAGATCGATGATCGTGGCATTATCGGGCGACTTGCGCAGCATGCGGTTGCCTTTGATCGAAATGCTGCTTTCAATCGGCTCGGTCGCCTTGCGCGCGTCTTTCGAAAACGCGCCCGCGAATTTCATCATCCCGACCAGGGCGCCTCCGGTGATGCGGGCCGTTTCCTGGTACGAGAAATCGGCGCATAGGGGAAGGGCGAAAAGTCCGGCAGCCAACGCCGCGCGGGGAAGGGTCATAGCGATCTCCTTTGAGGCCCGGCGCTCACGGCAGCACCGGATCATCCCGGCAAGGATACTACGATCGGCAGCCCTGTGGCGCGGCCCATCGTTTTTCGTGGGCGGCGTGGCGAGGCCGCCCACAATCTCCGGAGCGCAGTGAGCGCCAGCGCTAAAAGGCCCGCCCGTACTGGACGGGAGGCGCCGGTGTCAGGCCCAGCACCCGCGCGGCATGCAGTGGCCAGTAAGGGTCGCGCAACATCGCGCGCGCCAGCAGCACCAGGTCGGCCTGCCCTTCGCGAATGATTTGGTCTGCCTGCAACGGCTCGGTAATCAAGCCCACGGCGCCGGTCTTGATGCCGGCCTCCTGGCGGATGCGCTGCGCGAACGGCACCTGATATCCCGGCTTGACGTCGATCTTCTGGTGCGCCACCGCGCCGCCCGACGAGCAATCGATCAGGTCCACGCCCATCGGAGCCAGTTTCTTCGCCAACGCCACGGAATCGTCGATATTCCAGCCACCCTCGGCCCAGTCGCTGGCTGAAATGCGCACAAAAAGCGGCAGATGCCCGGGCCAAACCGCGCGCACCGCCAGCACCGTCTCGAGCACAAATCGAATGCGGTTCGCGAAGGCGCCCCCGTACTCGTCGCTTCTGACATTCGACAGCGGCGACAGGAATTCGTGCAGCAGGTACCCGTGTGCCGCGTGCACTTCCAATACCTCGAAGCCGGCGCGAAGCGCGCGCTGGGCGGCAGCCGCAAAGCTGGCGGTGATGCGCTGGATCCCGGCCACGCTAAGTTCCGCGGGCGCCGCGTCGCCGGCGCGGAAAGGAATGGCGCTCGGCGCCACGGTCGGCCACCCGCCGTCTTCGCGCGCGATCGCTGCCCCGCCCTTCCAAGGCGACTTGCTGCTGGCCTTGCGCCCGGCATGCGCCAGCTGAATGCCGGCCGCCGCGCCCTGCCTCTTCACAAACGCCGCGATGCGCGACAGTTGCTCCACGTGGGCGTCCTGCCAGATCCCCAGGTCGTCGGGAGTAATCCGCCCGTCGGCCTCGACCGCCGATGCCTCCACCATCACCAGCCCGGCGCCACCCACGGCCCGGCTGCCCAGATGCACCACGTGCCAATCGGTGGCGAAGCCGTCCACCGAAGAATACTGGCACATCGGCGAAACCGCGATGCGGTTGCGAAGAGTAACACCGCGCAGCGTCAGAGGCGAAAAAAGAGTCGGGCTCATCACTTGGCACAGATGAGCCGCGCCGGCCGAAGGATTCCCTTAGCCCAGCCCCGCCTCGCGCAGAAACTGTGCGGATTCCTCCGGCGGCGTCGGATTGATATAGAACCCCGTGCCCCATTCGAAGCCCGCCACGCGCGTCAGCCGCGGAATAATTTCAATGTGCCAGTGGTAATGCAGCATGGCGCCTTCCTGCAGCGGAGCCGTGTGGACGATAAAGTTCAGCGGCGGCTTCTCCAGCACCTTCTCGATTTTCCGCAGCGTCGACTTCAGCACCCACGCCAGGTTCTGCAGCTGCTGCGCGTCGGCCTCGAAGAAATGCGCCTGATGCCGGCGCGGCACGATCCACGTCTCAAACGGAAAGCGCGCGGCGTACGGCTCGATCACCAGAAAGCGATCGGTCTCCATCACCACGCGCGTCGCCGCTTTGGCCTCCTGCCGCAGGATGTCGCAGAAGACGCAGCGCTCCTTGAAATCGTAGTAATTCTTGGCGCCGTCGATCTCTTCCTGCACCCGCTTGGGCACAACGGGCAGCGCGATCAGCTGCGAGTGAGGGTGCTCGAGCGAGGCGCCGGCCGGCTCCCCCTGGTTCTTGAACAGCAGAATATAGCGCAGCCGGCCATCCTTCTTCAGGTCCAGCATGCGGTCGCGAAAGGCCCACAGCACGCGTTCCACCTGGCGCTCCTCAAGCGTCGCCATGCTCTCGGAATGGCCCGGCGTTTCGATGATCACCTCGTGCGCGCCGATGCCCTGCATCTTGTCGAACAGGCCTTCGCCTTCGCGGTCCAGGTCGCCTTCGATGCCGAGCACCGGAAACTTATTGGGCACCACGCGCAGATGCCAGCCGCTGCCATTGGAGCCGCCCTGATCGCGATAAGCCAGCACCTCGGGCGGGGTCTTCGATTCATTGCCGGGGCAAAACGGACAAAAGCGGCCTCCGAGCGACGTGATCGGCTCGCGCGCAAAATCGGCGGGGCGCCGCGCGCGGTCGGTCGCAATAATCACCCATCGGTCGGTGATGGGGTCTTTCCGTAGCTCTGGCAAACGC
>DOZZ01000011.1 GCA_003517725.1 Bryobacterales bacterium | reverse complement strand
CACACCTGCTGATGTGGCCCCGAGCGGTTTTCTTTGCGCGCTGCGAAGAAATTAAAATCCAGTAGTAGAGAGCCTGGCGCGGGGGGAAAGGCTACTCGTAGACCTCGCGCCGATGCGCGATCCGCGTAATCCCGACGAGGTTCGCCTCGTCATCGATAAAGTACAGTATGCGCCAGTCATCAGCCCGGATGCGCCAAAGGTCTCTGTAGCCCCTGAGTTTTTTGCATCCAGCGGGCCTGGGATTGTTAGCGAGCGAAAGAATTTTTCGGTCTATGCGCGCGAACTGCGTATCATCGAGCGCATCCAGCTCCTTTTGCGCGGATTGCTTGATTTCGAGAGAGTACTTAACCACGAGGGCGGGTGCGTTTCAGCCGGGTTGCGCGGTATTGCTCGTAAGCGATGCCCTTTTGCTTGCGGCGCGATTCAGATACCAGGCCGTCCCAGAAGTCCTCCCAAATGGCGCCGTGTTTTTTCAGGTCGATCAGGACACCGACTTTCCGGCCTTTCTCATCGGTGACAAATTGAATTCCGCTCATGGTTTTATTGTCCTTCAGGGCCAGATTGTGTTGAGCACATCGGCCAGGCGGTATCCGGCCTTTGCGATCTGGCGTTCCACGGTGGGCATCACCGCATTCTCGTATTCGTCGGCGAGGCGGAGGTGCAGGTCGCGAATCTTTTGGGTTTCAACCGGGCAGTCGACCGTTGCGGTCTCGATGGGAATCGACAGCTTGCCGTAGACCACGTCATTAGCCAGAGCGTGGCCCTCCCAGATCCAGGCGCGGATGTTGATGGGTTCATGACCCCAGGTGCCCGCGAACTTTTGATCGAGCTGCGCGGCGTCCTGCGCCACTGTGACGTGGCGCGCTTCCCGATCGTGCTCGATCAGGGTGTAGTCCCACACGGCGTGCAGGTTGGTGGGATGCGGCATGTCGTAGAACTGCAGCTGCGTGCAGTTGCCGCCGTGATCGCTGTTGTCGGTGGTGTGCAGCGGCTGGTGCATGTCGCCGATGAAGTGCACCAGGTAGCGCAGCGCGGTGGCCCGATCGGCTTCGGCCGCGACCGGATCTTTCAAAATCGCCAGTTCGTATTCGGTCGCCGACGCCACGCAGCCGGGCCGCGGCTTGCCGTCGACCGACGGACCCACGGCGGGACAGTAGCGGTCAAACGCGGCGTTGGTTTCGGCGCGCGGGATGTCTACGTAGTGCCACAGGCCGGTCTTCTCGCTGTTGCGCACGTCGTCAGCCCAGGTGGAGGCATCGGCCAACGGGTCGCCAAAACCGCTCTTATCGGTCATGCGGTCGGCGCAAAAGCGTTTCAGCGCCGGGTCCGCGGGTTGCGCCGCCAACAGCCGGTTCACGGCGGCGGAGGCGCGCGGGTTCAGGTGAGCGCGCGCGATCAACGCGACCATCTGGTGACCCTCGCAGCCCCAGCCGCACAATGCCGCTGGATAGAGCAGAAGCAGCGGGAGAAATCGCATTCGCTACGGCTTGGGCCGCGGCGTGGCGTCACCCGGCAGTTCGCCGAAGCCCCATTTGATGGCGTCCAGCCACATGCTCTGGAAATCCTTGCGGTCCCAGACGGCCGGCTCGTGGCCCAGAGTGCAGGAGAAGACCCGGCCCTTACCGTAGTTGCGGGCCCACGCGATGGCGAAGTCGCCGTCGGTCCGCTTAATGCCCTTCTTGGTCATGTCGACCGAGCTGGTGTCGAGCGACATCAGCACACGCACTTTGTCGCGCGAGAAATTCTTCAACTGGTAGATCTCGTCGTTAGCCACGGTGAACGAGTTGCCGAAATATTTCATGCCGGGGAACGACGGATCTTCCACTTTCACCTTGACCTCCTGATGCCACGGATGGCCGTCGAAGTAGCCGCCCACCATCTCGCCGTACTCGGGCCATTGGTAGTAGGTGTCGGTGCCGGTGTGCGTGGCGAAGAAGGCTTTGCCGTCATCTTTGACGAAGGAGATCAGGGCCGCTTTTTGCTCTTCGTCCAGATCCAGTTCGCCGGTGGTGAAGAAGAGCACGCCATCGAACTGGTCGAGGTTCTTGGCGTTGCCGGCGGCGATCTTCTTCTTGGTGATGAGTTGCGAATCGGTGCGGATGTAGGTGTCGAAGGCGCCGGACTCGTAGCCGATGCGTTCGATGGTGGCCAGGCCGTGCGAGACGGAATCGTGCTGGAAACCTTTAACTTCTCCGATGGCGAGCAGGCGCTTGCGGTGCGGCGCCTGGGCCTGGGGCGAGGCCATGGTGGCGCACAGGACGGTGAGGATGGCGAGAATTGAAACTCTGAACATGGGGGCATTCTATGCGATTCGGGGCGCGGAGGCGAGGTGTTAAGATTGGCTCCGGCGCCACATGCGGTTTCTAGCTGGATTTTTTACGGCGATTGTTTTGATTGCGGGTGCGGGCTATCTGTATTTTAAGATGGGTTTTGTGCCGGTCGCGACAGCATCGGCTCCAATGCCTTTCGAAGCGATGCTGGCGAAAATGGGTCTAAGCGCCCGCCTCGCCAAAGACGCGCCGGGAAAGGCGCCTATCGCGGCGAACGACAGCACGTACATCGCTGGCGCGCATGTTTACCGCAAGAATTGCGCGGTGTGCCACGGGCTGCCGGATCAGGATAAGAGCGCGATCGCCAAAGGCATGTACCCGGAGCCGCCGCAGCTTTTCGTCAGCAAAGTTGCCGACGATCCGCCAGGTGAAACCTACTGGAAGGCGGCTAATGGCATCCGGCTCACCGGGATGCCGGGATTTAAAGGTTCGCTGAGCGAAACCGAGATGTGGCAGGTGAGCTTGATGCTGGCTAACGCGGATAAACTGCCAGCTGGCGCGACGGAAGTATTGAAGCGGCCGCTGCAGCCGGCGAACTGGTAAGAGCTAGCCTTTCGAGAGCCGCCGCAGCGTGAAGGATTCCGGGCGCATGTTGTCGTGCTCCAGCTTTTTCAGGTCGTCGCGCACGTGAATGGCCTTGCCGGTGATGTGATTGGAGCGTTCGGAGCCTAGGAACAGCGCGAACTGAATCTGGCGCTCCGCCGCGATGCCGCCGGTCATGCGGGTCTGCTGGGCCTCCTCCACCTCTTGCGCTCCGGCGCGGTCGCCGGCCTGCAGAATTTCATCCGTCATGCTGGTGTAGGCGCCACCAGGGTGGAAGCAATTGATCTGCACGTTATGTTCGTGCACCTCGCCCGCAATGGACTCGACAAAACGCGCGACGGCGGCGCCGGCGGCCGCGTAGGGCGCGAAATTGGGGCGTCCGCTGGACGTGCCGTTGCCGATTAGAGCCACGATCTTCCCGGATCGCCGCGCGATCATGCCGGGCATCACGGCTTTGCAGCAATTCATCACGCCCAGCAGGTTGGTATCGAAGGTATCGCGCCACTGCAGCAGGCGGCTTTCGAGGAAAGGCCCCACCGGGCCCTGGACGCCGGCGGCGGCGATCAGCACGTCCAAACCTCCGAATGAAGAGATCATGCGCCCGGCGGCCGATTCCATCTCTTTGGGCTCGCGCACGTCGCCGCGGATCGGAAGGGCCTGCCCGCCGGCCTGTTCGATCTCGAGTTGGGCCGCGTTCAAGGCGCCCTGGGTGCGGGCCAGCAGTCCGACGCGGGCGCCGGCGGCCGCGAAGCCCAGTGCGAGGCGCTTGCCGATACCGCGGCTGGCCCCCGTAATCAGAACGCACCTACCGTGAAAAGGTCCGTGACCTGAAGAGGACAAAACGGTATTGTATGCGGGATCGGAGATCAACGGGTGAGGCGGCGTTGTAAAAAATCCTCAGGCCTGCCCATCAAAAAGTTTGGCGAGGTCCCGAAACGCCGGCACGCGCACCAGCCGGCCGAGGCTCTCGAGGAGGTCTTCGCGTTCCAGCGTCCAGGTGCGCTCGTGCGGCACGAAGACCGCCCGCAAGCCGGCGCGCAGGGCGGGGTTGATATCCGATTTCGGGCTGTTGCCGATCATCCAGGTGCGGTCCAGGTCGAAGCCGCGGACATCGGCCAGCGTGCGATAGGCCTCGACGTTTTTCTCTTTGACCACCGCGCAGTGCGCGAACAGCGGGCGCAGGCCGGAACGGTCGATTTTCTGGTTCTGCTCGTCCCATGCGCCTTTGGTGAAGAGCGTCAGCTCATGCCGCGCGGTCAACTTTTCCAGGGTCTCGCGCACGCCGGGCATCAACTGCATGGGGCAATCGAAGATGCCGTGCGCCAGCGAGGCGACGTGGTGCCGGTGATGGTCCTCTACCGCGCGCTCCGCTAACTGCTCGAAACACTGCACCAGATTGCGTCCGAAATTGAGCGCGCCATAGCCGTGAATTTTGTTGTTCACGATTTCGATTTCGTCAAGCGCCGCGCGAATTTCGTCGGGCGTCAGCGCCGAGTGATCCAGGAACTGGCAGAAGCGCTCGAACGCCTGCTCGAAGTAGACGTTGTTCTCCCACAGCGTGTCGTCGGCGTCGAAGATCAGGTGCTGCCTTTGCATGCGCTACTTGCGGGCCCGCGGCGCGAGGCGGAAGGGAATTTCCACCAGCAGATCGACGGCTACGGGCGTGCCTTTGCGGGTGGCCGGCGTGAACTCCCATTTGGCGAAGGCGTCCACGGCGCTGCGGTCGAGCCTCTCGTCGATGCCGCGCAGCAGCTCCACGTGGGTGACGTGTCCGCCGGCGTCCACCACGCACAGCACGCGCACCGTGCCTTCGACGCGCTCTTCGGCCGCGGTGGCAATGTACTTCGGGTCCACTTTGTGGACCGGCATGGGCGCGCTGACCGGGTCTTCCTGATAGCGTGAAAATTCGCGCTCCGAATACCACATCAGCCAGCTGCCGACGTAGCTGGTGATGTTCGGCATCTGCACGGCCATGGTGTAGACGTGGCGCCCTTCAAAGCGCGGATCGGGCGCATTCGCCACGCGCGTGCCGCTGGCATGCCCGATGTCTTTGACCGTCAGGTAACGCCCGGCGCCGTGCAGCGCTTCGTCGGAGGTCACCGACGCAGGGAAGCGCGGCAAAGTGGTGCGCGCGACGATGGTGGGCTGCCTATCTTTGGAGCCCGAAACGTAGAGGTCTGGAACCGTGACAGCCGCGCCCGTGTTGGAACCCGGCACGCCGCCATCGGGGCGCAGCACGGGGCCGCCGGAAAACTGGGCCGGGCGTGAAGCGTTGGGGATGGCCACCTTCTCGGCTGGATCCAGGCCCACGATGGCTCCGGTCCACGTATTGTGCATTTCAGCCAGCATGGGTGCGGCCGGCGGTGCCTGGGGTGCGCGGCCATGGCCCGTGCCGGAGCTGGCGGGCGGCGCGGCGAAGGGCCGGCGCGCGCCGGAGAATTTCGACGGCAGCCCGGCTACGGTCTGGGGCGCGGCGGGCGCGAGGTCCGGCGCTTGCGGCAGAGGTTGCTCCAGAGTCTTGGGAACTGAGCGGACCACGGTTGGCGCCACGAACGGTTTATAAGCTTTGCTGAAGCGGAAATCTTCCGGCATTTTCACCGAGGCTCGCAGCTCCGGCGCCGGCGCCAAGTCCGGCAGCGCGGCGGACTGCGGGCGCGACAATACGGGGGGCCTGAACAGGCGGCGCAGCGGGCGCGGAGCATCCGGCAGAGCCGCGGCCAGCACGTTGGCCGATTTCACGTCAGGCGTGAACTTCAGATCGGGCACCGGTTGCCACACCATTTGCCGGGCTTTGGGCGCGTCCTTCGGAGCGGAGATCAGGTTTTGCCGGGCCAGCTTCACATCGGCCTTAGGCGGCCGTTTGTCCGCGCTGCGCACCACCGGCCGCACGGCTGGCAGTTTGTCCTTGAAGCGATACCACAGCAGTTTGGTTTCTTTACCGGCGAACAACTGCTGGTACGCGCTCTTCTGTTTGGTCGGCATGTGCGCGCGCACGATCAGAAGGCCCAGCAGCAGGGCGTGAAACGCGATGGAGACGCTGACTGGCGCGAGACGCGGACGGCTATGTACCGGTTGGCCCGAAAACAGCATGCCTCAGAGGTCCGCCGGCTTCGCGCCAAAGCCATTCATCGGAGCCAGATGTTTCATGCGGGTGACCTGTTGTTCGCGCGGCAACTGCTGTTCGAAGTAGGTGATCAATTGCTGCAGGCGGCTCAACTCCGAACGGTCGCGCAGCAACATGCTCTGAAACGACAGGTCCTGCACGGATTGCGCCAATTGAAAACTGAGCTGTGCGTCGCTCTCGTCAGGGTCGACCGCGCTCTTGAAGCCGCGGCCCTCGATCCAGGTCTGGAACACGGCCAACGCTTCTTTGCGCAGCGACGCCGGTACCAGGTCGGCAGCGTCATCTTCGAAAAAGTTTACCTGGCCCTGCAGATAAGCCTTGTCCTGATTCAAATCGACGATCTCGAAGCGGCGGGCGCCGGTAGTCAGAATATCCATGCGTCCGTCTTCATACTGTGTGATGACGTCTTCCACGCGGACGGAGCAGCCCGCGTTTACGATGCCTTCGCCCTGGGCCAGCATGATGCCAAACTCACTGCCCGCCGCGATACTCTCGCTAACCATCAGTTTGTAGCGCTCTTCGAAGATGTGCAGCGGCACTTGTGTCCTGGGGAAAACTACCAGCTGCAGAGGGAACAAGGGCAGCAACTTCGACATGATAGTATTATTGCGTTTTGCGCTCGGCGGCGGCAATTTCGCGATTTCGGCAGGTATAAGCATGGGCGCATTTGCATGGCAAGGGCAGGTGGTGGTAATCACGGGTGCGTCGGGTGGCATCGGCGCCGCGTGTGCTCGCGCGCTGGACGCCCGCGGCGCGCAACTGGTGTTGAATGCGCGCAGCGAGAGCGGTTTGGCGGCGCTGAATTTGCCGGATGCGCTGCTGCTACACGGCGACATTACGCTAGCCGCCACGCGCGAACAACTGGTGGCGCGGACGCTCGATCGATTCGGCCGCGTGGATGTCTTGGTGAATAACGCGGGTGTGGGAGTTTACTGGCCGCCATCCGCCGCGCGGGATGAAGACACGCGGCGCATGTTCGAGGTGAACTTTTTCGCGCCGCTGGCTTTGGCCCAGGCCGTCGTGCCGGCGATGCGGCGGCAGCGCTCCGGCGTTATCGTAAATATCAGCTCTATTGCCGGTAAAGTGACCCTACCCTGGTTGACGCTCTATTCAGCTTCGAAGTTCGCGCTATCCTCCGCCACCGCCGGGTTGCGCATGGAACTCGCGCGCGATGGCATCCATGTGATGGCGGTGTACCCCGGCTATGTTAAAACTCAATTTCAGGACCACGCGATCGGGGCATACCCGCCGCCCGAGATCGCTAAAGGCAAACGCTTCGCGATCAGCGCCCAGCAGTGCGCGCGCGACATACTGCGCGGCGTCGAGCGACGCTCGCGGTCGGTGGTGACGCCCGGCTGGTGGCGCGGCTTCGCGGGGCTGCATCTGTTGTTTCCGAGCCTGGTAGAGGCCCGCCTGATTCGTATGAATGCGGGCGGGGGACATCGATAAGCCATGCTGCTGAAGCTCAAACGCACGCCCGGCATCTATCTGGTCGGTTTCATGGGCTGCGGAAAATCCACGCTGGGGCGGCTGCTGGCGCATAGCATCGGCTGGCGCTTTTGCGATCTTGACGCGGATATTGAGAAGGCCCAGAACGCCTCGATTGCCCACATTTTTGAGGTCCACGGAGAAGCCGGATTCCGCCGGCTGGAGGCCGAAGCCATCCGCGCCTGCGTTCGCAAAGTGGAGCGCGGTGAGCCGGCGGTGCTGGCGCTCGGCGGCGGAGCCTTCGTGCAACCCGACAATTATGCGCTGCTCGAGCACAATGGCGTGTCGATCTGGCTGGATTGCCCGTTTGACATCATCGCGTCGCGCGTTCGTTTGAACGGTAACCGCCCGCTGGCGCGCGATCTGGATGCTCTGCGCGTGCTCTATAGCGAGCGGCGCAAAGCGTACGAACTGGCTGATTTCCGTCTGGAGATCCGCGCGGCCGAGCCTGAAGACAATTTAGCCGCGCTGTTGGAACTGCCGCTGTTCAAGTGAGGGCAAGAGGGGCGGCGCGCGAAATTTTCGAGGCAGCGCTGGCCAGCGCGGATCCGCGCGATGCAGTAGCGCGCCACTTGCGCGGGCTCGATCCCGCGTATCGACACATCTGGCTGGTGGGCGCGGGCAAAGCGGCCGCGGCCATGGCGTCCGCTGCTGAAGACGTACTGGGCGGGCGCATCACGGGCGGCGCGATTAACACAAAGTATGGGCACGCTCAGCCGTTGCGGCGTATCCAAACCACGGAGTGCGGCCACCCGGTGCCAGACGAAGCTGGCGTGGCTGGGGCGCGCCGCATCGAAGCGCTGTGCCGGGATGCCACGGAGCAGGATTTGGTGTTGTGCGTCATTTCGGGAGGCGCGTCCGCGCTGCTGCCGCTGCCCGCTCCGCCCGTGACATTGGCCGACAAGCAGACCACCACGCAACTGCTGCTCGAGTGCGGCGCCCCGATTCAGGAGATCAACGCGGTCCGTAAACACCTGTCGGCGATCAAAGGTGGACAACTGGCGCGCACCGCCGCGCCGGCCGCCGTGCTGAGCCTGATTCTCTCGGACGTGATTGGCGACGATCTGGCCGTCATTGGCTCGGGACCCACCGCGCCCGATCCATCCACTTTCGCCGAGGCGCGGCAGGTGCTGCGTAAATATGGACTGGAAGCGCCGCCGGAGGTGATGCGGCGCCTCAGCCAGGACGCCCCGGAGACGCCGAAACCTGGGGATGAGTTATTCCTCAAAGTTCGCAACGTGATCGTGGGCAGCAATCGTCAGGCGCTAGATGCCGCCGCGCGGCGCGCCACGCAACTGGGATATCGCCCGGTGATTGTTTCACACTCGGTCGAAGGCGAAGCGCGTGAGGTTGCCGCAGCGTACGCCGCGATGGCGCGACAGACAACCGGGCCGGTGTGCCTGATTTCCGGAGGCGAGCCGACTGTGACGATGCGAGGCAAGGGGAAGGGCGGCCGCAACCAGGAGTTCGCGTTGGCCGCCGCCATCGCCTTGGCCGACGCGCGCCACATCGTCGCCCTCAGCGCCGGCACGGATGGCACGGATGGTCCTACCGATGCGGCCGGAGCTATCGTGGATGGCGAGACTCTGGGGCGCGCGGAGAAGCTGGGCTTTTCGGCTGGTCAGTACCTTGAGGAGAATAACGCTTATCCGTTGCTTGAGGCTGTCGGTGATCTGCTCAAGACAGGGCCGACCGGCACTAATGTGATGGATATTCAGCTGATGCTGGTGGATGGGTAGTTTCGGAAGTTGACTGCCCTCGGCGAAAAAGTGTTTGTT
>DOZZ01000009.1:7449-11632 GCA_003517725.1 Bryobacterales bacterium | reverse complement strand
AGTTGGAACAGCGGATCCCCCGCCGGCGGCGGCTCCACTCGAAACACGTCCAGCGCCGCGCCCGCCACGACGCCCGCCTGCATGGCCGCCGTCAGCGCTTCGGTATTGACCAGTTCGCCGCGCGCGCAGTTGACGATGCGCACGCCCGGCTTCATCTTGTGAAAGGCCGCTGCGTTCAAGAGGTCTTCGGTTTCGGGCGTCAGCGAGACGTGCAGCGTGATGTAGTCGCTCTGCGCGTAGAGCTCATCTAGAGACACCAATTGAATGCCCAAATCTTTGGCGATCTGCGTCGTCACATACGGATCGCTCGCGATAATGCGCATCTCAAACGCGCGCGCCCGCTTGGCCACCTCGCGCCCAATGCTGCCCAGGCCCGCGATGCCGATGGTCTTACCGCGCAGCTCGCTGCCCAAAAACTTCTTCTTTTCCCACTTGCCGCTCTTGGTCGATGCCGTGGCCTGCGGGATGAAGCGCGCCATGCCCAGCATCAGTGCGAAGGCGTGCTCGGCCACCGAGATGGCGTTGCCCCCCGGCGTGTTCATCACCAGCACCCCGGCGGCGGTGGCGGCGTCCAGATTGACGTTGTCGACGCCCACGCCCGCGCGTCCGATCACGCGCAGTTTTTTGGCCGGCGACAACACGCTCTCATCCACCTGCACCGCGCTGCGCACCACCAGCGCGTCGGCATCGGGCAGAAACTGGCGAAACTCTTTGGGGTTGGAAACAATCACGTTCCAACCGGGCTGCGCGCGGAACAGTTCAATGCCCGCGTCAGCCATGGGCTCGGCAATCAGTATGTTCATGTTTTTTCGATGGCCTCAGGCCGTGGCCGTCGCGCCGGGTGTAACAGCGGCCGCCGCTTTCGCCGCCACCGCGTCCATGTAAAATTTTTGCGCCATCGCCACGCCCGAACCCAGCGTGACCTTGCGCCCGTTGGCGTTCAGGATTATCTCGAGTTCCGCGACGATGCTGAACAGGTCGGCGAAATCGAAGTAGCCGACGTGCGCCAGCCGGAAAATTTTGCCTTTCATACTTCCCTGCCCGTTAGTAACGATCGAGCCAAAGCGCGTCCGAAATTCCTTGACGATCACGCCCGAGTCCATGCCGGCCGGCGCTTTGATGGCCGTCACGGCGCTGCCCGGCGAGTCCGGTGCGAACAGTTCCAGGCCCACGGCAACAGCGGCGAGGCGCGTCGCGGCGGCCAGTTGCTGCGCGTTTTCGATCACCTGCGGCATGCCCAGCTTCTTGATGTACTTCAGCGCTTCGCCTAGCGCCAGGATCAGCGAAGTCGCCGGCGTCCAGCTGGATTCGCCCGCATCCGCGCTCTTTTTCTCCTTCTTCAAATTGAAGTAGTAGTGCGGCAGATTGGCGGATTCCGCGTGTTTCCAGGCTTTCGGACCGACCGCGATAAAAGCCAAGCCGGGCGGAATCATGAACGCCTTCTGCGAACCGCCGATCACCACGTCCAGTCCCCAGTTGTCGATGTCGAGCGGCATCGTGCCCATGCCGGTGATGGCGTCCACCACGAAGATGGCGTCGGTCTTGGCGACCATCGCGCCGATCGTGCGCACGTCGTGCTGGGCGCCCGTCGACGTCTCCGAAGCTTGAATAAAGACGCCGCGCGTTGCAGGTTCGGCCTTCAGTGCGGCCTCCACGCGGTCGGGCGTGACGACTTGCCCGTACTCCGCCGAGAGCAGCGTGACCTCCAGGCCGTAAGCTTTGGCGATTTCGGCCCAGCGCTCGCCGAACTTTCCGGCCGAGCACACAATCACCTTATCGCCGCGCGAGAACAGGTTCGAGACCGCCGCGTCCATCGTGCCGGTGCCCGAAGCCGCGAAGCACAGCACGTCGTGCGAGGTGGCGAGCACTTCTTTCAGGTCGGCCAGCGCCGCTTTATAGATGTTGCGAAAGTCTTCCGTGCGATGATGAACATCCGACGCCATCATGGCGTGCAGCGCCGGGGGATAAATGGGCGTCGGGCCGGGTGTTAGCAGCCGCTGTTTTTTGATATGCATGGGGAAAGTGGAAATCGCTTACGTGGCGCGGCCATCCTCCGCCGCATGGCTCAACACGCTTCTTAAACCATCTAGAATAGCAGACACCATGCCGTTACTTGACCAGATACAGGCCGATCTGGTGGCCGCCATGAAGGCTCATGACGAAGCGCGTTTAAGCGCCGTTCGCATGATCAAAGCCGCCCTGAAGAAACACGAAGTGGATGCCATGAAGCCGCTCGACAGCGCCGCCGAACAGCAGGTGCTGAAGAGCCTGGTCAAGCAGCGCGCCGACGCGGCCGAGATGTTTCGCGGCGGCGGCCGCCCCGAACTGGCCGATAAAGAAGAGGCCGAGCGCAAGCTCATCGAATCCTATCTTCCGGCTGCCGCGTCACCCGAAGACGTGGACGCTGCCGTGGACGCCGCCATTGCCGAAACCGGCGCCACCTCGTCCAAACAGATGGGCGCGGTGATGAAAGCAGTGCAGGCACGCCTCGCTGGCACGACCGTCGACGGCAGATCCTTGAGTGAGAAAGTGAAGGCCCGGCTCGCATGAGCGCCATTCCTCCGGTAGAAGCTCCCCGCAAACACCAGCCCTTTGTGCCCGAAGGCATGGTGATGAAAGAGTTCACCCTGCGCGCCGTGCTGATTGGGCTCGTCATGTGCGTGGTGCTGGGCGCGGCCAACGCCTACCTCGGCCTGCGCGCCGGCCAGACCATCGCCGCCACTTATCCCGCGGCGGTCATCGGCATGGCCGTGCTGCGGCTTTTCAAAGGCTCGATTCTCGAAGAGAACATCGCGCGCACCGCCGGCTCGATCGGCGAATCCGTGGCGGCCGGCGCCATCTTCACCATCCCGGCGTTCATCCTCAGCAAATCGTGGCCGTCCTTCTCGCCGGCCGATGCGTACTGGAAATCCACCGCGCTAATGGTGATGGGCGGCGTGCTGGGCGTGCTCTTCGTGTCCCTGGTGCGGCGCGTTCTGGTGGAAGATCCGGATCTGCCGTATCCCGAATCCGTGGCAGCATCCCAGATTCACAAGGCCGGGCAAATGGGCGCGGACGCGGCCAAGTATCTTTTCTACAATATGGCCCTGGGAGCCGGCGTGTTTCTGGCCGGGGCTATGAACGTCTTCGCGCCCGACAAGGATTTCTTCTTCCCCATCGGCAAACCCGGCGGCTCGCTGCTGAAGCTGGGCGGCGCGAATCCCTCCATCCCGACCGGCGGCGCGCTCACCACCTTTGCCGCGCCTACCTTAAGCCCGGCTTACATCGGCGTCGGCTATGTCATCGGCTTCCGTTTATCGGCGCTCAATTTTTCCGGCAGTATTCTGGCCTGGGGCCTGCTGATTCCGCTGCTGATGTATTTTCTGGGCCCGCAGTTGCGCGCCACCTTGCCGGCCGATGCCAATCAGGATTCGTGGCTGGGACTGGCCAATAACATCTGGCGTTTCATCGTCCGGCCCATCGCGGTGGGCGGCATGCTGGTCGGCGCGGTCTACACCCTGTACGGCATGCGCCAGAATCTGTGGCTCGGGCTAAGCCGGGCGTTCAGTGAATTGCGCGGCGTCAAAGACCAGACGACGGTCGCGCGCACCGAGCGCTACATGAGCTCGAAAGTGGTGCTGGCCGGCATCGCGGGCGTTTTCGCGCTGATGGTGGTGCTCTACAGCTACCTGGCGGGCGGCACCCTGGCCGGCGTCATCGCGGCCGTCGTGATGCTGGTGGTCGGCTTCTGTTTCGCCACCGTGTCGGGTTATCTGGTCGGCGTCATCGGCTCCTCCAATAATCCGATTTCGGGGCTGACTCTCTCGACGCTCATCATCGCGGCGCTGCTGCTGGTCTCGATGGGCGTTTCGGGCGTCCCCGGCGTGATCGCCGTGCTTGGAGTAGCGGCCGTGGTGTGCGTCTCGTCGGCCGTCGCCGGCGAACTGCTGCAGGATTTCAAAGTCGGCTACATCCTGGGCGGCACGCCGCGTTCCATCCAGATTGTGGAACTGATCGCCGTCGTCGTAGCCAGCCTGGTCATGTACTTCCCGCTGTTTGTGCTGCACGCCGGCAACATCAAAAACGGCGGCACCGGCTTCGGCGACAAAGCCCTGCCCGCGCCGCAAGCCGGCCTGATGGCATCGCTGGCGCAAGGTATCGTGGGCGGCGACATGGCCTGGCCGCTGGTGATTGTCGGCATCGC
>DOZZ01000009.1:6382-7418 GCA_003517725.1 Bryobacterales bacterium | reverse complement strand
GGCGGCGTGATCCGCGCGCTGAGCGACCACCTGTCGGAGCGCCGCGGTTTCAATGCCGCGCAGCGCGCCCGCGTCGAAAATATTGGGGTGCTGGCCGCTTCCGGCCTGATTGCGGGCGAGGCGCTGGTGGGCCTGCTTACCGCCACGTTTAACTTCTTCGAGAAGAAATTGCCGGTGCTTTTCGCCAACCCCAGCTATCTGGCGGGCATGGTAGCGCTGGCGCTGCTGGTCTTCGCGCTGGTGCAGGTTCCGCTGCGCAACGCCGGCCGGCCCGAAGATCCTGCGCCGCCCGTAATCATGATGTAGCGTTGAGGTGTAGCTCTGAACTACCGAATCGTAACCGGCAGTTTCACTTCCACCGTCTTCGGCGGAAAGCAGGACTCGTTGTTACAGGCCTGGTAGCGCAGTTTCCCCACCATGGTCGCGGCGCCGGGCTCGGCGTTGGCCGCCACCTTGAACTTAGTCGCGAACACGAACTCGCCCGTCACCACGGAGATAGGTTTGGGGCTGAACGCATATTTCTCAAGTTGCGGCGTCGGATAGACGGTATTCACCGCCTCGAGCGGACCCGGCTGCCATGTCAGTGTCAGAGGAATCAGGTTCGGCTCGCTGGGCGTGTGACTGTTGGCGTGAAAGCCTTCATTCAGGCTGGCTGTCAGCTTGGCCGTCGCGGTGCCGCCTTTTTTGACGACCAGCAGGTTCGGAGCCTTAACGGCCAGCGTGGGATGCTGCGCCCATGCCAGCGAGGCCAGCGAACATAACAGGGCGGCTGTTGCGAGTGGTCGCGCGCTGCGCGAGTAACTGATCGATAACATCTTCAAAGTCCTTTTTGTCGGCGACGCCAACATGGGTAGAAGCAATGCGTCCATCGCGGTCGATGATAAACGTGGTGGGCAGCGCTTCGAGCCCGCCGTAACTGTCGGCGGTGCGGTCGTCGCCCAGCAGCACGCGATAGTTGATCTGCATGTCTTTCACAAAGGGACGCACGGCGGCCCAGCCGTCTTCGTCCATCGAGACGCCGAGCACCTCGAAACCC
>DOZZ01000009.1:5424-6173 GCA_003517725.1 Bryobacterales bacterium | reverse complement strand
GGCGCGGCCTTGCGGCTGCCTTCTGATTTCGCCTGCGCGTGAGCGCTACGCGTTGGAGAACACGCGGTGTAGCCCAGCAATGCGGCCGTAGCTAGCACTAAAGCGGCGCGGCTGGTGCGAAGTAACGACAAATAAATAGCCTCTGAACTAATTATACCGGCAGCGCCTGCTGCCCGAAGCTGCGATCCCACCAGCGCCTGCGTTCGCGCCTCGCCGCCGCGGACAAAGTGAACTCGGCATGCCGGCCGCCCGACCAGCGCCACGCGCCCGTATCGCAGAAGCTTTCGCACAGGTATTCACGCCAATGCCTTCCGCGCCGGGGCGTCTGGGTGTGCCTCAGGGCGTTCTTGCGCCACTCGGCTGACCAGCCCAGTTCGCCGGCGACGCCGCCGCGCAACTCGCCCGCGATCAGCGCCTCGAATTCGCGCCGCCGCCGGTTGCCGATGCGGGGCCACACGAAATGGAAAATCTCATGCAGCAGGATGCGCTCGAATTCCCGCCGGTCTCGCCGCAGCGACGCGTCGATCACGATGCGCCGCTCGCGAATGTAGCTGCCGGCATGCACCTCGGCCCCGCGCGGGTGGTTCGAAACCAGCTTGCCGCGGCACACGCGCAGCGCCGGACGGAAACACACCTCGATGGGCGCGCCGGTTAATTCGGGAAACTCCACGTCAATGCGCGCTCAGGTCGGCCGACACCCGGCCGCTCGAGTCGCCCAGCCGCAGCGTGATGCCTTTGCGCCGTTCCAC
>DOZZ01000009.1:592-5285 GCA_003517725.1 Bryobacterales bacterium | reverse complement strand
GGGTTGTACTGCGGCCCCAGCAGTTTGTAGTAGCTGAACATGCGGTCCGCATCGGATGCCGCGATCGGAACTCCGTTCGCCACGGTGCCGTCGGCCGCCTGCATCTCCAGGTCGATCGTGCGCACGATAATCGGATAGGCCGCCGGATTCGAAAGCCTGAAATCGATGATCATGAGCGTGGAGGTCTCATCTATCTGCGCCGTGCGAACCTTCAGAACGGAGCCACGCCACTCCAGGTGCGCGCCGCGCTGCTGGTGCAGCACGAAAGCCACCAGCGAAGCCACCAGCAGGAGCCCGATCCCGAAGGTAATGGCGAACGTCCGGTTGATCACGATTAAACTGATCATATCGTGAGCACTGAAAAGATCGGCTTGGTGATCCGCGCGGACGCGGGTCCCGGCATCCTGCATAGCTTGACCGGCGTCATAGCGCGCCACGAGGGCGATATTGTTTCGATCGCCATCCTGGAGCAAAACGCGGAAGAAGCTCAGGTCTATTTCGAGGTCGTGGTCGGCCAGCGCGACGAGATGCTGGCCGCTTTGCGGGCGCTGCCGATTGTGCGCGATGCCGAAGTGGTGAAGAGCCTGGACCAGATTTACGGCAAGCGCGTCATTATTATGGGCGGCGGCGCGCAGGTGGGCCAAGTCGCCATCGGCGCTGTTTCCGAGGCGGACCGCCATAATATTCGCGGCGAGCACATCTCGGTCGATACCATCCCGCTGGTGGGCGAGCGCACGCTGGCCGATGCGGTGCGCGCCGTGGCCCGTCTGCCGCGGGCCAAAGCCCTGGTGCTGGCGGGCTCGATCATGGGCGGAGAGATTGAAACGGCGGTGCGCGAGGTGCGCGCCAAGGGCCTGCTGGTGATCAGCTTGAACATGGCCGGCAGCGTGGCCGACGCAGCCGACCTGGTCGTGACCGATCCGGTGCAAGCCGGCGTGATGGCGGTGATGGCGGTGGCCGAAACCGCGGCTTTTACCGTTGAGCGGCTGAAGCGCCGCGTCTTTTAGCGGCCGCTACTGCACCGACAAGTAAAATTCCCTGAGTTGCTCCTCGCCGGAACAGATACGCACCAGATAATGCCCGGGCCCCAGCTTCTGGCGCACGTCAACCGTAGTGAAGTCGCCGGTGATCGGGAACGGTCCGCTCCACACCTCCTGGCCGCCTTCGGTGACCACCTGGAGGGTGTGGGTGGGGCGGTCGGGGATGCCGCGAAGGTCGAGCCGCAGGTGCAGGTGACCCGGATGAGCGGCTGCCCCGGCGTTGCCCGCGCCGCCGCGCTGAGCGTTGAGCGGGACCGTCTCGGAGACCGGGCCCAGCGTGTCCACGGGCCGGTACAACAGCGCGACCGTGAATACTAGCGCCATCGCGGCCACGGCCGGCCAAACCACCACGGGCCAGGGCCTCGCCAGCAAGGCGCGCCAGTGCCAGCGGCTCCTCGCGGGTTCCCCCAACTCGGCTTGGGCGCGCCGCAAAGCAACCCGCATGGCCTGCACGTAAGCTTCAGTCTGGTCCAGTTTCAGCCGGCAATCCTCATCCACCAGCAACCGCGCTTCGAGGATCGCCATCTGCTCCTCGGGAAGCGTTCCCATGACGTACAGCTCGAACCACTCTTCTCGCACGTGGTCCGGCAAAAATTTGCCGTCCATTCCCACTCCTTCGCTCCATACGCGGGGTGCGGTCACCCGCTTTGACGTGGATGTGCCCATCGGCCGCCGAAACTCTCACCTATTTTCGAATATCTTATGCTCCGTTCGCCTTACGCGACAATTTTCGGCGCCCCATCTCTCCAAAACGGGCCTTTGCGCGAGACTTCAGCAGCCGGAACTGGTTCTCGGTCAGGTTCATTTCCCGGCAAATCGTCTCCTGGGACTCCTCGTGCAGATAAAAGCGTGTCAGAATCTCACGATCACGGCTCGAAATGCCTTTCAGCACCTCGAAGGCCAGTTGCTCCTGCTGGCGCGATACAACCACCCGTTCCGGATTTTCGGTAGTGTCCGCAATGCCGTGGGTGGTGTCCAGGTCCACCATCTGGCGCCGGGTCTGGATGGCGTTATCGATGTATCCCGCGATCTGGCGCCGCACGATGGTGCGCACGAAGCCCATCAGACGATCGGGCTCGCGCAGATCGCCGTGCCGGATGGCCTGCACCACCACCAGGAAACAGTCGTGCACATGGTCGTCCAGATCCTGCGGGCCCAACTGCCGGCACAGGTAATAGCGCATGCCTTTGGAGAACAGGCGGTACAGCTCTTCCATGCCGGCGGCGTCGTTGCTCTTGATCTTCTCGACCAGCACCAGCCACCCAACGGGTGCGGCCTCCGCGGGTAATTCCGAGGGATTTTGCGAGTCAAATGACGTTTGGATCATCGATCGTTCTCCACGACAAAATAAGTCGACCAATAGTCCGGGCTCGCGCGGAAGGTGCCAGAGTGCAACATCGCGATCTGGGCCCTCTGTAGCGCCATGGCCGGGGTGGTGCCGGCCTGCCGCAACGATTCGTAAAAAGGCTGGAAGAAATGACCGTCGTCATCCTCGGTGGGCCAGAGCGTCGCCAGCACGGCGTCGGCCCCCGCGCCGATCCAGGCTCGCGTCAGGCCCATGAGTCCGGCGCCCGGCAACGCCGTGGCGCGCCCCGTACCACACCCGCTCAGCACTACCAGGGGCGCGGCCTGGGCCTGCCGCACAATCTCATCGGCGCTAAGCAGATCCACCTGGCGCTGGGTATTCAAGCTCAGCGCGATGACCCCGGAATGGAAGCGGTCCGGCGCTTGCAGCACGTGTGTCGCCAGGTGCAGCACGGCGGGATGCCGGCGCATGGCTTGGCGCAGCCGGAGTTTGCTGGCCTGCTCGCCCAGCAGCAGGGAACTGCGTTCGCGGCCCCATGCCGCCGCGCTGATTTCAAGCTCGCGGCCGCTGCCGTTCAGACGCGTCAGGTGCAGATCGGTCTCCCCAGGGAGCGATGGTTCACCCTCCCGGCGCCCGTCATAACGCGGATCGGCGGTGTTGTAAACCGGATCGCCCAGGCCGATGAACAGGCCGTCCACCGGGGTTTGCGGGGCCGCATGCAGCATCTGCGCGCCGGTCACGTATTGCACCGCGTGGCGTTCCATCAGGTACACCGGCCGGCGCCCCCGCGTGTCCGCCACCAGCGCCGTCAACGGCACGCTGAACAAATCGCCATCGAGCGACAACAGCCAGCGGCCTTTTGCGCCGATCTCCTTCTCGGCGGCGCCGAACAGCATCTGGTACAGCTGGCTGCCCCGGGGCGTGGCGTCCGCGCTCTCGGTTTGGATCGCCCGCGTGAATTCGCGAGCGGCCGCCGCGATCACCGCGCGCGACGGCAGACGGTGCATGCGCAACCCCGCGGCCGTAATGGACCACAGCCAGGAGTCCTGCGCACCCAGCACTACGCTGACAAACGCGTCCTCCGTGCCGGTCATCCGCCGGATCTTGGAAAAGGCAGGCACGCGCACTGGATCGGCCGCGGCGCCGGCCGCCAATTCGGTTTCCTCGAGCGCGACATGCAAACGGCGGATGGCATCTCTTACCGCCGGGCTCGGGCGGCTGAGCGCGCGCCGCTGATACGTCTGCAACTGCGCCAGGAGTTCGCCATGGAGTGGCGGCAGATGGCTGCGCCACTCATTGGCGAGCGGCAGCAGCGCGCGCAAGCTGTAGTAACGGCCCCGCTCGTTGGCCTCAAACGTCTCCCGCATCAAAGCCGTGTTGCCGGGCGTGCGCAGCGCCAGCGAGTTGCCGGCTTCTACAAAGTCCTGGTAAATTTCCGCGAGACCCGACTCGAAGGCGATGCGATTGTCGTCGGTGGGGATCACGGCCACCCGCTCGGCCTGCTCAAGCGCGATACGCAGATCCGAAATCGCACCCCGCAGCCTGCCCCGTTGCAGCCGAAGTTTGCCGCGATCGCGGTAGAGGGCCCACAGCGGCATGCTGCTGCGAGGCTCCGTGGCGCCCTTAAACGCCAGTTGGTAGTAGCGTTCGGCGGCATGGGTTTCGCCGGCGCGCGCGGCGGCGCGGCCCAGAGCCCAATACGCCACCTCCGTTCCGGCTAGATGATCATGCAGGCGCAGCTGCAGCGCCTCCCGAGCACGCTGCCGCGCGCCTGAAGCGTCGCCGGATTGCAGCAGATCGTAGCTGTAATGTTCGAGCACCGATGCTTCGGTCGCGGGCAGGCCTGATTGGCGGGCCAGGTCCAGAGCCGTGGCATAGGAGCGCCGTCCAGCCGCGACTTGCCCGCGGCGCATGGCGATGCGTCCTAGTTGGCAATGGATCTGCGCACATTGGCCGGCCGACAGGCCATCGAGCACTTGGAGGCTGCGCTGGCTTTCGTCCTCCGCCGCGTCAAGATTATCCATTTCGAAATAAAGAGAAGAGATATTGACGCCAACGATAGCTAGCAACGCATGCTGCGCGGTGCCTTCCGCCAACGCCCGGGCCTGCATAAATGTGCGCAGCGCGCTGGCATAATTCCTGGTCGCATAGTAGCAACCGCCGATATTAGTCAGTATTTGCGCTTCGAGGGCTGTTTGTTGTTCGGAATGCGCGCGGATTTCGAGCGGCAGGAGTGCCGCGAGCGCCTCGGTATAACGAGCGCGGGCCGCCAAACCGGAGGCTATTTTCAGTTCCAGAGCTAATGACCCGGAATTAACTCGTGAGATTGACGGAGGGCGTTGAGCAT
>DOZZ01000009.1:0-390 GCA_003517725.1 Bryobacterales bacterium | reverse complement strand
GAGTCGTAGTTGGTCCCTGTCTGACAGTACCAGAATCGGTGAGGAAAATAATATATTATTTATTCCGGGCATCTTTAGGGAATGCCCGGAACCTTTGATTCCGCGGAATCGCTCCCTCTTTTAGGGGAGAGTTGTGGGGTTCGCACGGCCATTTACGTGCGGCTTATGAGTTGGCTACCAGAAGCAAGGAAATACAATGATAGGAGGCTCGTCCATAAGTATTACCGGCCGGAATTGCGCCGGGTCGTCTGGACTCAAGCTACTCGTCG
The DNA here is from genome assembly GCA_003517725.1 of Bryobacterales bacterium. Lineage (GTDB taxonomy): Bacteria > Acidobacteriota > Terriglobia > Bryobacterales > Bryobacteraceae > DOZZ01. Next base: position 121 of record DOZZ01000009.1, on the reverse strand, counting down.
AGGTTCAACACACGCGTCGCGCCCGGCCGCAAGTACCTGAAAAATCTAGTGGAACAAGGGGTCGAATGCGCGTGACCTGGAATTACCGTTTATAATCTTTTAAATTGAGGCGATTATTTGC
>DOZZ01000300.1:1875-2945 GCA_003517725.1 Bryobacterales bacterium | reverse complement strand
GCCGGCATGATCGAGGCTTCGCGCCTGATGACCGGCCAGCCCACCGCCGGCACAGGCTACGAATTGCAGGCGATCGCGGCGGTCGTGATCGGCGGCGGCAGCCTGTGGGGCGGCGAGGGCAGCGTCGTCGGCACGCTCATCGGCGCGTTCATCATGGGCCTGCTCTCGAACGGCAGCGACCTGCTCGGCATCTCCAATTACGTGCAGCAGGTCGTCATCGGCGCGGTCATCATTCTGGCCGTCACGGTAGACGAACTCCGCAAGCGCCGGGCGGTATGAGACGGCGCAAAAAAAAAGGCCCCGACGAATCGGGGCCACAGGTAAAACCGTTAAGCGCCTCAACGGGCGCCAAAACTACTTTTTCTTCTTCGGCGCGGCCTTCTTTTTCGGGGCCGCTTTCTTGGTTGCGTTCTTCATTGAGTGATTCTCCAATCCATCGAATTTGCGATCCGAAAATCGCAGCGTGATTCATATATAAATTTGTTCCTTATAATTGTCAAGGAAAAAATGCACGCTGCTGCAAGTTGGTGCACGTGCATCGCCAACTTTTTTCTCGCAACTTCGCGATCGCGAGCGCGCCGCGACGCTGCTCTCATTCATCCGCGACAAATTTTTGGCCGATGCGCCACGCGCGACGGACATCAAAAAAAAATCTCCAAAGTACAAAGCTCGATCTTGCGCAACTTCCTTCGGCCTCCCGCGCGGTATCCTAATGGACACTTTGTCCGTCCATTCCACACGGAACACCAACTCGATCGCGACGGCGTCCATCCAACTTTTTTCTTTTCGCCGCGCGATCCGCGCATCCAACGTCCTATGATCCTTGCCTTCCTGCTTACCGTTCAACTGGCATCAGAAGAGCGCGGCGGTGAAGATCGCGAATTGGCCGAGCGACTCAGGAACCACGAGACCGGCGCGATGGCCGTTCTCTACGATCGCTATGGGCGGCTGGTCTATTCCGTCATCTTCGCCGTCGTGCGGGACAGCGGCACGGCCGAAGACCTGGTGCAGGAAACTTTTTTGCGCGTCTGGAATCGCATGCAGGGCTTCGACGCGGCGCGCGGCGCGCT
>DOZZ01000300.1:0-1685 GCA_003517725.1 Bryobacterales bacterium | reverse complement strand
CCATCCGCGAGGCACTGAAACGTTTGAACGATAACCAACGCCGCTGTATTGAACTGGCGTATTTTGAAGGACTTTCCCAAACCGAGATGGCCGACCGCCTGGGCCAGCCGCTCGGCACCGTGAAGACCTGGGTCCGCACCGCGCTTCGTTCGCTGCGGGAAGAATTGATGCAACCGGCAACTATATGACACCCGAAGAACTGCGCGAACAATCCGACTTATACGCGTTCGGCCTCCTCGAGGGTGCGGAACTCGCCGCGTTTCAGGAGGAGCTGCGCAGCAATCCCGAGGCGCGTACCGCCGCGCGCGAAGGCGCCGCTTTGGTCGCGCGCCTCTCCGGCATGGTGCAACTCGTCAATCCGCCGGCGCGCCTGCGCTCCCGCGTGCTGGCCATGATCGATCCGGCCCACGGCGCCCGCAAGTCGGTTTTCGGTTGGGGCCTGGTGTTTGCCGCATCTTCCTTGATGTTGCTGGTGGTGGCCGGCATGCTCAGTTACCAGATCAACCGCCTGAGCCTCGCCCGCCGCGCCGATGCCGCGCGCTTCGCCTCCACCGCCGCCTTGATGGCCGCGCCCGACACCCGCGAAGTGACTTTCGGCCAGGGCGCACCGAAGCCTCCGCGCGGCCGCGTCTTCGTGAACCCGCGCGGCGTCGTGCTGCTGGCCGCCAATCTGGAAACGTTGCCCGCCGGCAAGACGTACGAGATGTGGATCATCCCCAAGGGTCGTAACCCGGTACCCGCCGGATTGTTCCAGGCCAAAGCCGATGGGACGGCGCTGCACGTGGATTCAGAAAGCATCGACGTCGCGACGGTGGGCGCAGTCGCGGTCACGGTCGAAGCGGCCGCCGGCGCCGCGCAGCCCACGAGCACGCCGATCATCGTCGCGGCGGTCGGAACGTAGGAGCTGTCTCACAGGACCTTGAAAACTTCGAACCTGGCGAAGACGGCCTCGCTCGCCGTTTAATCGTAATCCGGCGAGTCTGGCCTCGGCCGCACCACCGCCGTGTCACCATAGAAACGATATGGAAGAACTCGATCTGCGCGAAAAAGGTGGCGTCCGCAACGGCGTCCGGCAGACCTCCGACGAGCGTCTCTTCATGCAGTTCCTCGCGTTTACCGGCTGCGTCGATATTCCGCAGCTTTGCACCGCGCTCGAAGCCGCCACCTTCGAAGGCGTGTTGTATGAAGATCTGAACGACCCGCAAGGCGTCGGCCTGCTCACCTGGAGCTCGCAGCCGGCTCATTTTCTCGACGTGGTGCGCCCCGTGCTGCGCCGCGAACCCTTCCGCGCACTGATTCCGCTCCCGCACTACTCCATGCTCGGCCGCACCTACGCGCTGGGCCACGAGCCCAATCTCGAAGACTGGTTGATGCACCGCGCGCGCCGTTCGGTCACCGACCCCGCCTGGCCCTGGGCCGTCTGGTACCCGTTGCGCCGAAAAGGCGAGTTCAACACGCTTACGCCCGAAGAGCAGATGCCCATTCTGCGCGAACACGGCACCATCGGCCACTCCTTCGGCGCCGCCAACATGGCGCAGGACGTCCGTCTGGCCTGCTTCGGCCTGGACCGCGACGACAACGATTTCGTCATCGGCCTGATCGGCAAGGAACTGTTTCCGCTGTCGACCTGCGTGCAGGCCATGCGCAAAACCAAGCAGACATCCACCTACATCGAGCACATGGGC
>DOZZ01000039.1:21698-22762 GCA_003517725.1 Bryobacterales bacterium | reverse complement strand
GGATGCGCCAATCACATTGATGGACGAAGACACGATTCTGCTACGTGTGGCCCGGCGCGCGGCGCGCGGCATGGCACGCGGCGTGGTGTTGGGAATGGGCGACGACTGCGCTATTTTCTCGCCTCGCGCCGGCGAAGACCTGGTGTTTACGAGCGACATGCTGGTGGAAGACGTTCACTTCCGGCGCGCGACTCACACTCCGCGCGACGTCGGCCACAAAATCCTGGCGCGCGGGCTGAGCGATATCGCGGCCGTGGGCGCCGAGCCGCGCTTTTGCCTGTTGTCCCTGGCGCTGCCTGAGGCCACGCCGCGGCCCTGGATCGATGGCATTTTCGCGGGCGTCTTGCGGCTTGCCACGTCCGCCAAAGTGCGCCTGGCCGGGGGCGACCTGGGCACCGCGCCGGTGATTACAGCCGACGTGATGGTCTGCGGCAGCGTCCCCCACGGCCAGGCTTTACGGCGCGATGGCGCCCGAGCCGGCGACATCATCTATGTATCGGGACAACTCGGCGCGTCGGCATTGGGCCTGGCCGGAACCAGAGGCGAAGCCCTGCGCCGGCATCTGCGCCCCTCGCCGCGCCTCGCGCTCGGCCGCTACCTGCGCCGACTCGGCGCCACCGCCTGCATCGACTTGAGCGATGGCCTTTCAAGCGACCTGGCCCGCGTGTGCCGGGCTTCCGGCGTCTCCGCGCGCATTACCCGGCCACCCATCTTTCGCGGGGCCTCCGAAGAGCAGGCTCTGGACGGCGGCGAAGACTACGAGCTGCTGTTCACCGCGCCGCCCGCCATCCGCGTGCCGCCCGCCTTTGGCAAGATCCCGTTGACCGCCATTGGTACCATGCTGAAAGGCCGACCCGGACGCGTGCTGCTGGAGGGCAAACCGCTGCCCGCCCTGGGCTACGACCATTTCCGCTCAAAAAACTGATGGCCACTCCCGAACTCACCCCGGTACTCGATCTGATCGAAGCCTTCCGGCGCTCTAAAACTATGTTTGCCGCAGTCAAGCTGGGCGTCTTCGATGTGCTCGGCCGGCAGCCCGCCACCGCCACGCAGGTCGCCCTCGA
>DOZZ01000039.1:0-21569 GCA_003517725.1 Bryobacterales bacterium | reverse complement strand
TGCGGCGCGACAGCCCGCACACCATGACCGGCTACATCCTTTACTCCAACGACGTGCTCTACCGCATGTGGGAGAACCTGGAGGATGCCGTGCGCGAAGGCTCCAACCGCTGGGAACAGACCTACGGCCAGTCCTCGGCCGCCCTTTTCGATCATTTTTTCAGCACGGAGGAAAAGCTCGCCACGTTTATTCAGGGCATGCACGGCTTCGGCGTAATCAGCTCGCCCGCCGTGGTGCGCGCCTTCGATCTGAGCCACTTTCAACACCTGGCGGATCTGGGCGGCGCCACGGGTCACCTGGCAATTGCCGCCTGCGAGCAATATCCGCAACTGCGCGCTACCGTCTTCGATTTGCCGAAGGTGATCCCGCTGGCCCGCAAAAACGTGCAGCAGTCGCCCGCCCGCGACCGCATCGAGTGCGCCGCCGGCGATTTCTTCAGCGACGCGCTGCCGCCCGCCGACCTGTATGCACTTGGCCGCATTCTGCACGACTGGTCCGAAGAGAAGATCGAGCGCCTGCTATCCCGCATCGTCGAAGCCCTGCCGGCCGGCGGCGCGCTACTCATCGCCGAGCGCCTGCTCGATGACGATCTCGCCGGCCCGGCGGCCGCGCACATGCAATCCCTCAACATGCTGATCTGCACCGAGGGGCGCGAGAGAACGCTGACGCAGTACCGGCAGCTTCTCGAACGGGCCGGCTTCGCGCGCGTCGAAGGGGTTCGCACCGGCCAACCCGTCGACGCGGTTCTGGCGAGTAAACACGCCTAGCACGCTATACTTAACAGAAAATCCGGGGAATTTATTAGAAATGCGTGTAACGGTGATTGGAACAGGTTATGTCGGTACTGTCACGGGCGTCTGCCTGGCCTATCTGGGACATCGCGTGACGTGCGTCGACACCGACTCAGTGAAAATCGCCCGGCTCTCAAGCGGCGACATTCCGATCTATGAACCGCATCTTGAGGAGCTGGTGCCCCTGGCACAGGCCCGCGGCGGCGTCGATTTCACGACGGAACTGGCCGACGCGGTAGCCGCCAGCGACGTCATCTTCATTGCCGTCGGCACGCCGCCGCTGCCGAGCGGCGAGGCCAACCTGAGCTACCTCGAATCCGCCGCGCGCAGCATCGGCGCGGCGATGGACCACACACGCTTCCGCGTGGTCGTGAATAAATCGACCGTGCCGGTGGGCTGCGGCAACCTGGTGGAAGCGCTGGTGCGCGAGGGCATCGCCGACGGGGGCACGTCCACACAGACCGTGCGCTTCGGCGTGGCCAGCAATCCGGAATTTCTGCGCGAAGGCTCCGCCATCCACGATTCGCTGTTCCCCGACCGCATCGTGCTGGGTGCGCAGGAAGAGCGCACCATCAATGTGCTGCGCGATTTGTACGCGCCGCTCGAAGCGCAGGATTTCGACGCTCCACCCTTCTGCCCGCGCCCGCGCTCTGGCGGCCGCGTGCCGCTGGTGACGACCACGCTGACGAGTGCCGAGATGATCAAATACGCGGCCAACGCGTTTCTGGCCACCAAGATCGGTTTCGCCAACGAGATGGCCAACATCTGCGAGAAGGTCGGCGCCGACGCCAAGGAAGTCATGAAGGGCATTGGCCTCGACTCGCGCATCGGCACGGCTTTTCTGAACGCCGGTATCGGCTGGGGCGGCAGCTGTTTCGGCAAAGACGTCCAATCCCTGATGCACATCGCCGGTGAATACGGCTACCAGGCGCGCCTGCTCGAAGCGGCGCTCACCGTCAATCGCCTACAGCGCCAGCTGGTGATCCAAAAGTTGCAGGAAAAGCTGTTCATCCTGAAGGGCCGCAGCATCGCTCTGCTGGGCCTGGCGTTCAAGCCCAACACCGACGATCTGCGCGACGCGCCCAGCCTGCAAATTGCCGAGCGCCTGCTACAGATGGGCGCCCGCGTGAAAGTGCACGATCCGATCGCCATGCGCGTCTGCCGCGAGCAGTTTCCCGACCTGCGCGTCACCTATTGCGACACCCCGGAACGCGCGGCCGACAACGCCGACGCGCTGGTCCTGGTGACCGAGTGGGAAGAGTACGGCAAGCTTGACCTGGAACGCATCGGCAGCCGCATGGCGCGACGCATCCTGGTAGACGGCCGCAACCTGTTCGATCCTGAAACCGCCCGCCTGGCCGGCTTCGACTACACCGGCATCGGCCGCTGTGCCAGCGCCGCTGTTCCGGCAGCACTCGTCAGCTAGTGCACCGTTCCATACATTCGCCTCGCGCCCGTCCCCGCGTCGTTTGCTAATGCGCCATGTCTCTGATACGATAGAGTCGGCTAGAGATCGAGTCGAACCCTCCTTTGAACTGCCAACACCCCAAAAACGGAGTAAGATAAACCCCTGAATGAGCTTTACTGTTTTTCTAGGTAATTTACCTCTTTGGGTCACCGCTGACGACATTAAACAATGGCTCGGCGCGGAAGACCTTGTCGCGGATTCTGTGAAAGTAATTCGGAACCATGAAACGCAGGAGTCAAAAGGCTTCGCGTTCGTGGAAGCCCCGACGGTGGACGAAATGCAGGCGATCATTCGCCGCTTCGATCGCGCGCCTCTCGAAGATAAGTTGCTGCGGGCCAACCCGGCGCAACCTTCGAAGGGTAAGGCCGCGGGCCCGGTAACGGCCGGGGCGCCTCGTGATCAGCGTGGCAACGGGAATCGGACGAAGCCGCGGAAAGGCCGCGAACGCGAAGGCGAGCCTAAGAGTGCCTTCGCCACTGAACTCGCCAAAGCCCTTTAAACCCATCCTCTTTCTCCCGACGTCACACACACCTGTGAATGGCCCTCACACTGTTCACAGCCCAGGTTATTCAATCGGCAGGGTTTAACAGCTGGCAACGGCCGTGCACTCCGACTCGCGATGAAATCCCCGATGCTTTACGCCCTTCTGTGCAGTGGCGTATGGTGTGGCGCCTGCCTCCACGCGGGGCAAGCCCAGCCGACGCCGGTTCAGGTGGCGGCGCTCGAAAACGTCAACTCCCGTTACACGGTCGAGAGCGTTGAAATTGCCGGGCAGGTCACTCGCGCTCTCAGCCGCGAGCTGCGAGATCAACTACACAACCTGGTCGGGTCGCGTTTCAACGCCGCCGAGATGAGCGAATTGGCCAGCCGTCTGCGCGCCGAACTGCACCTCCGCTCCGTCACGCCCCACGTTTTGCGCGGCAGCGCCCCGGACCAGGTCCGTCTGGTCTTCGAAACCCAGCGCCGCGCGGCCGAGTTCGATGTCTCGGTCCCTAAGTTCCTCTACCAATCGAAACAGGGCTGGAGCGGCGAGCTCGACGCCAGCACCACCGTTGCCCGCAATCGCTTTCAGTTCGGCCTGGTCTCGGACGGCGACGAGCTGACCGAGCGTTTCGCCGGCATCACCGCCGCTTATGAGAACCAGCATCTGGGCACGGCGCGCGCCAAATTTCGTTTCCTTTTCGAAAGCTTTCACGAACAATGGAACCGCTCGACGCTGGACGCCCTGGGCGCCGAACAGCCGGGTCTCTACCGCGAGCGCCGCAACTATCAGCCCGAATTTGCGTTTGCCTTAACAGGCGCCTGGACCTTGACCGCCGGAGCCAGCTTCGAACAGCTGCAAATGCAGCAGCCCGCGCGCGGTTGGGGGGCGGCCAACGCCCTCGCCACGGCCATCAGCTACCATCGCGCCATCGAAAATACCGATCTGCCGCAAACGTTGGACGCGGTCTACGGCCTGCGCGTGGGCGCACGCGCCCTCGGAAGCGACTTCGGCTACACCAAACATCGTGTTCACGGGCGCTACCAGATCAGCCATAACCGCCACACTTTTGATGACGAGTTCACGGCCGGTTATATCGCGGGCCGCGCGCCCTTGTTCGAGCGCTTCGTACTGGGCACCAGTTCCTTGCTGCGCGGCTGGAATCGCTACGAGATCGATCCCCTGGGCGGCGCGCGCATGGCCCACAACTCGCTCGAATACGGCTATCGTACCAATGTGGGCACGGCCCAGGTCTTCTACGACTCGGGCGCTTTGTGGAACGCCGGCGACGCCGCGCACGTAAGGCACTCAGTCGGCTGTAGTTTTCGAAAAGGTGTATTTCTGGTTGCGGTGGCCATTCCGCTACGCGAAGCCCGCTTCGACCAGGTGTTTATGGTGGGAATGAATTATTAGATGACGCGTGTCACCCGTAAATGGTGGCTGCTTCTGACCCTCTGTATGCCGGTGGCTCTCTGCATCAGCGCGCAGTCGCTGGTGGTGCGCCTGGACGGCGACCTGCTCCATATTTCCGCGCCGCAGCTTCAATTCCTTGCCGGCAAGCCGCTCGAACGCCTGCACGACGGCCTCACCGTGGCTTTCCTCGGCCAGCTCACCATCTCGACCGACGCCAATGCCACCATCCGCGCCCGCAGCATCGCGCGCTTCGCCCTCAGTTACGACATCTGGGAGCAGCGTTTCTCGGTCACGCGCCTGGGCGCCGGCAAGCGCTCCGCGTCGAACCTTTCCGTGCGCCAGGCTGAGGCCTGGTGTCTGGAAAATCTATCGCTCGACCGCAGTTCGCTGCCCGCCGATCGTCCGTTCTGGGTGCGCCTCGACCTGCGCGCCGAAGATTCGCTCGACCAGCCCGGCGTACTCGGCGAGCCCGGTATCAGCCTCACCCGCCTGGTGGAGATTTTCAGCCGTCCCGCGCGGGAAAAGCAGCCGCACTGGGTGCTCGACGTCGGCCCGCTGCAAACCCGCGACCTGCCGCGAGGTGACGCGTGAACCGCCTGCGCAACAAACTGGTGCTCGCCTTCGTGGCCGTAACGCTGCTGCCGCTGGCCGCTACCCTCTGGCTCACCACCCAGCTTTTGCAGAGCAGCCTGAACTATTCTTCGATCCGCGAGCTGGACGAACTCTCGAAATCGCTCGAAGACGCCGGCCGCGAATATTACCAGGGCGCGCGCGACGCCCTCAAGCACGCCGCCGAAGCCGGCCACTCGCCGGCCCGCGAAATTGCGCGCGCCGGCTTCGACGACGCGCAGCACGAGTTCTGGGAAAGCGGCGCGGCCGAACGCTTCGTGCTCTCCGGCTCCGATCGGCTCGATTACCTGGTGCGCCGCCCCGCCGGCATCGCCGTCTACACGCGCCACCTAGACGTCAACATGGCCCGCATCTCGCGCCAGTACCGCGCGGCGCGGCAGATGGTCCAAGCCGCTAAATCGCGCGATCTGCGCCGCGGCTTCACCTATACCTATTTGTTGCTCGCGCTCGCGATCTGGCTCAGCTCACTCGCCGCGCTGGTGTACCTGGCCCATCGAATCAGCCACCCCATCCAGAAACTTACGCTGGGCCTGGGCCGCCTCTCCGACGGCGACTTCAGCGTGCGCATTTTGAATGATCGCGATGACGAAGTAGGCCGCGCCACACAGGCCTTCAACCACACCGCCGCGCACCTACAGCAGAGCCGCGACCGGCTGGTCTACCTGACCCAGCTGGCCAGCTGGCAGGTGCTGGCGCGCAAGATGGCGCATGAGGTCAAGAACTCGCTCACGCCCATCCGCCTGACCGTCGAAGAGATGGTGGCGCGCCATGCCGAGAACAACCGCGCGTTTCTCGAACAGGCCGCGCAGATCGTGGTGGAAGAAGTCGAATCTCTCGAACGCCGGGTGCGGGCTTTTTCTGAATTCTCCGCCGAGCCGCCCGTGCGCCTCTCGCCGCTCGACGTCAACGCGCTGGTGGAAGAACGCATCCAGTTCCTGCGCACCAGCCATCCCGAAGTCAGCTACGCGGTGCGCTTTGCCGAGACCGCGCCTAGCGCCCTCGCCGATGAAGATCTGGTCAAGAGCATCCTGGTCAACCTGCTCGAAAACGCGGCCGAAGCGGTGGGTTCCGGCGGCCGCATTCTGGCCGCTACGTCCACGCGCAACGGCCACATCGAGATCGAAGTGCACGATTCCGGCCCCGGCCTGAGCGACCAGGCGCGCGGATCGCTGTTCCAGCCCAGCATCTCCTTTAAACGCCGCGGCATGGGCCTGGGCCTTTCGATCGCCCGTAAAGGCGCGCTGCTCAACGGCGGCGACCTGCTGCTGGTCGACAGCGAACTGGGCGGCGCGGGCTTCCGCTTAATGCTGCCGGTTTGCCGATGAATTTAACTCGCCGCATCCTGATCGTTGAGGATGAAGAAAACATCGGCCGCTCGCTGCGCCTGATTCTCGAGCGCGAAGGCTACCAGGTGAACCTGTTCGGCTCGCTAGCCGAGTTCGAAAAATTCCCCGAGCTAACCCGCGCCGACGCGTTTCTGTTCGACGTGCGCCTGCCCGACGGCAGCGGCATCGACCTGCTGCGCTCCATCCAGCAAAAGGACCTGCGCGCGCCGGTCGTGATGATCTCGGGCCACGCCACCATCGCCGACGCCGTCGAGGCCACTCGCGCTGGAGCTTTCGATTTTCTCGAAAAGCCGCTCAGCCGCGATCGCGTGCTGCTGGCTCTGAAAAACGCGCTCAATCAAACCACGCTCCAGGATGAGAACGTGCGGCTGCGCGACGTGGCTCCCAATCCGCGCATGATCGGCAGCAGCCCGGCTTTTCTGCGCGTACTGGAACAATGCACCATGGCCGCGCGCTCCGACGCCCGCGTGCTTCTGGTGGGTGAATCCGGCACCGGCAAGGAACTGCTGGCCGCGCACATCCACCAGTCGAGCCCCTTCGGCGAAGGCCCGTTTGTCAAAGTGAACTGCGCGGCGATTCCGGCCGAGCTCATCGAGAGCGAACTGTTTGGCCATGAGAAGGGCTCCTTCACCGGCGCCACTTCCGCGCGCCGCGGCAAGTTTGAGATGGCCGATCGCGGTACCCTTTTTCTCGACGAGGTGGGCGATCTGCACGCCGGCTCGCAGGCGAAGCTGTTGCGCGTCCTGCAGGAACAGGAATTTCACCGCGTTGGCGGCGAGCAGCTGATCCGCGTCAACGTGCGCGTAGTCTCGGCCACCAACCGCGATCTATCGTCGCTGGTGCAGCAGGGCAAGTTTCGCGAAGACCTCTACTATCGCCTCAGCGTGGTGCCTGTGCGCGTGCCGTCTTTGCGCGAGCGCCCCCAGGACATTCGCGCCATGGCCGACTACTTCCTGCGCGATTTCTGCTCGCGCAACAACTTCCGCCTGAAGCAAATCGAAGACGACGTCTACAACGCGCTCGAAGGCTATCACTGGCCCGGCAACGCGCGCGAGCTGCGCAACCTGGTGGAACGCATGGCGATCCTGTCGCCGGACGACCGCATTACCCGCGACGCCGTTCCGCTCGAAGTAAAGATGCAGAAAGACACGGGCGCGCGCTCGAGCGTGCAGGAAGCCCGCGAATCCGCCGAACGCGATCACCTGCTGCGCGCGCTCGAAGATGCCAACTGGAACGTCTCGGGCGCGGCTCGCGCGTTGGGCATGGAGCGCACCAATCTGCACAAGCGCATTCGCGCCCTGGGCCTGCTGCGCGACCGCTAGCGCAGTCCCACCACGGCAATCCGCCCGTCCGTCGTCACCGGATCCCCCGTAGCATTATGAAAGCTGCGCGGGACTTTGGGCCGCTCCACATAGCTGACCCGCGGCACGCGTCCCGTAAACACCAGATCATCCACCACCTTGGCGCGCTCCTGGTCGATATCGGAATCGATGCGATGGATAAACGTGAACGTCTCCTGCCGCAAATCGATGCCGCTATCGTGTGTTGCCGAGCAGGCCCAGACCGGCACGGCGTCAAACGCGCCGGGCATCCTCCAGATGCGCAGATGGTGGCGCATGGCGAAGGTGTTGTTACCCTTCTGAAACACCAGCGAAGGCGCGCGCCCGTCCAACAGCAGCAGCGATACCGGCGCTTCCTTATAACCGCGGGCCTCGATCATAGCGCGCGCCGTCTCGAAGGCGCTGGCATGGCCCAATTCCTGCGCGGTGGACCATCCAGCCTCCGCAAACGCGTGCGTCAATTGCTCTTCGCTGCCAATAAAGAGCAGGTTCGTCACGTCTGAAGGCTGGTCGCCCGCGTAGGTGATGTAGGGCAGCTGATCGACCATCGCTTTGATCTCGCCGGGCTTTGGGAACGGCGGGGGACTGTGGTAGTCCGGGGGATTGGCTACGTTAACGGCCTGCGTTAATCGCAGCGTCATCTCCACCCCCGGCTCATAGCTGATCTCCGGGTCCACCGGCTTCACCAGGGCTTCCTTGGCAGCTTCCAGGATCGAGCCTAATTGGCTATAGCGTTGGTTCTTATTTAATTTCTCGATGCCGCGGTCCGCCAATCCCTCGAAGGTTTGTTTGGGCACAATGCCCTCGATCTCACCCTTATCATTGACGGGCTCGCGGGCATTGTCCACATTAGCGACCAACGCATGCAGCGGCACAGTGGCGCCCGTGAACTGAAGCATCAGCCGCGCTTGCTGATTCTCCGCTTGCGCCGCCGAGACGGCTGAGATAACCTTCCCAAGGATCGCCGTATGCTGCGGAATCACCACCGTGCCGTTCACCACGACGGGCGCAATGGTGACGGCATGCACCTCAGTTCCGGCGGTCGCCGAAGCCGTCGAAATGGGGTCCGTCAGCCGCACCTGCAGCGTGGTTCCAGCAGGAATCTCATGCGCCAGGCAACACGAGAGAGTCAGCAGTACCAGGCACGCGAGACGCATGACGCCATTTCATTCTGCCACGCTCACAACCAACCCCTGCCCGCCGCGCACCTCGACCGGGTCCACCTGAGCCGCCTTGCTTCTTAACAACTCGATGTCGCGATCCCGCTTGGCCTCGGACCCTTCCAGCAACACCGGCTTATACCTGCCTGGCGCGAGACCTTCGAAGCTCACTCCGCCGTTCTCGTCCGAAACACTTAGCCGCAATGCCCAGGGCGAAAATAGCGCCGGCATCTTCTCCGGCAGCAACACCACTTTCGCGCCAGCCACTGGCTTGTCATCGCGGTCGCGCACCCGCACCGACACACGTGCCAGTTTGGGGCTGACCACAAACATCAGCGAGTTATCCGCCATCGCTCCATCTATCGAAATCCCGGCGTTCATCGCTTCACCGTTTTTGTAGCGTTGCTCCACAATACCCCAGCCTTTCGGCAACCCGTGGAGCGACACAAAGTACCAGCCCGCATAAACGCCGGCGATCTTGAACATTCCATCAGGCTTAACGTCCGCCGAGTCGCTCTCCCCCATCACTGCGATTCTTTTCACCGGATTCAGCGACACCTTGATCCCGGCGAGTGCGCCTGGTGGCAACTCACCCGCGTCTTTCGCGGCACGCACGCTTCCGCTAAGGTCGACCGGCCGCTCCACCGGGATCGAGATGTGCGTCACTGGCTTCGTGCCGATCTCTAGCGTGTAATCCGCAAACCACTTTGGCTCCCCCTCCGTGTAAGCCATCAGGCCGTAAATACCGGGCGAAAAATTGCGCAGACGAAATTGCCCTCCGCGTACCTTTCCTGAAGCCACGAAAGACCACGAACCGGGACTCTCTTTCTCCACGAGCAGTAAAAAATCGAGGTACTTAGCGCTGTCCGGCAGCTCCAGAGCCCCGACTACGTCCGAGAGCCCGCCTTTGCGCACGGGAAATTCAACGTCGCGCTGTTCGCCGGCGCTTAGCAGGATGGGCGACGCCAGCTCCGGCGCTGGCACGCCCGGAAAGTAAGCCCGCGCGTATTCATCCGCCTCTTTCACATCCGCCGCATGCACCTCGTCGGCGCCCACACTCTGGCGCCTGCTGGGCAAAATTTCGAGCTCATACTCGCCCGGCAGCAGTCCATTCAGTGCGAACCGGCCGTCTCGCTGGCGAATCCAGGATGAGCAATCTGGATGGAGTAGTGTCCAGCCGGCAGATCGCGCAGAACATATTGGCCCGCCGAATCGCTCACGGCGCTGGCCTGACCGGCAATGACGTGCACGCCCTCGACAGGCATATGCGTCAGTGCGTTAGTTAGCGTCCCCGAGATGCTCGAAGCGCACAGGGGCCCGCTCATCACAATCAAGACCAGCCACTTCACACAAGCCCTCCGGAGTAATGATGCTATCTTGTCACCCTCCGGATGCAATGGCACCAAGAAAAGCGAACCCGAAAAGCGCCCGAAAGGAAAGAGCGGCCGAAAGGAGCGGCCGAAAGGGACGGCCTGATCTAGCGCCCGAAAGAGCGCCCGAAAGAGAGCGCCCGAAAGGGACGGCCTGATCTGGCTCTTTCGCGACGATTGCGAATTATCAAGAGAAAGATCGCCCGCTTTCGCCACGTTCCCGCTAGAATGCCCAGAAATTCTCGGTGTGTCCTGCCCGGCGTGGCCTATCATGTCACCCAGCGCGGTACCGGCGGCCAGCCCGTTTTCTACTCCGATGGCGATCGGTGGACGTATCTCCGCCTTTCTACAGCCATACTGCCGGAGGCCAACCTCGAGGTCTTGGGCTTTTGCCTCATGACCAATCATGTGCACTGGATCGTGGTGCCCTCCCTTCCGGACGCCCTTGCGGTCTTCTTCCGTCGGCTGCACGGCCGCTATTCGCAATATCTGAACGCGCGGCTTCAGCGCTCCGGCCATCTCTGGCAAAATCGCTATTTTGGTTGTGCCCTCGGCCGCACCCATCTTCCCAGAGCCCTCGCCTACGTCGACCAAAACCCGGTGCGAGCGGGCCTCGTACTGCATGCAAATGAATTCCGGTGGTCCAGCGCCGCGCCGCATAACGGTCTCGCCGCCTCGCCGGTCCCGCTGGCCAACGACCCGGCTTGGACCACTTTCTGGCAACCGGATCTTCCCTCAATCGTCCCGATGGACGCTAAAGTCTTGAGCCGCTGCACGTACTCCGGACGGCCATTCGGTGACGAGGCCTTGGTCGCTGAATTCGAACAGCGTTTTGAGCGCAAGTGGCGCAACCTGGGACCCTTGGCAAAGTCGCGGCGCGGGGAGCGCGAAAGCGTCGGAGCGCTCTGACAGGTTCGCCGATTTCCACGAAAGTGCCGCATCAGGCTGTCCCTTTCGGGGAGGGCTTTCGGGGAGTGCCCTTTCGGGGAGGTGCTTCACATAGAATGTTGCGGAGGCTTCCAATGCCATACCTGCTGCGCGCCGCATGCTTGATCTTCCTCCTAGCCGCAACGGCGTTCGCCCAATTCTACGACCTGGTGGTCTACGGCGGCACCGCCGGCGGCGTCATCACGGCGGTGGCCGCGGCGCGCGAAGGACTGCACGTAGCCCTGCTCGAACCTGGCCGGCACGTCGGCGGCATGGTCTCCGGCGGTCTCGGCTTCACCGACTATGGCCGCAAGGAAGTCATCGGCGGCTACGCTCTCGAATTCTATTGGCGTCTCGGCCGCTACTACAACATGAGCCGCTACGGACAGGACCTCGCCTGGTTGCACGAGCCTCACGTCGCTGAAGGAATCTTTCACGACATGCTGTCCGAAGCCGGCGTGACGGTGCTCTACGAGCAGCAACTGCACAGCGTCGCAAAGAATGCCGCGCGCATCACTTCGATCACCATGGAAAACGGCGCCGTCTACTCCGCGCCGGTCTTCGTCGATAGCACCTATGAAGGCGATTTGATGGCGCAAGCCGGCGTGCACTACACCTGGGGCCGCGAGAGCGCCTCGCAGTATGGCGAATCACTCGCAGGAGTACGCGGCGTCACGCCCTTCCATCAGTTCACCGTGGATGTCCCGGCCTTCGACGCCGCCCACCGCCTGTTGCCCGAGGTCTCGCCGGGCGATGCGGGCCAGACCGGCAGCGCCGACCATCTGGTGCAGGCCTACAATTTCCGATTGTGCCTGTGCGACAGCGCCGACCATGTCCCGATCGAGATGCCGGCCGGCTATCAAGCGCCAAGATACGAACTGCTGGCCCGTCTGATCGCGGCGCGCCAAGCCAAAGAAGGCGCCGTTCCCGCACTGGGAACGCTCATGAAAATTGACCGCCTACCCAACGGCAAGACCGACATCAACAACAACGGCGCGTTTTCCACGGACTTCATCGGCGGCAGTTGGGATTATCCCGAAGCCGCCCCCGCGCAACGCCGGCAGATCTGGCAGGCGCACCAGAACTATCAGCAAGGACTGCTCTACTTCCTGGCGCATGACGCGCGCGTGCCCGCCGCTTTGCGCGACGAGATGAATCGCTGGGGACTATGCCGCGACGAGTTCACCGACAACGGCCATTGGCCGTATCAGCTGTATATCCGCGAAGCACGCCGCATGCTCGGCGTCTACGTCGCGCGTCAAGCCGATCTGCAAACCGCCCTCGCCAAGCCCGACCCCATCGGCATGGGCTCCTACAACAGCGATTCGCACAACGTGCGCCGCTACGCCGATGTCCTCGGCTTGGCCCGCAACGAGGGCGACATGCAGGTACCGGTGCAGCCCTACCAGATTCCTTATCGTGTGATGCTGCCGCAAGGGGCTGACGCCGTAAACCTGCTGGTGCCGGTGGCCTTTTCCGCCAGCCACGTGGCCTATTCGTCGATGCGCATGGAGCCGCAGTACATGATTATCGGGCAAGCCGCGGGCGTAGCCGCAGCCATGGCCGTGCGCAAAAAGCTGGCCGTGCAGGATATCGATACAGCCGCGCTGTCAACTCAGTTGGAATCGCAGGGAGCCATCCTGCGCTACGAACCCTCACGCCAGCAGGCGGCACTACAAGTAATAAAGAAGCGCACTTCTTCTCGATAGCGCAACGCCTGCTGGCAGGCGAGCGGCTTATTTTGCGCGCTTAGTGCTGCATCTCTCGGCTCAGCCACGCTCGCGCTAGCTTCCAATCCCGCAACACGCTTTGCGTTGAAATCTTCAGCACCTCGGCCGTCTCCTCCACCGTTAAGCCCCCGAAGAACCGCAGCTCAATTACTTGCGCTTTGCGCCCATCCATCTGCGCCAGCGCGGCGAGCGCATCATCCAGCCGAACCAGGTCGTCGTCGCGGTGCAGCGCGCCGACGCCATCATCCAGCGTCACCCTCAGTTCCTGCCCGCCTCGTTTGCCGGCCCGGCGCGCGCGCGCCGCATCCACCAGAATGCGCCGCATCATCTGGGCCGAAAGGGCAAAGAAGTGCGCCCGGTCTTGCCAGCGCACTCCTTCGACCTCGACTAAGCGTAGAAACGCTTCGTTCACCAGAGCGGTCGCCTGCAGTGTGTTGTGCCCGAATGGTTCGCGGGCCATAAACTGCCGGGCGCGGCGGAGCAGTTCGTCATAGACCAGCGGGGTGAGGCGATCGAGCGCCTGCGCGTCGCCTTGTCCCCACGCCTGGAGCAGGGCCGTGATCGGCGCTGGGGGATCGGCGCTGGAATCCATCGAAGAAATCTTACTCCACGCTTAGCGTTTTCGGCTGCTTCTTTCGCTCACTTGGGCGAAGGAGAGCGGGCCATGACAAAAGCGACGATGCTGCTGGGATTTATGTTGAGTACGGTCGGCTGGGCCGGTGAGCGCACCCTGACCATCTGTTTGCCCCTCAGTCCGAAAGCAGAAGACGTCCAAACTGTGTGGCTGGCCAAAGTCTATGCCACGCGCATCTATCGTTTGATCGGCGTTGAGCTGCGCTGGAAAAGCACGTGCAGCCAGGCTGAGATCGAAGCGGCCGGCACGCGCCTGGCGCCCAATCTGACTACCGTAGGCATCGAATGGGCCCGCACAGCACCCGCCGCATTGCCGCCCGGAGCGCGCGCCTCCGCCCGCCCCTTCCAGCCGACCGGCACGCGCATTACGGTGTACCAGGACCGCGTGGCTTTCCCCGTGGGGGATCGCAACCGGGCCGCCGCCGTGCTGGGCCACGTGCTGGCACACGAGATCGGCCACGTGTTGCTCGGCCACGACGGCCATTCCCAGGAAGGACTCATGAAACCCCATTGGAGCGGCCGGGAGCAGAATGGCATGTGGTGTAAGCTGATTTCCTTCACGGCCGTAGAGGGCGAGATCATTCGCCGGAGACTGGACCGCCGTCGGGTGGGGCTGGCCGCCATTCCGGAACCCAGTCGCGCCACGTTACCCGACTTCTCAAAGTGATAAAATCGGCCCTACGCGGCCTTCTGATGACGCCGGATCGCTGGGCTCAGATCGAGCGGCTGTACCACGCGGTCCTGGAGCGCCCCGCCGAACGGGAAGCTCTGCTGGCTCAGGCTGAGCCCGACCTGCGAGGTGAAGTCAAATCGCTCCTGGCTCAATCCATCGCCGGGCTGCTGGATTCGCAGGTGCTGGCCGGGGCTGGCCCCTTACCGCCGGGCACGCTCCTGGGGGTGTACCGCATTGACTCCTTTCTTGCGGCCGGCGGCATGGGAGAGGTGTACCGTGCCAGCGACACGCGGCTGAGTCGCGAGGTCGCCGTGAAAGTGCTCCGGCAGAGAGTGGGGGGCGATCCGCAGGCGATCAAGCGATTTGAACTGGAAGCTCGCTCTGCGTCGGCCCTGAACCACCCGAACATCGTTACCATTTACGACATCGGATGTGTGGACTCAGTCTCGTTCATTGTTATGGAGCTAGTCCAGGGGCGTAACCTGCGAGAGATTCTCTTGGAAGGACCTATTCCCTTAGAAAAATTGCTGGCCCTGGCGGTACAGGCGGCCGACGCGCTGGCGACCGCGCATGCTAAAGGGATTGTCCACCGGGATTTAAAACCTGAAAACATCATAGTCACCGGCACCGGGTTGTTAAAGCTGCTCGATTTCGGATTGGCAAAACTCGGAACTCCCGGTCCGATCTTCGAAGAGTTCACGCTCTCCCTGGCTAAAGCTCCTGTAACTGGGGCCGGTACGATTTTGGGAACTATCGGGTACATGTCGCCGGAGCAGGCTGAAGGTCAGCCCGTGGACTTCCGCTCCGACCAATTCTCATTCGGCGCAATCTTGTATGAAATGGTGACTGGAAAGCCGGCGTTTCGGGAAGCGACACCTATCGAAACCCTAGTGGCTATTCTTCGCGGAGAGCCAGACTTGATCGGCCAACTCAACCCTCAGATACCGCCGCCTCTGCAGTGGGCGCTGGAGCGGTGCCTGGCAAAAAAGCCGGAGGAACGTTATGCGTCCACTCAGGATCTTGCGCACGATCTCACGATGGTCCGTGATCACCTGGCGGAGACGCCGCGACGATCGCATTTTCGCGCGCCGGGAAATCTGCCGGTGTCCCGTACGACTCTTATCGGCCGCGAGAACGAGTTGGCCGCTGCCCAAAATCTCTTGTTGCGACCGGGGACTCGCCTGTTGACCCTTACCGGTCCGGGCGGCACTGGCAAGACGGCATTGGGGGTGGAGCTAGCAACCGAGGTCCGAGCCAGGTTCCCGGGAGGCGTGTTCTTTGTCGCGCTCGCCGCAGTCACGGACCCGGCCCTAGTGCTCTCGGCTATCGCGCAGAGCTTAGGGCTTCGGCAAACTGGTTCGCAATCGCTGCTGGCTCAGTTGCAAAGTCAGCTAAGCGACGCAGAACCGATGTTGATACTGATCGACAACTTTGAGCAGGTGCTAGAAGCTGCACCCTTGATCTCGGATCTGCTTTCAGCGGCGCCCGCACTGAAAGTCCTCGCTACCAGTCGTGCAGTACTGCGCCTATATGGGGAGCGCGAGTTTTCGGTGCCGCCTCTGAAATTACCCGACTCAGGGCGATTGCCGGCCATAAAAACACTGCTTGAATGCCCGGCGGTGGCTTTGTTTTTCGAGCGCGCGTCGGCGGTTAAACCGGATCTGATTTGGGATGAGGATAACGCACGCGCTATTGCCCAAATTTGCGCCCGCTTAGATGGCCTGCCGCTAGCGATTGAACTGGCCGCTGCCCGAACCAAAATGCTGCCCCCACCGGCAATGCTGGCGCGATTGCAAACACGCTTGCAATTCCTGACTGGTGGTCCACGGGACCAGCCCGCGCGACAGCGAACTTTGCGCGGAGCAATCGACTGGAGCTACGAACTGCTCGGCGCGGGGCAGCAAAAGCTGTTCCGGAGGTTGTCGGTGTTCACCGGGGGTTGCACCCTAGAATCGGCTGAAGCCGTTGCGAATACGCGGTGCGACCTCGAATTTGACTTATTCGAAGGCATGGCATCGCTCGTGGATAACAATCTCATTCGGCAGTTTCCGCAGCCGGATGGAGACGCCCGCTTTGAAATGCTGGAAACAATTCGCGAGTATGGGCTAGAGCGACTCGATGCGAGCGGGGACGCGCCTTCCACACGTCGCGCCCATGCCGCGTACTGTTTAGTCCTGGCAGAGGAAAGCGCGGTTGAGATCGGGCATCCGGAGCAGCGGGCTTGGACGGAACGATTCAGCCTGGAGCGCGACAACTTGCGGGCCGCGCTGGATTGGCTTATCGAGGCGGGCAACGCAGAGTGGAGCATGCGCCTCGCCAACGCTCTGTTTTATTCCTGGCATAATCACGGGCACTCGATGGAAGGGCGCCGCCGATTCAGTGCCATCCTTCGATTGCCCGGCGCAGCCGGCCCTGCCAGATTGCGGGCGAAGGCTCTTTATAGCGCCGGGAATTTAGCACTTTCGCATGGAGACTTTGACGGCTCTCGTGAACTCTTCGAAGAATCTCTGCTGCTATATCGGGAACTGGCTGACAAGCCTGGTATTCTGGCCGTTCTCAACAGCTTTGCAATCGCCAATCGCGATTGCGGGAACTATGCCGCGGCGCGGTCGATGTTCATGGATAGTTTAAGCATCTGGCAAGAGCTTGGCGACCAAATCTCCGCCGCCCGCACCATGAGTAACCTTGCGGATGTCGTGCGGGCCCAAGGAGATTATACGGTGGCTGCGTCCTTGCATGAGGAATGCCGGAAGACGTTTCAAAGCCTGGGGGATCAGGAGGGCGTGGCTTGGTCGTTGAACCATCAGGGTGATGTGGCGCGCGAGCAGGGTGATTCCGCGACGGCACGCTTGATGTACCTGCAGGCGCTAGAAGCTTTCCGATCATTGGATGAGCGTCCCGGGATCGCCCAGTCTTTGGCGGACCTCGGAAGTTTGGCACGTGAACAGGGCAGCCACGATGAGGCGCGAACCCTCTACTCGGAAGCTTTATCCCTTTTTCAAGCCCTTGCGCAGCGGCAGGATGTCATCGGCGTGCTGGAAGAGATGGCATGCTCGGCTTCGAACGCAGGCATGTGGGAGCGAGCGCTTCGCATGGCCGGCGCATCCTTGAGCTTACGGCAGGCGAGTGGGATTCCGCTTCCACCTTCCGTTAGGGCCAAGCTCGATGCCGAACTTGCGTCAGCCCGGAAGAGTCTTGAGAGCAGCGCCGCCGCGCATGCGTGGATGGACGGAGCAAGCATGTCCATGGACGAGGCGGTTGAGTATGCGCTGGCTTCGGAAGCAACCAGTTGATGTTTATTCCGCCGCCGTCGCGTCCATCAATCGACGTACGGCCGAGACGCGATTAACCGGAAATCCCGCTCGCTTGGCGTGTTCGTAAATCATTTCCTCATCCGGCGCCAAATAGATGCAATACACCTTATCTTCGGTCACGTAGCTGTGCAGCCACTGGATCTTAGGCCCTAGGTCTTTGAGTGCTTCCAGAGACTTCAGCGCGGCTTCGTGAGCTTCCGCTTGCGTCATTTTGCCCGCTCCTGGAATATCGCGCTCGATGACGAATTTCGGCATACCGCCCCCTCTTCCGTCTAAGTTAGCTGAGAGATGATACCATGTCGGGCGAGTAGCGCTGGGTGAGCCTCCAGGGCCCCTGGCGGAGTTCTGATGTACGACGTTATTGTCATTGGCGCGCGGTGCGCGGGTTCACCGGTTGCCATGCTGCTCGGCCGGAAGGGATATCGTGTACTGCTGCTAGATCGGGCCTGCTTTCCGAGCGATACGATTTCGGGTCACATGATTTGGCAGCCCGGCATAGCGCGTCTTCAGCGCTGGGGCTTGCTTAATAACGTAGTCGCGTCGAATTGCCCGCCCGTTAAAGATGTGAAGATGGACTTGGGTTCGTACGCGTTGAGCGGCGTTCTCCCGCCGTCCGAGGGCGTCGAAGATGCCTACTGCGTGCGCCGCACGGCCCTGGACAAAATTTTAGTGGATGCCGCCGTCGCTGCCGGTGCCGAGCTTCGAGAACGGTTTTCTGTCACGGCCATCCTGACCGAGAACGGCCGGTTCACTGGCATTCGCGGGCACTCGCGGGGCGGACGAACCATAGACGAAAAAGCACGCGTTGTGATTGGCGCCGATGGACTGCACTCGCTGGTGGCGCGGACGGCCGTCGCGCCTGAATATAGAACCAGGCCAGCCATCACCTGCTGGTATTACTCGTACTGGAGCGGCATTCGCACCAACGGTGTTCAGGCTTACTTGCGGGAACGCTGCATGTCGATTCTCGCGCCCACTAACGACGGACTGACTCTGGTTCTAACCCTCTGGACTCACGATCAGTTTCACGAGATTAGGAGCGACATCGAGGGAAACTATTTGCGCACGCTAAGGCAGGTTCCTGAAGTTGGCGCTTTTCTCGAAGGCGGCAGGCGTGAAGAGCGCTTGCGGGGAATGGCCGACGTGCCGAATTTCTTCCGCAAGCCGTACGGACCGGGTTGGGCTCTTGTCGGAGATGCTGGATATCATAAAGATCCAGTTACGGCCCAGGGGATCACCGACGCTTTTCGCGATGCTGAATTGCTGAGTGACGCGCTGGATAGCGGTTTTTCGGGAAACCGCAACATGGAGCAAGCGCTTCAGGAATACGAGCAGAAGCGCAACGATGCGGTTTCCGAAATGTACGAATTCACCTGTGCTATGGCCTCTCTTGAGACGCCAAACGCCGAAATGCGGCAGTTTCACCAGGCGCTTCTCCGAGACCAACAAGCGATGGACAGTTTCTTCGGGTGTCTTGCTGGGACGGTCTCGTCCAGCGAGTTTCTCTCGCCTGAGAATAGGCAGAAGATTATAGACGCGGCCGCGTAGGATAATCCCGACTGACCCACGCGGCTTTCCGAAAGGTCCGGAAGCGCGCTACTTCCCGCGCTCCGCGCACTTTTTCTCGATAGCGGCCATCAGGCGCGCGTGGATATCGAGCGGAATCGAGCACTCCGTCTGGCCCTTGTACACCTGAATGGTTTTGCGCGTCGTGTCGCACACCACCCAGCAGTTGGGGCAAGCCTTGATGTGCTCTTCGAGCTTGGCCTTGATCTCGCTGTCCACGCTGTCGTCGAGGTAGTCGCTTAGCTCGGACAGAAAGTCCTTACATGTAAGCAAAAGCGTCGTCCCCCTTGTGTTTGAAAAACTTGGTGAGCTTCTCGCGCAGTTGCAGCCGCGCGCGCAGCAGGCGGCTCTTCACCGCCGGAATGGAAAGGTCCAGCGCCGCCGCCGTCTCCTCCGTCGAAAGATCTTCGATGTCCCGCAAAACGAATACCGTGCGATACGCCGGGGCCAGGCTCTGCACCGCGGAATCCAGAATTTCGGCTAACTCTTCGCGGCCGTACTGCTCTTCCGGGCTGGGGTCCCACGTTGCGATCTCGCGCGCCACAATGTCCTCACCTGTATCGATGCCTTCATCCATCGAAACGGTCCGGTCAGTTTTGCGTTTTCTTAGCTTCATGAGCGCCTGGTTCACCGCGATGCGGACAATCCAGGTGTAAAACTTGGAATTGCCCTGGAACTGGTCCAGGTGCGTATAGGCTTTCAGGAAGGTTTCCTGCAGCACGTCCTCGGCATCTTCGCGATTCTGCGTAATATGCTGCGCCAGGCGGAAGATTTTGCCCTCGTAGCGCTGGATCAGGTTCGCAAACGCCTGCGCGTCGCCCGTGCGCGCCAGCGCCAGGTCGCCCGACTCCTCCGATACGATTGCTTCACTGCCCGGTGCACTCATGCTGCTGAATTCCCCATTATCTCACGGCGGCTTTTCGAAAACATCCGGTACACTTTCGGATGTGCCGGCGCTGCGCAGTGCGGAATGGTGGTCTAAAGGCGACTACTACAGCTTCGCGCGCCGCGCCTGGCTCCGCTCCGAAGGTTTCGGCGACGACATCTTCGCCGGCAAGCCCATCATCGGCATCTGCAACTCCTGGAGCGAACTGAACAACTGCAACGCCCACCTTCGCACGGTAGCCGAAGCTGTCAAACGCGGCGTGTGGGCGGCAGGCGGCGTGCCCCTCGAGTTCCCCACCATCTCGCTCGGCGAGATGTTCCTGCGCCCCACCGCCATGCTCTTCCGCAACCTGATGGCTATGGACGTGGAGGAGTCCATCCGCGGCAACCCCATCGACGGCGTGGTGCTGCTCTGCGGCTGCGACAAGACCACGCCCGCGCAATTGATGGGCGCGGCCTCCGCCGACCTGCCCGCCATCGTGGTCACCGGCGGCCCCATGCTCAGCGGCCAGTGGAAGATGCGCCGGCTTGGCTCCGGCACCGACGGCCGCCAGCTCTTTGACCTCTACCGCACCAACCGCCTCACCCCCGAAGAGTGGTGCGAAGTGGAAGCCGGCCTGGCCCGCAGCCCCGGCCACTGCACCGTCATGGGCACCGCCAGCACCATGGCCTGCCTGGCCGAAGCCATGGGCATGACGCTGCCCGGCTGCGCGGCTATTCCAGCAGTCGATTCGCGCCGCCTCTTGATGGCTGAGCATAGCGGCCGCCGCGCGGTCCAGATGGTTCTTGAAGATCTGCGCCCATCGCGCATCATCACGCGCGATGCTCTTGAAAACGCCATCACGGCCTGCATGGCGCTGGGCGGTTCTACTAACGCCGTGGTCCATCTACTGGCGCTCGCGGGCCGGCTGGGCATCGACCTCGCGCTCTCTGAGTTCGACGTCATCTCGCGCCGCACGCCCTATCTCGCCAACATCAAACCGTCGGGCCAGTTCCTGATGGAAGAGTTCTTCGCCGCCGGCGGCGTCAGCGCGCTGCTCCAGGAGTTGCTCCCGCTGCTGCACGCCGGCGCACTCACGGTCACGGGCAAAACCTTAGCCGAGAATATTGCCGGCGCCGTGTGTCACGACCGCGACGTGATCCGCCCGGCCGCCGCGCCGCTGCACTCCGAAGGCGGCATCGCCATCCTGGGCGGCAATCTCGCGCCCGGTGGCGCCGTGATCAAGCAAACCGCCGCTTCCCCGGCGCTGCTGACTCACACCGGCCCGGCCCACGTCTTCGAAAGTTACCAGCAGATGCTCGACGGCGTCGATAACGAAAATCTTCCAGTCACCAGCGACACCGTGCTGGTGCTGAAGAACGCAGGCCCGAAGGGGGGCCCGGGCATGCCCGAATGGGGCCACATCCCGATGCCGAAGGCGCTGCTGCGTCAAGGAATAAACGATGTAGTGCGCATCAGTGACGCGCGCATGAGCGGCACCAGTTTCGGCACCGTCGTGTTGCACATCGCCCCCGAATCCGCCGCGGGCGGCCCGTTAGCCGCCGTGCGCACGGGAGACTCCATCACGCTAGACGTCCCCAACCGCCGTATCGAGGTAAACCTGCCGCCCGAAGAACTAGCCCGCCGCCTGTCCGCGTTCACTCCGCCGGCCTCGCCCTACACTCGTGGCTACGGCCGCCTCTACTGGGAGCACGTCAACCAGGCCCACCAAGGCTGCGACTTCGACTTTCTCCGCCGCAATCCGTAATCAGGCGACAACTACAAGCGGCGTCGAATAAACTTCCTCAGTCGGTACGTGGGGCGGGCGTTCAGCCTGCGGAGGGCTTTCAGCCCGACTGCAC